>JBBIKM010000065.1:0-27235 GCA_037445455.1 bacterium | reverse complement strand
TGCTGCTGAAGCCATCGGAAATGCCGCGTGAATCCCCTCTCGCTCAACCACGGCTGCGCCGTGGCTTGCTGCTGAAGCCATCGGAAATGCCGTGTGAATCTCCCTCTCGCTCAACCACGGCTGAGCCGTGGCTTGATGCAAAAGCCATCGCCAGCGGAAATGCCCTGAGAATGATGCTGGCACAAAGCCCGCGCCCCTCCGAAGCTCACGCCTTGCCCGCCGCGTGCGGCAATCCGCTTATGTAGTGTTTGTTCAGAAATCAGGAAACCGCCCGGGCGCTTGGCCCCAAAACGTGCACAAATCGAATCGCATGCGCGGTTGCCCCCAACGAACCGCCCGAGCGGTGGTGTTCTGGGACGGACACCCGTTGGAAAAGGCTTTTGTCTTTTCATGCACGGTCATCCCCATGCCAAGGATCCTGTGATGACTTGGGCACAATGTCTTTCAGACTTTTGTCTTGGTTTTGAAACACTAAATGCCTGGGGATTCCAGCGTGGCGGTCAATCTGTGATCGATCGTTGCGCCAATTCTTCAAATGGCAATGCCCTGGTGTCAGTGGTCAAGCGCAACGCCACTTGCGTCAAGCACACGAGGTAAGACTGTTTCGCTTGTTTTGGGAAGAGAAGGTGAAAGGCGCCCAATTGGCGATACGTTGCAGTGGGGACGCGGTCAGTTTTGCCTCGCGGGGAGCAGGTGCCCGCCGAAAGCGAGAGCAAGACCGGCTTGCGGGTCGAGTAAATTGGCAGGCGAAATGCCAATTTGCATGGCTGCATTGCCAAGGCCGGCCAGTCAAACGATTGCAGATTATTCCTCCTCCGGCGCGTCGTGCTCATCCTCGATCTCACCGACGATTTCCTCCAGCACATCTTCGAGCGTGACAATGCCGAGCACCGGGCCATTGCGCTCCTTCACCACTGCCATTTGCTTTCTTTGTTTGCGAAATTCGCGCAGCGCCACCGCCACCGACATGCCGGGCGGAAAGAACACCGGCGGGTACATGGCATCGCTCAAAGTGATCATGCCGCGCAGGCTGAAGAAGTAGAACAGATCCTTGGCATTGACAATGCCGACGACGTTGTCAAAGTCGCCGTCATAAACCGGCATGCGGGTGTGCGCGCCCTCGCGTACCGCTTCCATGATTTCGCTTTCCGGCGCGTGCACTTCGAGCGCAGCGACCTTGGCGCGCGGCACCAGAATGTCCCGCACCCGCTTCGCCGACAGCCGGAACACATTGCGCAGATACACGGCCTGATCCGGCGAGAGAATGCCGGCCCGGCTGGTCTCCTCGACCAGCAGGCTCAGCTCATCCACCGAATGCACCATCTGATGGCCGGACACGGGCTGAAAGCCGAGACGCCGCACCACCCAGTTGCCGGCGCTGTTCATCATCAAAATCGCCGGTCGCATGACGCGTGCAAACACCAGCAGCGGCGTGGCCACCACCACCGAGATTTCGTCCGGACGCTGCAAGGCCAGCGCCTTGGGGGCCAGCTCACCGATGACGACGTGCAGAAACGTGATGAGGGTGAATGAGGAAACCGCGGCGAGCGAGTGACTGGCCACCGCGGAGAGGGAAACCGGCAGCCAGCGCAACACCGGCTCAAACAGATGCGCCACCGCCGGTTCGCCCACCCATCCCAGGGCCAGACTCGCCAGGGTGATGCCGAGTTGGGTGGCGGCAATCGCGTCATCCAACCGGTTGATGACACGCCGCACCGCGATGGCGCCCACGCGGCCTTTTTGAATCATTTCCTCGACCCGGGTGCGCCGCACCGCCACCAGGGCAAACTCCGCTGCCACGAAAAAACCGTTCAACAGCACCAGCAGCGGGATGGACAGCAGGCTCAAGAATTGTCGAAGAAACTCCAGCACACCTTCCATTCCTCGTTGGCTCCCTGACTCTTTTGCAGCATCTGCGCGCGGGGATTGCGCCGCAGAAGGGTAGCAGAAAAAATGCTTGCATACAATCAAAATTTCGTTGCCCTTCCGCGGCCGGGTGCGTCTTCGGCTCGCACCTGCGCGACTCAATCCCGGCGCATCCCTCTTCCGCCTGAACGAGGCCAGGAGTCCTCCAGTCATCGCCACCTGCAATCTCGCCAGCAAACTCGGCACGCTGACGGCACTGGCGCAGGTCGATCTCACGGTCGCGCCCGTGACGGTCTTCGGATTTCCCGGCCCCAATGGCGCCGGCAAAACCACCGCCGGGCGTTTGCTCAGCGGCCTGTTGCTGCCGACCGCGAGCCAGGCGTTCGTGCCGGGCCACGAGGTGCCGCGGGACAGCCAGTGGGTGCGGCAGCGCTGCGGCGTGCAAACCGACACCAATTTCCACGAGAAGCTCACGCTGCAGGAGAATTTGGAAATTGGGGGCGGACTTTACGGCCCAATCGCACTGACTTTTGATGCAGGCGATGACAGAAATTGATTGGCAGAGAAATTCACAGTTTCTTGTTGCGGCAATGAAAATTTCTGCGCTGATTGCAAACCGCATATTTAGGACAGCCATTTTACTGTCAGTGCTTTTGCTCAAGCAGGCTTAAGCTTATCAAACTGCCGTCATCATCTTGACAAACAAGGCAGATAGTTGGAGTAATTTTTTTGCCAGTCATGTCTTCAATTGTTTTGCCTCAGTCCGTTACAAGTCAAATCTTTGCAAGAACTCTTTCCAACTGATAGAAAAACCCAACTGATAAAGCCAGATCCGCTGGGTTCTTCCGTCAGGTGGAGACTATCTTTTTGGTTGCGGCTTGTCCGCGTTGGGTGATTAGCTTTTCAAACTTGGAAAAAGATTCCAACTTTTTTTCAACGGATAGGCATGCCCCATCAGTTGGGTTCTTCCATCGGCTGGAAAATTTTTGTGCTGCCCGAAGGCCAAAGTTTTCAGCTTGCCTGAAAACTTGCGCAGATCCTTACAGGTTGGACTTTTGCAGGAAAAGCAAGAACTTTCACGCGAAGCCGCTCAGGCGCAGTGGTACGCAGGGAAGAACTTTGCGAATCTTTGCGTCTCCGCGTCTTGGCGAGTCGCTTTTGCTTTTTGGTTGTGGCTCGTCCACGTTGGGGAAAAAGTTAGTGACATTGGGCTTCACGGCCTGCGCGGCAGCGAATTGCAGCAGCGCCTGTGCGCCTGGTTGAAGCAGTTCGATGTGGCGGAAAAGCGCCGGCATTTGGCCGGCAGGTTGAGCAGGGGCATGAAGCAGAAGTTGAACATCGCCCGCGCGCTCATGCACGACCCGGAAATCCTCTTTCTCGATGAACCCACCGCCGGGCTTGATCCGGAAACTTCGGAGGAGTTCCTGCAGCACTTGCGCCGCTTCATCGCCGGCCGCACGCGCACGGTGTTTCTGTGCTCACACCGGCTGGAGGAAGTCGAGCTGCTGTGTAAATCGGTTGCAATCATCGATCATGGCAGCATACTCGCCTGCGGCGCAATCGCGGCGTTGCGCCGGCAATTATGGCCGGAGCGGGTGGGTTGGATCGATTTCCTGGAGCCACGCGCACTTCTTCGCGGCGCTGCGCCGGGCCAGCGGGTAGCCGCAGCCCGCTCGATTTGTCATTCCGCCTGCAAGGCTTCTCAGCCAAAAGTTCCCACCGGCCTCTCCCCAAAAATTCTCTTGCAATTTGTCTCCACCAATTTATATTTAGCTTCACCTAAAAATTAGTTTCATCTAACGAAATTCTGAAAATGGATTGCAGATGGATCAGATTGCATTGGTTGTGTGCGATATTGCCGGCACCACCGTTGCGGATGACGGCCACGTGGTCCGCGCCTTTCAAGCTGCATTGCGGCCGCACGGCATTGCGCTGGACGAGCCGGCATTGCGGCCCTGGCGCGGCGCGGCCAAGCACGAAGTCTTGCGCTTTTTCATCGAACAAAGATTCGGTTCCCACGCGCCGGAAAATGCCGCGCGCGTGCAATCCGCGGCAGCGTCGTTTCGCAGCCATTTGGAGCGGAGCTTCCGGGAAACGGGTGTGCATCCGATATCCGGCGCGCAGGAGACTTTTGCCTGGTTGCGCGAGCACGGCGTCAAAATCGCCCTGACTACAGGATTCGACCGCCAGCTCACCGGCATCATTCTCGCCAAACTGGGTTGGGATGAGAGACTGTTGGCCGCGGTGGTGTGCAGCGAGGAGGTGGCGCAGGGCCGGCCGGCGCCCTTCATGATCTTTCGCGCGATGGAGCTCGCCGGGGTGCGCGACGTGCGCCGCGTGATGACGGTTGGTGATACCGTGCTGGATCTCGAGGCCGGCGTCAATGCCGGTGTTGCCGGTGTGATCGGCGTGCTCTCCGGCGCGCAAGGAATCGAGCAACTCGGCAAATCCTCTCACACCCATTTGCTCGCCAGCATCGCGGAACTGCCCGAGCTGCTGGCTGAGCGGCCGCATTGAGTACTGCTCGTGTTTGGGAAGATTTTCGCGAACACGGCAAGGTGAAAAATGCTGCCCGTGCAATCAGAGAATGCTGCAATCCAGCCTTCGGAGGAAAACATGACAATGACAGCCAGACGCGTGCTCATACTTTTCCTGCCCTTGCTGGCGGCGTGCGGCACGCTGCTCACCGAAGCGCCGCCGCCCAACCAGGTGCTCGATGCCACGGTGGAGAATCTTTCGCCGGCGCAACTGGCGGCACACCTCGCCGGCGATGAAGCCTTTGGCGAGACGTTCTCGCCCGCGACCGGCCTTGGCCCGATCTTCAATCAAACCTCATGCGAGAGCTGCCATCCCGCCGAAGGTCGCGGCCATCCCTCGACCAACCTGATTCGCTTCGGCCGCGCCACCGCCAACCGCTTCGATTATCTGCTGGAACAGGGCGGCCCGCAACTGCAAGACCGCGCCATTCCCGGCTATCCCGCCGAAAAACTGCCGGCGGAAGCCACCGCTGTCTCCGAACGCGGCGGCCCGTTGGTCGTCGGCCTCGGGTTAATTGAAGCCATTCCCGATCAGACAATTCTGGCGCGGGAGGATCCGAATGATGCTGATGGCGACGGCATCTCGGGGCGGGCCAATTTTGTGGCACCGCCGCCCTATCTCAGGCTGGATCCAACAAAAGTCTCGCGGGAAGGCAAATACCTCGGCCGGTTCGGCCGCAAAGCCACTGCGATCAACCTGCTGCAACAGACGGTGACCGCTTACCGCAACGACATCGGCGTGACTTCGGAATTTGAGCCGGAGGAGCTGTTCAATCCGGCCTTGGGCAATCGCGTCGGCGACAATGTGCCTGATCCCGAAGTCCCGACCGAGACCATCAACAACGTGGTGATCTACCTGCAGACGCTGCGACCGCCGTTGCGCCGCGGTGCCGAGCAGGCCCAAGTGCGTGCCGGCGAGCGGCTGTTCCGCGAGATTGGCTGCACCGGCTGTCACGTTCCGGAATTGGAAACCGGCCCGAGTCCAATTGCCGCGCTGGCATTTCAACGGGTGCCGCTGTACTCTGATCTGCTCTTGCATGATATGGGGCCGGCGCTTGCTGACAACTATCCAGAAGGCGAGGCCACCGGCTCGGAGTGGCGGACCACGCCGCTGTGGGGTCTGGGCTTGGTGGGCGAGTTGCTCGGCGGCATGCCGTTTTATTTGCACGACGGCCGCACCTCCAGCCTGGAAGCGGCGATTCTGTTGCATGGCGGCGAGGCGCAAAAGAGCCGCACCCACTTCACGAATCTCAGCGCGGACGAACGGGCGGCGGTGCTGGCGTTTCTGAATTCACTCTGATTTTTGCAAGCCGGAGGGGCCCTGGCCCGCGCAGCACACGAAAGCGTTCGCAACGCCGGGGGAAACAATCCAGCCATTGAAAATACGCGCTGGGTTGTTTCCCTTCGCCGGGAGAGAGCTGGAGTTTCATTCCAAGTTTGACCAGACAACCGTTATCACGCGATATGATCGCGTGTGACCAGGCCGAATCGCTGCCGCCCGGGCCGGCGCTTCGGCTGGGCCGATCCTGATGCAAACAGTGAGTCCTGCAATCATGTCAACGCGACGGGAGTTTCTGCAAACACTGGCCGGCACGCTGGCCGTCGCCGCTGCAGCGGAATGGCTGCCCGGCTGCGCTGCCGGCCTGCCCACAGTTCGCGGCGAGCTGCGCGGTGATGTCATCATCATCCCCATCGCCGAAGCGGCGGCACTGCGTGCGCCTCGCGGCGTGTTGATGGTGCGACCGCAAAACTTTCCGGCGGCGATCCTGCTGCGCCGCCTGGATGACAATCAACTGATCGCGCTTTCCACCGTCTGCAGCCATGCCGGCTGTGAAGTGCGCGTCCTGCCCAATGCCCTGCAGTGCCCCTGCCACGGCTCGGAGTATGATGTCAGCGGGGAAGTCGTCGAAGGACCTGCTTCGCGAGCGTTGCAGCGATTTCCCGTCACGGAAGACCAGAACAGCATAACCATCCGGGTGAGATCATGAGACCTTCGTCAATCTTGTTTTTGGTTTTCTTGCCTGGCGCGCTCACGGCGTTGGCGGCCGGCGCGCAAACCTCTGCCGCGGACAGCCTGCCGACGCCGTTTCAGCGCGGCGGCATTTATGATCGCCCCTACATTCTCAAGCTCGGCGGCAACACCGCCCTCGGCGGCTACGCCGAGATGAATTCGAACTACCAGCGCGTGGACGGCATCGGCGAGGGCTTCTCGCTGGAGCAGCGGCGCTTCAACGTGTTTCTCTACTCCGCCATCTCCGAGCACGTCAAGCTGACCTCCGAGCTGGAATTCGAGCACGGCACCGAGGAAATCGCGCTGGAGACCGCGCTCATTGATGTCTTGTTCGCCACGCCGCTGAATCTGCGCGCCGGCATTGTGCTGCCGCCGATCGGGCGCTTCAATATCACGCACGACAGCCCGCGCTACAATGTCATCGACCGGCCGCTGGTTTCCACCGCAATCATTCCGGCCACGTTGTCGGAGGTGGGCGTGGGATTCTTCGGCGCCTTTTATGCCACGGCCTACGATCGCTTCACCTATGAAATCTATGCGGTGAATGGCCTGGGCGAGGGCGTGGTGCTGGGCAGCGGCGAGGGCACGCGCATTCCGTTCGGCAAAGCGGGCGCGGCTTTCGAAGAGGATAACAACGGTTCGCCCGCGCTCAGCGGCCGGCTGGCGTGCAATCCGCGCTTCGGCGGCGAGTTTGGCCTGTCGCTTTACACCGGGCGTTACAACACCTTTCAGCGCGAAGGCGTGCGGGTGGACGAGCCGCGCAGCTTGCGCCTGCTCGCGGTGGATGCGGAGTTTCGCCAACGGCGCCTGCTGCTGCGCGGCGAAGCAGCACTGGCGCGGATCGAGGTGCCGCAGGATCACGCTGACGACGATCTGCTGGCGGAAAAGCAGCGCGGCTTCTTTGTGGAGGGCAACTACACGTTGCTGCGCCGGCGCATGCTCAACATGCCAGAGGCGAGTGTGATTGCCTTCGGCCGTTGCGATTACATTGATCTCAATCACGGCGAGTTCGACAAGACCGGGCAGAATATCGGCGACAGCACCACGCGTCTCACCGCCGGTTTCGCCTTCCGCCCGACGGCCGACACCGTCATCCGCCTGAGCTACTGGCGCCAGTGGAGCCACGATCGCTTCAGCAATCTTTCGCATGCCGCCAACGTTCAATTCGGCGTGGCCACTTATTTCTAAGGTCTCCGTGCTGCGGCACGCCGTGTCTGGTCGAAAGCGCGGCAAGCCAGCGCGGACATGCCGCAGCCGGGAAGATGATCTGCAACGGCACGAAGAACCCGACGTGGGCGAGCCACAACCAAAAAGCAAAAGCGACTCGCAAAGACGCGGAGACGCAAAGATTCGCAAAGTTCTTCTCTGCGTACCTCTGCGCTTGAGCGGCTTCGCGTGAAAGTTTTTGCTTTCCCTGCAAAAGTCCAACCTGTACGGACCTACGCAAGTTTTCAGGCAAGCTGAGAACTTGGCCCTTCGGGCAGCACAAAAATTTTCCAGCCGATAGAAGAACCCAACTGATGGGGCATGCCTATCAGTTGGGTTCTTCTATCAGTTGGAAAGAAGTTAGAATTTTTTTCCAAGTTTGAAGAGCTAATCACCTAACCGAAAAGCCTTGTCCGTTGGGTTCTTCCATTCGGTGAAAGAATCTCTACCTTCTTGCGAAGAATTCGGTTGTAACAGACTGCGCCAGGCTTCAGACAAGCTGAAAACCCGGCCGTTCGGGCGGTCCAAAATTTTCCAACGGATCGAAGAACCCAACGGTTGAGATTTTATCGGCTGGGTTTTTCCATCCGTTGGAAAAAAGTTGGAATCTTTTTCCAAGTTTGAAAAGCTAATCACACATCGCGGACAAGCCGCAACCAAAAAGATCGTCTCCAACTAACGGAAGAACCCAGCGGATTTGGCTTTATCAGTTGGGTTTTTCCATCAGTTGGAAAAAGTCTTTGTCTTTTTTGCAAAGATCTGACTTGTAACGGACCAAGATCAGGGGAACTGCGCAAAAGGGCGGGAGGAGAGGGGTGCCCTGTGGCCGGCGAGCGGCCGGGAAACAAACGCCGCAACGTTGCCGGCTTGATTACTCCGCGGCTGTGCCGGCGAAGCGCCAGCGTTCATCCCAGCGCGCGATTTCATAGCGGTCGGTCATGGGGAAATGCGGCGGACGGCGGGTTTCAAAGCGCTGGTCAAATTCGATGCGGGTGGCATAGCGCGGTTCGGTGGCGGAAAGGGTGCCGGCGCTGAGGCTGCCGAGCAGATGCAGCCGGGCCTGGCCGTCACCGTGAACGAAATCTCTGACGCGAAATTCTCCCTTCGCAAACAGCGCGGCATGAATGGTCAGATCGCCCGGCCCGGTTACGTGCGCCGGCGCGATTTCGATATTGCCCTCACTCAGCATGCCGAGATAGTCATCCGAGCGCCACAATTCTGCCGGCGGCGTGGCATATTCCAAATTGCCCGTGATGACGATTTTGTGCCTGGCGCACACCAAGACCACGCCGTGCACCACGCCCTGCACATGCAGCGTGGCTTTTTCTTCTCCGGAAATCAAGAATGGCTCGCGCGGCAGGCGGCGCGTTTGCCTCGCCGACGCCGGATCGCTGCCGCGCCAGGAAAAAGTTCCTTCCCGCGCAAACGTGATCCAAACGTCGCGATCAAATCGCTGCACCAGGCTGTCCGGCAGGGGCGCGAGCCGGCTCACGTTTTTCGGCACGCGCAAAGCGGGGACGCCGGTTTCCAGGCCCGCGGGAAACACTGCGGCCCGGTCGATGAACGTGTAACGATCACCGGCTTTGATCTCAAAAGCGGAGGTGGTGACTTTGCCGCGAAAGCGCGGTTGGGTGCGGCCGCTGCGGCTCACGATGATGGCCGAGTTGGAATGAAAGCGGCCCGCCAGCTCGTCATCATGCAATGCCACCGCGGGGTTCCAGGTATCGACGAATTGTG
Source organism: bacterium (assembly GCA_037445455.1). Taxonomy (GTDB): domain Bacteria; phylum Zhuqueibacterota; class Zhuqueibacteria; order Zhuqueibacterales; family Zhuqueibacteraceae; genus Coneutiohabitans. The sequence continues at coordinate 17,878 of JBBIKM010000065.1, read as the reverse complement.
CGAAATGCGAAAAGGCCAGCCGCCGCAGGCGAATGCCGGTGGTCAGCGCGGTGCCGTGCTCGGCGCGTGAAATTTGAAAGTGGATTTCATCCAAAGCCATCGCGGTTTTCGCGGGCAGGTGGCGCACCTGCATGGTGTAGGTCTTGCCGTTTTCGGTGACAGTGAAAGTGGAGTCCCGGCGCGGCAAGCGGGCGGCGAGCTTGAGCACGGCCTGCTCGAGCGTGCGGCGTTCCGGCAGCGCGAGCGGCAGGGTTGCGGGCGCAGGCGCGGGAAGTGCGGCAGGCAACGGCGCGCTGGCATGCCTGAGGCGGCTGGCCACCGGCGGCAGGGCAACAAAACTGTTGTGCACGTCCGCGTTTTGAAGTAGATTGTCCGGCGTTGTGGACTGCCCTGGCGCGTCCGGGTGTGATGGGGTCGCGGCCTCGGCAGGCACATTTTGTTGGTGATTGCGCTCTACCCCGGCCGCCGCCGGTTGCTGGGCGCCGGCGTTCTTCACCTCACCGGAAACCGAGAGCAACTCGAAGCGCAGCGGCTCAAATCTTGTTTCGGGTTGGCCTGCCAGCCAGGCCAGCAGGGAGAGCAACAGAAATCCGGCGAGATGGCAACCCGCCGACAGCAAAAGCGCGTGCGGCCAGGCCATCATTCGGCTGTTGCGGCGCAGGCATCGGGCGGCGAGCTGCAGCATTCGCTTGGACATGTTTCGAAGAATTGCCGGATGGAAATGCAACGATCGGGAGATCAGCCGTGCCCACCAAGAGCGTTTTGCCAGTCATCGCCGCCAGTTCGGCGGCGCTGACCGCGGTTGTGTTCATGCTCCCCGGGCTTGCCGCCACCCTTCATGCACAGGAAAAGGAAATGCCAACCAATCCACAAACCGTGATCAACTGCGGCCACCGCGGCGCCTCCGGCCACGCGCCGGAAAATACACTGGCCGCGATTCGCCTGGCAATGGCGATGGGTGCGCAGATGGTGGAAATCGACGTGCAGCAGACCGCCGATGATCAGCTCGTCCTGCTGCATGACGACTCGCTCAGCCGCACCACCAGCGGCACCGGTCTGCTCTGGCAAAAGCGGGCCGCTGAATTGCAGACGCTCGATGCCGGCCGCTGGTTCAGCGCCGAATTCGCCGGCGAGCCGCTGCCGACACTGGCCCAAACGATAGCGCTCGTGCGCGGCAAAATCAAGCTGAATATCGAGGTCAAGCTGCATGGTCATGAGCGCAATATCGCCAGGCTGGTGGTGGAGACCATTCGCCGCGAAGGCTTCGCGCCGGAGTGCCTCATTACCTCCTTTGGCCACGCCGTGGCGGATGAGATCAAACAACTCGCGCCTGAGCTGCGCGTGGGCTATATCTTTGGGCCGCGCGAATTTCGCGAGGCGGTGTTCACCGCGCCGGTTGAGGTTTTGAGCGCGCATTACAGTCTGGTGAATGCCGGGTTCATGCGCAAAGCCCGCGCGGCCGGCAAGGCTGTGCACGTGTGGACGGTCAACGACCAGGCCCTCATGACGCGGCTGATCGATCTCGGCGTCGAGGCGATCATCACGAATTATCCCGACCGCTTGACCGAAGTCCTGCGCGCGCAGCCGCAGTGAGCAACCATGACGGATCTCGCCATCATTGGCGCCGGTGCGGCGGGACTCATGGCCGGCATTTGGGCGGGCCGCACCCAGCCGGAGCATGAGATTGTGATGCTGGACGGCGCCGCCAAACTCGGCGCGAAGATTTTGATTTCCGGCGGCGGCCGCTGCAACGTCACGCATGCGCAGGTGGAGGCGCAGGATTTTTGCGGCTCCACGCCGCCCGCCATCGCCAAAGTGCTGCGGCGTTTCGAGGTCGCGCAGACCGTGGCATTTTTTCGTGAGCTGGGCGTCGAACTCAAACAGGAAGAGAGCGGCAAGCTGTTCCCGGTCACCGACAGCGCCAGGACGGTATTGCAAGCATTGTTGCAGGAGGCGCAGCGGGTCCATGTAAAACTGTTGCATCCGCGCCGGGTTGACAGCGTGCAACGGCGCGAGACGGGTTTCCTCCTGCGCGGCAGTTGGGGGGAAATGACGGCGCGCCGTCTGGTGCTGGCCACCGGCGGCAAGAGCCTGCCGAAAACCGGTTCGGACGGCCATGGCTATGCCATTGCGCAGGCGCTGGGGCACACGCTCACGCCGATCCAGCCGGCGTTGGTGCCGCTGCTGCTGCCAGGAGCGCATTTCATCTGCAGCTTGAGCGGCCTGACTCTGCCGGCAACGTTGGAGCTGCGCAGCGCTTCCGGCAAGAGACTCAAGAGCATCACCGGCTCGGCGTTGTGCACGCACTTCGGATTGTCCGGCCCGGCGGTGCTCGACATGAGCCGGCACTATCTCGCCGCGCAACGCGCCGCCAACGGCGCCACGTTGCAGATCAATTGGTGGCCGGAGAAATCTTTTGAGCAACTCGAACAGGAATTGCAGCAGCTTGGCCGCGCCACGGTGCTGGCGCATCTGCGGCGGGGCCTGCCGGAGCGTCTGGCGCGCAGATTGTGTGACCAAGCCGGCCTGGCAGCGGAAACCACCGGTCCGGAGTTGACCCGCGGGCAACGACTCACGCTGGCGCGGCTGGTCACGCAAATGCCGCTGCCGATCATCGGCGATCGCGGCTTCAATTTTGCCGAAGTCACGGCCGGTGGCGTGCCGTTGCGCGAGCTTCATCTCGAACGCATGGAGTCGCGCCGGTGTCCGGGGTTGTTTTTGTGCGGGGAAATTTGTGATGTGGATGGCCGCATTGGCGGATTCAATTTTCAATGGGCGTGGGCGAGCGGCCATGTCGCCGGCGTGTCAGCCGCCACCTGATTGGCGCCCGTCTGCAAGGCGCAAGCATTTTCGAAAATACTTGCGGCGGCCTGGCTCGTGTCGCAGGGTTCTCCGAGTCTTCACCACGGCTCCGGCGGGAGGAGAACATTCTCGGACAGACACCGACAGACACGGCGCCGATCAACCGGAAGCGGGAAGAAATCGCCCGCAGAAAGAAACAAACCAGCGGGTGCAGCAGCCTGCGATCAGGTGGGTTGTTTCCGCCGGCCACAGGACGTTTTCGCATTCAAGACAACGATATCACTCTCAAGAGACTGAAGCGATTCCAGAATCCGATGAACCTCTTGCAAGTTCTCGAACAATTGCGTGACGAGCCGGATTTCATGCAGAACGTCACGCATTGGCGCACCCTGGCGCCGCGGCCGGCGCAATGGGCGGAGTTGCCGGCGGAGTTGCATCCGGCTCTGGCCGCAGCGCTGCGCCGGCACGGCATCACCCGGTTGTACACGCATCAGGCCGAAGCCATCGCCAAAATCGTCGCCGGCAAAAACGTGGCGGTGGTCACGCCGACTGCCTCGGGCAAGACGCTGTGCTACAACATTCCGGTGTTGCAGCGCGTGATCCACGACCCGGATGCGCGCGCGCTTTATCTTTTTCCCACCAAAGCGCTGTCGCAAGATCAGGTCGCGGAGCTGCAAGACCTCGTCACCCTGCTCGGCGATCACATCGACTTCGACCTCAAGACGTACACCTTCGACGGCGACACGCCGCAGTCCGCGCGCCAGGCGATCCGCAGTTCCGGCCACATCGTCGTCACCAATCCCGACATGCTGCATCAGGGCATCCTGCCGCATCACACCAAGTGGATCAAGCTGTTCGAAAATTTGCGCTATATCGTCATCGATGAGCTGCACAACTATCGCGGGGTGTTCGGCAGCCATCTCGCCAATTTGATCCGGCGGCTGCGGCGGATTGCGGACTTCTACGGCGCGCGGCCGCAGTTCATTTGCTGCTCGGCAACCATCGCCAACCCCAAAGAACTGGCCGAGCAAATCATCTCCCAGGAAGTTGAGCTGGTGGATAACAATGGCGCGCCGCGCGGGGAGAAGCATTTCATTCTCTACAACCCGCCGGTGGTCAATCGCGAGCTGGGCATCCGGCGCTCGTCGGTGAAGGAGGCGCGCAACCTGGCGATGCGGTTTCTCGCCAACAAGATTCAAACCATCGTGTTCGCGCGCAGCCGTTTGCGGGTGGAGATTTTGGTGACCTATCTCAAGCAGGCGATGACGGCGCAACAGCGATCGGCGCGGCTGATTCGGGGCTATCGCGGCGGTTATCTGCCCACCGAGCGCCGTGCCATCGAGGCCGGCCTGCGCAGCGGCGAAGTGCTGGGTGTGGTGTCGACCAATGCGCTCGAGCTCGGCATTGACATCGGCCAGCTCACCGCGTGCGTCATGGTGGGCTATCCCGGCAGCATTGCCAGCGCCTGGCAGCAGGCAGGCCGCGCCGGCCGCCGGTCGGATTCCGCGGTCGCGATCATGATTGCTTCCAGCAGCCCGCTGGATCAGTACATGATCAACCACCCCGATTACTTTTTCGAGCGCTCACCTGAGGCCGGCATCGTCGATCCCAACAATCTGGTCATCCTAATGAGCCATCTCAAATGCGCCGCTTTCGAGCTGCCGTTTCAAGACGGCGAGAAGTTCGGCCATGGCAAAAACGTGGTCGACGCCACCCACGAGATGCTGGAATACCTCGAGGAAAACAAGGTGCTGCATCACAGCGAGGGCCGCTGGCACTGGATGACCGATGCCTATCCCGCCGAAGCCGTGAGTCTGCGCAGCGCGGCGCCGGAAAACGTCATCATCATCGATACCACCGACAACGAGCGCGTCATCGGCGAAGTCAACCTGCTCGATGCGCCGGTGATGCTGCATGACGACGCCATTTACATTCATGAAGGCCGGCAGTACCACGTCGACAAGCTGGATTGGGACCGGCGCAAGGCCTACGTGCGCCAGGTGGAGGTGGATTACTACACCGACGCGCACACTGATACCAGCATTCACGTGCTGGAAGTGTTCGAGGAGAGAATTGCCTCCGGCCCGCCGGCCGCCGACGAGGCCATGAAGCTTGCGCACGGCGAGGTGAACGTCAACTGCCAGACGACGAAATTCAAGAAGCTCAAGTTCGGTTCACACGAGAACATCGGCTATGGCCCGGTGGAATTGCCGGAGATCAGCATGCACACGACGGCCTATTGGTGGGAATTGCCGGCGGACATGGCTGCGCGGCTGGGCATTCCGGAGTCAGCGCTGGGCGACGGCTTGAAGGCGGCAGCACATGCGCTGCACGGCGTGGCGGCGGTGTTTTTGATGTGCGACAGCCGCGACATTCGCGCTGTGCCGATGGCGCGCGCCCTGCTCACGCAACGGCCGACGATATTCATTTACGACAATCACCCGGGCGGCGTGGGCTTCAGTAAACGCCTGTTCGGCATGCACAACGAGCTGGTAGCGGCGGCGACCGAGCTGGTGAAAGCCTGCGGCTGCGAGGACGGCTGCCCGAGTTGTGTAGGCCCGATGCTGGAGGTAGGAGAGCGAGGCAAGCAAGTGGCGTTGCAACTGCTGACCGCCGGGCGGCACCAAGAAAACAGTTGACATTCGCAAAAAAAACATTATACTGGTGCCAGTTGACTGCACAAAAAATAGTCCCGCCACCAGTTCGTGCAGCGTTCCAGTGTCTGACAAGATCAGCCGAATGACGCCAACTGTGCTGATCAAGGTCACCCCCGCTATGTGCTCTTGCCTACGGGTGAGCAGGCAGAAAGCCGCCACTCCGTCTCCGCTTCCGGTTTTGGGCGAAGGGAATCTCAAAACATTCTGCTCCAGTTTGAAAGCCATTCATATCGAATCATTTTAAAAGGATGATCCGCGCATGCAAAAGGGATCTGATTCATCATGCTTTGCGTCGCCGCAGAGCCAAGGCATGAGGGGCTGCCTCATTCTTTTGGCATGGATTTCCTGCCTGCCGGGCGCCGGCTTCGCGCAGCAGCAGGAGCGCGAGTGGCGCGATGACTTTCGCAACCGCGATCGCATCGAGGCGACCAGCAATCTGGTGTTGAACACGGCCCGCATTTCCGGCGCCGATACCGGCCAGGTTTCCCTGCTCACCATCGATTCCACTCTGACCACCAGCTCGGATTTTCGCGTCTTTCTCCGCGGTATTGACGGCGGCTACATCGGCAAGAAGGCCGTCAAGACCGTGGTGGATATCGATGTCTTCCCCGCGAATCCGAACTTCTATCTGGTCACGGACGCGGGGACGAAATCCGTTTTCACCTACAACAGCGTGGACGGCAGCCCGGGCGCCGGCGACATTGGCTTTGCGATCGACTTGACGTTTACGCCGGCAGATGCCTACCCCTTCGTGGAAAACGGCCGCTCCAAAGTCATCATCACCGGCAGCGATGATGCCGACGGCGCCGGTCACGTGGTGAAGTATGATCTGGAAGGCGGCCCGACGATCGTGTGGGAATACAATGCCACCCGGCAGGATCTCAAGCTGCTGCGCCCCTCGGACGCCGTGGCGGTGCCCACCAATCTCAATCAAGTCATCATTTGCGACACCGGCAATGACCGCCTGCTCGCCGTTGATCTCACCGTACCGGGTGACGCCGGGGTCACGGTCTTGAGCGGTGAGACTTTCCGCACACCCGTGGACGTGGAAGTCGATCGCAACGACGCCAGCGTCTATCTGGTCACCGATCAAAGCAATCACCGCGTTGTTCTGCTGCGACGGAGCGGCAACACACTCACTCGCATCTTTCAATTCGGCACCGGCAGCCCGGTGACCTCACTGGCCGGGCTGACCCGGCCGACTGATGCCGACCTGATGGACAACGGCAATGTGCTCATTTGCGACGCCGGCAACAACCGCCTGATCGAGGTCACCCGCACCGGCAGCATTTTCTTTCGCTTTGAAAGTGAGCTGCGCAGCCTGACCGACGCCGACCGCATTGCCGGCAACAGAACGCTGGCCGCATTTCGCAGCAACGGCACGGACGTGACGCCGCGCCGGCTGGCTTACGCCACGACCGATTCCGTCATTTCGCAGATCTTCTCCTTCGGCCGCGCCGTGGATTTCGATTCCCTGTTTTGGGAGGGCGAGGCTTTGGAAACCGCCGGGCGCGAGGGCACGCGCTTGCGCCTGAAGATGCGGTCTTCCAACAGCCGCAGCGATATTGTTACCCGGCCCTTTTATGGCCCCACCAGCCAGGCGGATTTCTATGACAACCGCCGTTCCGCCATCAATCCCATTCACGAGCAGAATGGCGACAGCCTGTTTCAGTTTTTGGTACGGCTGGAGACCACCAGCCCGCTGCGCACTCCCGTGCTGACCAAGATCGGCGCGACCTCGCATTTCATCCGCTTTGAGTCGCCCGGCGTGCTGCTCTCCAAAGTCATCAAGGATTCGGCGGACAAAGTCATCACCGACTGGCGTCTGCTGGCGTTCCCGCATCAAGGCCAGGGCATCACGGTCGACCTCATCAACGCGCAAGACAATGCGGTGTTGGCCTCCTTCACGGAGGCCGAAGACCCGATCGGCAGCCTCTCCGCGCGGGTGCCCGGATTGCGCGGCAAGCAGGAACTGCGCTTGCGCGCCACGCTGCGCACCGCCTCGCCGTTTGTGATGGCGAACACGCCGGTGCTGGAGAGCTGGCGGCTGGTATATGCCGTCCTGGCCAAGGGACCCTCGCTGACACGCTTCACCAACGCGAAATTCGCGCCGGTGGAGATGTACCAGTTTGCCAATGCGCCGAGTGACAGCATTTTCATTGCTGTGCAGGATCCAACGCTGGCGCCCACCGCCGGCACGCGCGACACCGTGGCCGTGCAGGTGTTCAGCGCGCTCACCGAGGATTCGGCGCGCGTGGTGTTGCGGGTGAATCCGCAGAACTTTGCGGAATTTCGCGGCGGCCTGCCGGCGGCCTTCAACGCCTCGCGACGCAGCAACGACACGCTGGAGGTGAAGGATCGCGATGTCCTGATCGTGCGCTATATCGACCCTGATGACAACACCGACGTCAGCACCGACTCGGCGCGCGTCATTCAGCGCTCTTTCGGCCAAATTCGCATCGAGAATATCGATGGCGCCCGCATCGACTCCACCGATGTCGGCGGATTGCTCTATCTGCGGGTGACGGGCGAGACCGACCAGAATCTCTCCCCGACCGTGCCGGATTCCATTCGGGCATTGGTTTTCGTGAACAAGCAAAACGGCGAGCAGGAGCTGGTTACCCTGGTTGAGATTGCAGCGGACGCCGGCGAATTTCGCACCCCCCAGCCCATCCAGGTCGCGGGCGTGCCCACCGGCAGTCGTGATTCCCGCTTGCGTGCCGCCGGCGGCGATGATATCATCGCGCGTTATACCGATCCCGTGGCCGGCGACGTGACGGCCGACACCATTGCGGTGCGCAGTGGCGTGCCGCCGGTCGAGCCGTTGAGCGAAGCCTTCAGCATTGACATTGCGCCGAATCCGTTTCAGGCCAGCAAGCACAGCCAGCTTCGCCTGCGCGCGCGGGTGCGTTCCGGCACGTTGACGATTCAGCGCGTCGAAATCTACAACCTGGCCAGTGATTTGGTGGCCACCATCCCCGGCACGCAGATTTCTCTTAACGGCAGAAATACCATCACGGCCGCGGACAACGCCGTGATTGCCGACGGCTGGTGGAACCGGCGAACCGACCAGGGCGCAAGCGTGGCCAGCGGAACGTATTTCGCCAAGGTCTTTGTGCGCCTCGCCGGCCAGCCCCGCGGGCTCGATGGCGATGATGTGAAGTTGCGCAAATTCGTGATCATTCAATGACGGCTGGATGCCGCCGTTCTTTCATCCCGAGAGTTGGTGACGACGACTAGCAGGATCACTCTTATGAACCATATCCCATTTCATTCGCGTCGTGCGGGAATTGCCACGTTGATCGTGTTGGCGGCTGCCGCGCTGGTGCAGGCGCAAGTGGCCGGGCGGTATGCCGCGCCGATTCTGCGCGTCAGCCCCTACGCCCGGCAGGTGGCCATGGGCGAGGCCTTCACGGCGCTCGCGAACGATCTCAGCGTCATGCGCTACAACGTCGGCGGCCTCGGCAGCTTGAGCAACAAGTCGCTGTCACTGCATTTTCATCAATGGATCGATGACACCTACCAGGGTGCTTTCGAGGGCGCGCTGCCCACCCGCTACGGCACCATCGGCCTGGGCTTCGGCTATTTCAACGAGGGCGACATTATTGCGCTTGGAGATGATTTCTCACCGCTGGTCGGTGATTTCAGCAGCAGCGACCTCATGCTCACGCTGGGGTACGGCAATTACGTTTATCTGCTCAACCACCGGCTTTCGTTCGGCGCCGCCCTCAAAGGCATCCGCCAGGATTTGATTGGCAGTGCCGGTACCGCGCTGGGCGTGGACCTCGGCGCGCTCTACTGGCTCGAGAATTTCTCGGTGGGCGCCACGCTGCAGAATTTCACCGTGAAAAAACTCCAACTCACCGGCGGCGGCAGCGCCAGCCTGTTGCCGGAGACGATTCGCGCCGGCGTCGCCACCCACGTGCCCATCGGTTTGGGCGCCACCGGCCGCCGCATGCAGTGGAGCGTCGGCCTGGATGCCTCCAAATTTCTCGACCAGGACGACAAGGACATTCGCCTGCAAGCCGGCACGGAGTTTTTCCTCTCCGAAGTCTTCGCCGTGCGCGGCGGCTACAAATTCCACACCCTCGATGACAATTCCCGCTGGGGCGCGGGCTTTGGCCTGGTCATCCCGATGAGTTGGTTCGGCGGATCGAACACACATTTCGATTATGCCTACAGCCCGCTCGATGCCTTCGATTCGCAAGCGCATCGCTTCTCGCTCTCCTTCAATTTTGGCACGGCCGAGCCGCAAGGGTTTCTCGTCGATCGTGGCGCGATTGACCGCGAACTGGCGGAAGCGCGCCGCGCCCGGCAGGAGGCGGAAGAAGCCCGCCTGGCCGCCAAGGAGGCGGAAGAACGCGTTCGCGACCTCGAAGCGCTGCTGGCCGAGCGCCTGCGCAAGGCCGACTCGCTGGCGCAGTTGACCGAAGGCCGCATCACCGTCGAGCAAAAAGGCCGCGACGTGCTGATGACCCTGCGCATCAATTTCGACTTCGACAAGTCCGACATTCGCTCCGACATGTATCCGACCATGTACAAAGCCGACGAGATTTTGAAACTCTATCCCGAATCCGTCGTGTGGATTTCCGGCCACACCGACAGCATCGGCACGGATGAGTACAACATCAAGCTCGGCGACCGCCGCATGAACAGCGTCATGAAGTTTCTGGTGAATCAAGGCAACAGCCCGACCAAGTTCTACAATCCGGTCTCCTACGGCGAGTGGAAGCCGCTGAACGACAACAGCACCGAGCAGAAACGCTTCCTCAATCGCCGCGTCGAGTTTCTCATTTACACCATTGATCATCAGCCCGAGTTGCCCGAGGCTTCCAAGATCGAACAGGTCTACGTCCTGGGCGATACGGTCAATGTGGTGTATAACGGCCGCGTGCCGGGCTATACCACGGCTTTGTTGACCGATCCCACACGTTTGCTCATCCGGTTCGCCAAACTCTACATTGCGGATCCGCTGACGGTGGAAGTGAATCGCGGCTCGGTGCAGCGCGCCCGTCTTGGTTATCATCCTGAAGATGCCAGTACCTGGATTGTCTTGGATATGACGGAGGCGGTTGTGCCGGAGATGATTACTAGTGGCAAGATGTTGAAGATCGTGACCACCAAGTTCACGAGCAGTGCCGGTCGAGGGGGAGGGAGGTAGGCCTCTCGATCAACGCCGGCCCGGTGCGGCACCATCGCCGCCGGGCCCTGGCATGCAAAACAAGACTCCCACGGTTGCACCCCTGCCGGGTCACAGCCGTGGGAGTTTTGTTTTGTTGGTGTGCGAGAGGTTGAAACCCGTGTTTCAGGCTCAGAAGACGATCGTAATGTCTGTCACGGTGGCGCCGTTGGATACCACCACGCTGTCGGCCCGGGAGGCGGCTTGATCACCATCGCGATCGTAGAACCCAATCGGCTCCGGCGGCACTGCCGTCGGCTCCAGGCTGCCGTCCAAATCCGAGTCCTGAGCGCCCACCGGCCAATAGGTGCCGTCCGGCACATTGGCGATGACGTACTCGCCGGATTCATTGGGCACGAAGGAAATCGCCTCCAGCGTTTTGCGCAGCACCTCGGTGGCCTGACTGGGATTCGGAAAGATTTGTTTAATCACCTCGAGCAAATCGGTGTTGAGCAGCGCGACCAGAGTATTGCGCGGCGAGATGCCGCCGGAACGGAAGACGACCTGGCCGCGCACCTTGCCGCCGGGAAATTCGGCACCGGTGGTGAAGGTGATCTGCTGCGGCGTCTGCAGCACTTGGCCGCGTGCACTGGTGGCAGTGTAAAGCACGGCGGTGTAAACGGTGTTGGGTTTGAGCGTCACCGGCGCGGAAAGCTCGCGCCGATCAGCGCTCGGCCGCAGCGTGGCGCCGGTCAGGCCCTCGGGGATCGGCGCTATGAACAAGCCGAGTCTGCTGGTATCGACGGCGGTCGTGAAGGTCAAACGAAATGCGGTGTTGAGCGGCACATTCTTTTGGCCATTCACCGGAAAGGTGCTCACCACTTTCAAACCGACCACCGGCGTCTGCAAGGCGATTTGCGCGAGCGGGGCGCTTGCCACGGTCACGCTGTCCAGCGATTGATCGGCATTGGCGTTGTGGCCCTGCAGGCGGTCGCCTTCCTGCAGGCTGAAGCGGCCGTCACGATTCACATCCAGCGCGGCGAATGGCCAATACACGCCCGCTGCCACGCCGGCAATGCTGTATTTGCCTGAGGTGTCGGAGATCGCTGCAACCGCGGCAAGATGGGAGTAGAATTCCTGATCCGGCGATGCCGCCGCCAGGATCGACTCCGGATTTTTCTTGAGCAGACCGACGAAGCATTGCAGCGGCTGGTTGAACGGCTTCACCGAAATGCCGCTCACGCTCGCGCCCGGTATGCTGCTGCCGGTCGTGAACGTGCTGACGAACGGCGTGCGCAAATAATCGCCGTAACGATCGTTGGCGGCGAATACGACGAGCGAGTAAGTCGTGTTGGCCGCCAGGGCTGCGGGGACGCTGATTTGCCGGGCGTCGGAACTCTGTTGCCAGTTTGCAAAGAAATCCGGCGGCGTGGGCGCGAGAATGAATCCGAGATTCTGCAGCGACATCTCCGCGCTGAAGGTGAGCGTCACACTGGTTTGCACCGGAACACCGGTGGCATTGGGCGCCGGCGACGTGTTGACGACGTGCAGATCCGGGTAGGGATCGGGAATGTTGGGAGAAGTCTTCTTGCTGCAGCCCACCCCGGCGAGGAGCAGCAGCGAGAACGCCGGAATCATCGACCACCCAGGTCTTTGGTTTTTGCGGAATGCGCCCCTCGTTGCTTCTGCCATGGATTCAATCCTCCACTCGAAAGTATTGCTTCAGTAGTTGTCTGGCGGCAGCCAGCGCCCGTCCACGATGGCTCACCCTGTTTTTCTCAATCAAGGACATTTCCGCGAATGTGCGCTCGCCGCCCGCCACAATGAAAATGGGATCGTAACCGAACCCGCCTTCACCCTGCGGCGCGAAGGCCAGCCGGCCATCGCATGATCCTTCCACGAGCTGCACCGTGTTGCCGTCGGCGAATGCCATCACCGTGCGAAAACGCGCGCTGCGGCACTCCGGCGGCACTGTTTCCATTGCCGCCAGCAGTTTGCGCACATTGTCTTGATAACTCGCGCCGGGGCCGGCGTAGCGGCTGCTGCGCACACCGGGGGCACCGTTGAGCGCTGCGACGAACAAGCCGGTATCGTCGGCGAGCGCCGGCAAGCCGGTGTGGCGCTGCAGCGTCACCGCTTTCTTGCGGGCATTGTCTTCCAGGGTGTCGCCGTCTTCTTCCACTTCCGGCAGGTCGGGAAAATCGTCCAGGGAAAGCAGGACAAATGGCAGGCTGGCCAGGGCTTCCCGAATTTCAAGAATTTTGTCGCGATTGCGTGTAGCCAAAACCACGCGGGCAGGCGGCAGGGGCATGGTGGGTCGTCAATAGTTTTCAATCGTGTCCACGATGCCGACGATCGAAGCATCGACCGGAGACAGGCCGTGGCGCAGAGGGATGGTGGCTTCGCGCGCGGTGACATAAAACACGGTTTCGCCCGGACCGGCGCCTACAGTGTCGATCGCAACCAGCGGCGCGCCGGTGGGTGCGGCAAACCGGTCGAGCGGTTGAATGATTTGCATTTTGGTGCCGACCAGGCTGGCATCTTTTTGCGTGGCCCAGATCGTGCCGAGGACGCGTGCGAGAAACATTCAGGTGACATCCAGTTTGTCGACAATGGCCATGATGGTGGCGTCCACCGCCTTGTTTTCCGTGGCCGCGGTTTGCCGCGCCGAGCTGCCTTGCACCACCAGCACGACTTCACCGACGCCGGCGCCCACGGCATCCACCGCCACCAAGAAACCATCACGATCTTTCAAATCAAGGCTCACCGGCCGGACGATTTGCAGTTTCAGGCCCTGCAGCCGTTCATCTTTGCGCGTCGCCCACACCGTGCCAATTACACGTGCGAGAATCAAGTGGCAATCTCTCTGGGGATGGTGAAAAGCTTGTACGCGCCGCTCAGTTACTTTTTTTGATAGAGATTCTTCAAGGCCCGCAATTCCTTCTCCAGCGCATTGATGCGCTGTTGCAGCCAGGCAGGTTCGGGCCGCATGCTTTCGCCCGGCGGCCAGCGGGGCGGCGTTTCCCGGGCGGGTTCGCCGGAGATCGGCACGCGCAGTTCGCTCAGCGCGATCGGAATCCTTGTTCCCAGGCGCACTTTGACGCGGGAGGATTTGTCCTGCCGGACCACCTCCAATTCCACCACTTCGCCCGGCGGTGTGGCCGCCACCAGTGTGCTCAAGGAGGTGAGGGAATCCACCGTCTGGCCGGCGAATTGACGAATGAGATCACCCACCTGCAAACCGGCTTGCTGTGCCGGGCCGTCCGGCACGATGGTCAAAATGCGCGGCCAGGTCTGCTCGCCGTCCGTGACGACGGTGATTCCCAACCAGCCATGGGTGGCATAGTAATGCTCCGCGGCCGCGCGAACTGCCGGCAGGATTTCGCTCAAGGCGTAAACCAGCGCCGTGTTGCTGAAGAAATTGTTGTTTTGCGCGTTGGCTTCGTCGAGGCCGACACGGCCGGCCACCATGCCCACCGCCCGGCCTTGCGTGTCAAAGACCGGCGAGCCGTTGCTGCCCGGATCGACATTGGCAGTAATGTGCAGGCCGCCGTCCGCTTGAATGGCGCGCACGATGCCCACCGACACGGCCTGCGGCACTCCCAGCGCGTTGCCGATTACCGCTACCCAGGAGCCGGCATTCAGCTCGCTCGCCAAGCCGATGCGCGCGGGCGTCAGGCCGGTGGCGTGAATCTTCACGATTGCGACGCCGCGTGCAGAATCGACCCGCACCAATTCCGCGCGGTAAGTGGCACCGTCGTCCATCGCCACGTCGATGTAGTCCGCTGCCCGCACCACCGATTCTTTGGTCAGCACAAAGCCGTCGCTGCTGACGATCAAGCCGCTGCCGACCACCAGTTCCTTTGCGGCTTCGCGGCGGTCACCAAACATTTCAAACAAGCGGCTGCCGCTGCTGCTGGGCGCCTTGAGAGCGGTTACGGTCACCACCGACGGTTTGGCTGAATTGACGATGTCGGCAATCTCGCGCTCCAACGCTGAAAGCAGGCTCTGCGCCTGCAGGACGCCTGTCTGCCCGCACAAGACGAGCAGACCCAGGCCGACGGTCTGCCAGCCGGCGTGCCACCGCGTGCTTTTTTGCAGAACTGATTGGCGCCCGCCCGCAGAGCGCAACCAGCAACGTGTCAGGATTGGCTCCACGACCATGCACCGTCAGAAGGATGAAATGAAAGTCGCTCTCACAGGACGAGCGGTGGAGATCACCCCAATGCGCGAGGAATCGGCCGCTGCGCCACCGGCAGGAGCCTGGCCGCGCGGGGCGCTGGCGGAGCGAATTGGGTGAGTGGGGGTGATCTTGTCGAGGGGATAGGAAATGCGTGCGGGAAACTTCGAAGGGTCAGCCTGCCAGCCAGTCACGGTCGCGCCTTGTGTTTGGTAGGAGCGCAGGTTTGAGGCCGCGGCGATGGGCGTTTGCGGGCGCCAGACGAGATAGCCGAGAAAAATGGCCAGCATCAGCGCGGCGCCCGCGTAGCCGGCGGTGCGAATCCGGCGGTAGCGCGCGCCGACCAGGCGGCCGGCCCGCGGCATGCGCTGCTCCAGCTTGATGCGCGCCCGCAAGACCGCGGTAAAATCATCGGAGGTGCGAACCGGGCGCAGGCGGCTTAATTGATTCCGCAGGTGATTGAGGCGGGCAACCGTGTCATGACAATCGTGACAGGCCGATAGGTGGGTTTCCACTTGTTGTCGTTCAGCGGCGGGCAGAATGTTCTCGATGTAGTCCGAGAAGGACTCAGAAAGCCTCTCGCAAGTGTTCATACGTAACCTTCATTGTAGCAAGTTATACCGGCCACTCCTTTGGAGTTGATGTGAAGGGTTGATTATTTGCGCTGATCCAGTAATTTCTTGAGGCGGTTTTGCAGGCGGAGCCGGGCACGATTGACGCGTGATTTTACGGTACCAATCGGAACCCGGATAATCTTACTGATCTCTTCATATGAAAGTTCCTGCACGTCCCGCAAAATGATCACCTCACGAAACTTTGGTGAGAGTTTGCTGATCTCGCGTTGAATCAACTCTTCGCCCAGCGTGCTGTTTGCCTGTGTCTCAGGATTGAACACCTCGTCCGAAATCTCATAGTCGCGGTCCTCCAGCCCCATGTCGGACAGCGAGAAGAACCGCCGGCGCTTGCGGCGCCGCAATTCCGTGCGCGCCAAATTGCCGGCTATCGTGTAAATCCACGTCGAAAATTTCGCGATGCGCGTGTAGGCGAAACGGTTGCGATAGACCCGCAGGAACGTCTCCTGCACGACGTCCTCGGCCTCCTCGTGATTGTTGAGAAAACGAAAAACGAAGTTGAGCAACTGATCCTTGTAGCGTCGGACGATCTCTTCGTAGGCCGCCAATTCTCCCTGTTGAAAGCGCTCGATCAGATCTTCATCAGTGGGTTTGACCTCGTTTCTTTTGGGACTTTCCTCCATTCATCTTCCTTCCCTCATGAGAGGATTGTGGCGGGTGACCTCCTTGCAAACCGGCAGCGCCAAAGATCGACATCAACCCACGCCCAAGCCACGTTCCTGAATGCCGCCGCAACTCGTTTCCGGCGGAACAGATGAGTCTACGCGACAACCCACTCGTCTGCAGAAGCGCGCGAAAACGGCAGGCTCTGCACCGGCAGTTTCTTGATGATGGCGATGGTCATCAGCCGCAACAGCAAAAGCTCGGAAACCCTCTGGCTCTTGGCCAGATAATCGACTTGGCGCAGAATTTCCAGCGCATTGAAAATCTCACCGCTGGCATAGGCGCGGGCCTCGCGTTGCAGCCGCTCGGCAAAGAACGAATGCACGCCGGTTTTTTGCGACAGCGCGCCGAGATCCTGCCGCCGTGACAAGGCCTGCGCCAGATACAGTTGCCCGAAATAGCGCGCCAGGCTGCTCACGATCGCGCCGGTGCTGCTGTTTTCTGCCAGCGCTTCGACGATGCGCAGCGCCGCCGCCAGATTTTTGCTGCCCACCGCCTCCTGCAAGGAAAAGATCGAAAATTCGCGCCGAAAGCCGGCAACCTCCCGCACGTGCTCGAGTGTGATCTGCCGTTCACTGCCGAGATAGACCTGTATCTTTTCGATTTCGCTGCGCAACGCCTGAATGGAATTGCCCACTTCCGTGGCCAGCCACTGCGCCGCCTCCGGCGAAATGCCCATGCCGATGCTGTCCACGTAGCCCTGGATCCAGGGCACGATTTGATTGTCATAAAGCGGCCGGCAATCGACGAAGCCCGCAATCTTACTCAACGCCTCCAGGCCTTTTTTCTTCGAGCCTTTCTCGCGTTGGGTGAGAATCAGGTGGGTGGTGGGGCAGGGCTTTTTGGCATACTCCGCCAGGGCCAAGAGATCGCCCGCCGGCATTTTGTGCACATCCCGGACGAGAATGGTGCGGAAAGCTGCCAGCATGGGATAGGAGCTGGCAATATCCAGCACCTTGTTGGCCGAGACGTCACTGCCATACAGGGCATCGAAATTGAAGTCGCGCATTTCCGGCGTGACGAGCTTGTCCAGCAACAGCCGCACGCCCTCTTCGATCAAACCGGTTTCTTCACCGGCGAAGAAATAGACCGGTTTGAAATCACCCCGGCGAATCGATTGGGTAAACTCCGCGAATTTCATGGAATCTCTATGGACAGAACCCGGCGGGTAGCGGGTTGGTCGCGCGCTGCTCTCTCCGCGCCGGCGGCAAATATAGCAGGCCGGCTGTTGGATTGCAAGCGATTTTCCGCGGTGCTGGCCGGGTCAAACGCTGCGTGTTGTCGGTGCTCTATGTTTTCCACCCGAACATGCCCCAACGGCGCGGAAGTCACACACGCCCACTGCTTTGTTGTTTTGAAGAGTTCTACGATCACCACTGTCGTCGCACCGCACGACACATCGAATCAGCCCTCGCAACGAATTTGGGTGACCGCACACTTGCCCTTCATCGCTTCACACCAAAGTTGGGTTTCGGTGTGAAGCGATGACAGGCGAAATGCAATGAGGCCGGCAGCGGATCATGCTGCGTGCCGGTCATGCGACTCGGTGTCTCACCAGACGGGCGTGGGTTCCTGCCTCAGAATCCCAACAAATAGCCGGCGCGCAAAGTGAAATTGGGCGCCCCGTCGTCCAAACCCAGGCCCAAGCCGCCGCGCAGCCGGCCGCCGGATTTCAACAAATAGTCCACCCCGCCCGACAGCAGAATGTAATCGCCCTCGGTGCGGAAGTTTATCTCGCCGATGAGGTTGAGATTGTTCTTGGTCGGATAAATCACGCCGCCGCCGATCAACAAGCTGTTGTCGTATTCGGAGTCGGTCTCGATTT
>JBBIKM010000064.1:0-28318 GCA_037445455.1 bacterium | reverse complement strand
CAGCGTCTTCATCGCCACGGCGAGCAGCCACATGCTCGCCACCAGCGTGAACAGACTCACCAGGATCCATCGCGTCATGGTCTCGTTCCTTGCCATTGTGCTCTCCTGTTGAAAATGAAGGGGTGAAAGGCTGGGGCAACTGGCGGGCTGGTTGCCGGTTGCGAGTGGTCTGTCACCTTGAAAGGTATCGCCGCCACCACTGTCATTCTGCAAGGATGCTGTGAAGAGCTGCGCACGGTGCCAAGTCTTTCACAAAATTCCAGTTGAAGGACAGTTGCAAGCAAGTGGACCGGCACGACAAGAAGGGGGTTCCTGCAACGGCCTGGCCAATGCCTCAAAATCCTCAGAGTGTCCACGACGCTCGAGGTTTGAGAAACCCGGCTCAGCCGGGGCTGGAACAGGTTTGGACAGACACTCGCTGAATTTTTCGGAGCGCTCGTACTGGTAGCAGAAACCAATTGCCGCGATAATTCTCGGAGAATTTGCGATGACGTTGCAGTATTTCTGGCAGGCGGGAACAAAGGAAGCGGGCCGAGCCAGGGCTTTGCCGGAAGATTCTTGCGCGGGGACAAATCAGTGGGTTACCACACTGATTTGGCGAAGCAGTTAATTTGTACTCTATTTCTCGGAGTCGATTGATGGCCCTGGCATGATGCAAGGGCTTTTACAAGATCACTTTCGGGATGGCAGCCGCGCCCGGTGGCTTTTGAACGTCCGCAGATCAGTGGTCTCTTCCAGTTTGAAATGCCGCCGGCGTCGAGCCCGCCCAAAAACAAATCCTGTCAAGCCTGCCAATTCTGTTGGAAAGCGCAGCGGCCCTCACATGTTGAAATTGCGGCGGGATTGATCCAGGCTGCTGAGAAAAGGCTCATCCAGCGTGCGGCCGGCCTGCAAGAGCGCAAGCAAGGCACCGCCGATCACCGGCGGGAAGCGCGGTTCGACCAGCCGCAGGCGCTCTTTCGCCTCCCCCAGTGCCTGCCAAAAGGAGGGCAGCAGCACGTCCTGCCGGCGAAAGAGTCCGCCGAGCAACGCCAGCGGAATGATTTGTTGCATTTTGAATCGCGTCAGCGCAGCGCGGGCATGGCGGCCGAGCGCAAAGCCGGTCTCGGCGATCAGACGTTGCGCCACGGCATCGCCGGCCTCGGCTTCGGCAAAGACCAGCGGCGCCAGCCTGGCCATGTGGCCGCGATCAAAGCCGGGCTGATAAATCTTGCTGATGACCAGCTCGATGCTCTCCACTTCAAAATGCCGTTCGAACGCCCGGCGAAGACTCGTGGCCTCGCCGCGGCCGTCCCAATCCTGCAGGGCCGCATTGACGGCATTGCGCGCCAGTGCGAAGCCGCTGCCTTCGTCTCCCAGCAAATAACCCCAGCCGCCCACGCGCACAAGCTCGCCGCTCTCGGTGCGGGCAAAGGCAAAGGAGCCGGTGCCCGCACCCACGATGATGCCGGGACTGCCGGCAAACGCGCCCGTCAGCGCGCTCATGGCATCACTGTCCACCGTGAGGTGGCGGGCCAGGCCAACCGCAGCAAGCGCCTCGGTCACGATTTTGCGGTCAGCCGCGCGGCCGATGCCGGTCGAGCACACGCCGGCATAGTCAACCGTTTGCGGTGGGACTTGCGCCTGCTGCTGCAAGCGCCGCAACAATTGCAGAATCGGCTCGCTGATGCCGCCGCGCACTTGCGCATAGATCACCGGTTCCGCCTGCGCATAGGCCACCATCACGCCGTCACCGCGCAGCAGACACCCGCTCAACGCGGTGCCGCCGCCTTCAATACCAAGAATAAATTCTCCCTTGGTGGGATTCATCAGTGGACTCCTCAGGAATGAGGTGTGGCAACTGCCAGACGCGCCTGCAACACCCGATAGAGCATGGCCAGCACGATGAGCTTGATGACGCTACCCGGCAGGAAAACCAGGCAGCCGGCCCACAGCGCCTGCTGGAAAGTGAGACTGCCGCCCAGGACAAATTTGGCATGCCACCACAGGTAAACGACCCCAAGAGTGAATATGGCAGCCAGGCCGGCGGCATAAGCCAGCAGCAAACGCACGGCGGGCAACGCCGGGAGCTGCAATCCGCGCCAGGAACGGCCGTGAACCAAAATGCCGGTGATGAAACTTGCAAGTGGAAAGCCGAGCAGATAGCCAAACGTCGGCTGCAGCACGTAAGCCGGGCCGCCGCCTTGCGTGAACACCGGCAGGCCGGCGAGGCCCAGGCCGAGATAAAGTAATTGGCTGAGGCAGCCGAAAAACGGACCGAGAATGCTGCCGGAGAGCAAGACGAAGAAATCCTGCAGGCTCAGCGGCACCAGCGGCAGGGGAATGCGGACGAAGGCGCCGAACACAGTGAGCGCAGTGAACAAGCTGGTCAGAATCATCGCGCGCAATTTCGCGCGCCGGCTGCCGGCCGCCTGAGTGGTGGGCATTCATGCCTCGTGTGCGATAGTCCGGTGTCCCTCCGAAATCGCCCTCTGTTGAATTCGTGCTCCTGCAGCGGCCTGGCCGTAGCATCAGAATCCTGGCCCTTCTCACGACCCCGGCATTTTGAAAACCTCGGCACAGACGAGGCGGGAACGTTTTCGGACGGACACGAATCTGCTTTGCCGGTGAGAAGCCGGCGGCAATATACAACCGCGGCTGTGCAAAGTCAAAGGTTGCAACTCGCGGCCGGTTCAGTTATCTTGGCGCTTCGCAATTCAGCAAACCAAAGGAGAGCAGATGAGAAAACTCGCAGGTTGCGTGTGGCTGGGACTGGGGTTGCTGTTGTTGAGCAGTCATGCGGCCGGCGCGCAAACCGAGACTCGCGTGGCAGTGGTGGTGGAAATCGTTGCCGACTCCGCCAATCATCTGGAGGCGCGGCTGCAAGTTCCCCTGGGCACCAATGGCCGCGATTTGATGGACCGGATCTTCAAAATGGAATATGCCGGCCTCTCCCGCCGGTTTGTGACGGGCATCGCCGGCTTTAAAGCCGAGTCGCGCCAGCGCCAGTTTTGGAAGCTTGAAATCGATGGCGAGGCCGCAATGGTGGGGATTGCCGAGGTGGTTATCCAAAAGCCGGTGCGGCTGCGCTGGAGTCTGGCGACTTATTAGCACAGCGCCGGATTTGAAAAGCAAGCCGTGCGGGGCGTCAGTTTTCGCTGTAGGCGATTTTCTTCAGCAATTGCTCGCGCGAAATCTTTCGCGCGGTGAAATCATCGGCGTCCTGCTTGCGCAGCCGGCAGATCAACTGGCTGGGGGCATCGGGTGGCGCATCGGGCAAATCAGCGGCAATGACCAGCCATTCCTGCGGCTTGAGTTGGGGCAAAGCGCTGCTCTGATCGGCCAGGGTCTCTGCCAGCCGCGCGCGCAGCCGGGAATATTCCGCCAGCCAGCTTTGGCGGCGCTCGGCGACCAGCCCTTGCATCCGCTGCGCGTGGCGTTCCATGCGGCGTTTCAGCTCGGCCATCACTTGCGCCGCGGTTCTGAACTCTTCGAAAGCAGCGGGCGATTCCTCCGCGGGCGGTCCCCACTCCTGCCAAAACTCCTCGTCGAAGCTTCGCCCCAGGCGGGCACTGGTGAAAAACACCACGCCATAGTTTTCCAGATAAACACTGCGCGCCTCGCCCGGCCGGTTGGCGAGCGTTCGATCTATCGCCGCAGCAATGGTGGCGAGTGCCGGCTCAGGTTCGCGCAAACGTTGCTGCAGGATGCGGCTGCGAAATTGCGCACGACTCAACGCGCCGGTACGCAATGCTTCAATATCCGGCTTGCGCACCCGCGCGAGCAACTGCTCGGACTGACTCTCGAACTGGCGAACCGGCCCTGCACCAAAGCTGAACAATGCGAACCACGGCGGCCCTCCTTCCCGGTAAACCGCTACCTGTTCCTGTTCGCCCAACTGATTGAGCGCATCGGCCCAATCGGTGAAGAAATCGAGCAAGGCCTCTTCGCCGGAGGCAGTGATCGCGGCGCGGTCGTTCTTCCCTGGCGCACCGGCTTCCGCAGCATAATATTCCCGGCTGCGCGCAACGCCGGAACTCTGCTCATTTTCCAGTTCGAACAAAGCAAGACTGCCGGAGGGTGCCGGTACTTTGAAAAGCACACCGAACCCGGGCAGATAGGTGGCGCGCGTGGCGGGCTCGCGCCAGTGCAACGTGCGCGCTGACTGCACCTCCAGCAACCGGTCGAGCACCAGTTCCAAAATTTCCAGATCACGCTGCAGGCGCGCTGGCATGGCTGCCGCCGTCTGCGCGTGCAAGGCCCCATCGGGAGGTAGCGCCAGCACGGCTGGCAGCAGTAGTGAAAGCAGTCCTTTCCCTCTCATAAGCATTGTGATCTTGCCAGAATTGAATGTCGTCTGCGGGAAACAATCGGGCGCGATTGGACCCTTGCCGGTCTGTTCTTGCGGAACAATCAGCCGCTGCCTGCGGCAATCTCCGGCAGCCCGCCGCCTCCTGCCCAACGAGTCGTGGCTCAGGGATTGGGCGAGGGATTGCCGACGCGCAGCAGCAGTTGATCCAACATGCGGTCGGTTTGCCGCAGGCGGTTGGCGGTGTTTTGTTCGACTTTTTCGAGGCCGCGGCCCAGCAGCAGAATATCCTGCTGGCGCTGGCGGTTGATTTCGGTGGCCAGATTCACCAGCGTGCGATCGATTTCAGCCTGCTGTTCCTGATAACGCGCCTGCACGAGTTGGGCAACCAGCTCACGATTTTCCCGGCGCAACTGTTCGGCCACTTCCGCCTTGAATTGCTCCGTCAATTCCACTTTGGCGCGCGGCGCCAGACTGCTGCGCAACGTGAATTCACCGCCGCGATAACTGACTTCGAGATTGAACAGCGCGCTGGTCACCAGGGCGGCTGCCAGGGCGCCGGTGAGGCCCACTGCCAGGCGCGCGCCCAACGGCGCGCCTTCCGGCAGAATGAGATTCTTGAGGCTGGCCAGCCAGTTGGTGCGCGGCTGAACGAAGACGAAATCGGCCGGCGGCGCCTCCTCGGGCCAGGCGTGCAAGGCCAGGCTGGCGCGGTTCAGCTCCTGGTATTCCCGGCGGCAGGGCTCGCAGTGAGCAAGATGGGTGCGGAGCAGCCGCCCGGTTTCGACGTCGATTTCGTCGTGGAGCAGGTCCATCATCGCAAGTTTGGTATCATCACATTTCATATTGCAGCACCTCGTCATCAATTTGCCAACGAGTGAGGATTTTTCGCAGGGCAGACAGTCCGTAATACAGCCGCGATTTGACGGTGTTCACCGGCGCGCCCAGGGCTTCGGCGATTTCGGTGAATTTCAGGCCCTGGTATTCTTTCATGATCACGACGACACGCTGCTCTTCCGGAATCTCCTGCAGGGCTTTCTCGATCAGCTCGCGCAGTTCATTGCGGCTCACGATCCGGTCGGGATGCTGGCTGGCTTCCGGAAACAGCGTGAGTGCGGGACTCTTGTGCAGGTCAGTGGAACCGGCTTCCTGCAGATTGTCGAGCGACACTGCCGGCCGGCGGCGGCGCTGCTTGATCCAGTCGCGGCAGAGATTGGCCGCGATCTGATGAATCCAGGTCGAGAAGCTTGCGGGCTTGTTGAGCCGGGGCAGGCTGCGATAGACGCGCATGAAGACTTGCTGGGTCAGGTCATGCGCTTCTTCGCGGTTGCCGACATACCGGAGCACGAAATTATAGATCGGCTTCTGCCAACGCCACACCAGGGTGTTGAATGCATTGACGTCACCTTTGACGAACTTGCCAATCAGGTCCGCATCTGTCATAAGAACCGCCGTGTTGCTGCGTGAGGCGCTCCCGCCCGCCGCGGGCACGCGCTTGTTTGGTCCACCGGGTAGGACGAAAGTTAAGTGAAAAAAGTTTTGCTTGAATCATTGCCGCCGCAGCAGCAAGTCGCGGAAGCCGCGCGCCAGGGCACGGGCCAGCTCGCCGGCTTGGCGGGGTTGGGTGAAGGCGGTCCGGACAATTTCACGCGCCGCACCGTAGCTCACGCCGAATGGAATCGTCAGCCAGTGATACCAGCGGGCATATTTCCAGTAGAACCGGAAATTGCCGAGCACTTTGTGGTAGGCTTTGTAGCTCGCGCCGGCGCTGGCGCTGATCTTGTGCCAAACCTTGGCCTGGGGTTGAAACAGACAAATGAAACCAGCCTGCCGCGCCCGCTGGCACCAGTCCGCGTCCTCGGCATACATGTGATAGGACTCATCGAGCAGGCCGATTTTTTCCAGGCAGGCACGGCGCACCAGCAGGGCGCAGCCGGTGAGATAGTCCACCGGCCGCGGCGTTGCCAGCGAGGCGTGATCGATCTGGCGCAGGCCAAGGTGGGAGATGCGTCCGCTCCACCAATTGATCTTGCCGCCGGCAAACCAAATGAGCTGCGGCTGCTGATGATAATAGATCTTGGGGCCCACCATGCCGACCTCGCGGCGGAACAGCGCCGCCAGCACGAGATGATCAAGAAAATCCGGCGCGACTTCGGTGTCGTTGTTGAGCAGCAGCACGAATTCCGCGCCCGCCGCCAGCGCCATCTGCATGCCCTGATTGTTGGCGCGGGCAAAGCGCTCGTTGCGTGTATTCACCAGAATCCGCGCCTCGGGGAACGCCCGCCGGATGGCCTCCACGCTGCCGTCGGTCGAGGCGTTGTCGATCACCAGCACTTGATACGGGTGATAATTGATCTTGCGCAAGGAAGCCAGGCAGTTGAGCGTGTCGGCCTTGCCGTTCCAATTTACGACGAGAATCCAGACCAGGGGTTTGGAAGACTCCGGCTCGGAATGGTGCGGGGCAGTCATAACGGGTGGAAGCATGGATCGCAGGTCATTCGGCAGGCCGGCCGGCGGGAGCATGGCATCGCCGGCGCCTCACTCCTGCTTTGGCGCAAAGCCCAGCTCGGCCTTGATGGAATAAGCCGCCGCAGGTGCGCTGGTCGCGGTGATCATCTCGCCGATCAAGCCGATGGAAAACATCTGCACGCCGATGATCATCAACAAGATGCCGAGGAACAACAGCGGCCGGTTGGTGAGATAGACCGACCAGAACAGCCGCTCGGCCGCCAGGTAAGCCGTGACGCCGAAACCCAGCAGGAAGGAAACGATGCCCGCCAGTCCGAACAGATGCAGCGGCCGTTTGGTGTAGCGCGTGAGAAACAACACCGTCATCAAATCCAAAAAGCCCTTGGTGAAACGGGAAGGCCCAAACTTGCTCTTGCCGTACTTGCGCGGATGGTGCTTGACTTCGATTTCACCGACGCGGAAGCCCTCGCGATGCGCCAGCACCGCGAGAAAGCGATGCAGCTCGCCGTACACCGGAATGGTCTGCGTGACCTCGCGGCGGTAGGCTTTCAAGCCGCAGTTGATGTCGTGAATGCGCAAACCGGTGAGGCTGCTGGTGACGCGATTGAAGATTTTCGAGGTGAACCGTTTGATGAAGGAATCATAGCGCCGGCGTTTCCAGCCGGAGATGAGATCATACCCGGCCTCGAGTTTCTCCAACAGCGCTTTCATCTCGGCGGGATCGTCCTGCAGGTCGGCATCCATGGTGATGAGAAACCGGCCGCGCGCCCGGCTGAACGCGGCGGCCAGCGCCGCGGATTTGCCGTAGTTGCGGCGAAACTGCAGCACGCGCACGCGCGCATCCCGGCGGCGCAGATTCGTCAGCGTCTCAAACGAATCATCCGTTGAGCCATCATCCACGAAGATCATCTCCGCCGCCAGCTTGAGTTCCTGCAGGGCCGCGGCGATTCTTTCATGCAACTCCGGCAGCGACGGCGCTTCGTTGTACAATGGCACCACGATGGAAAGCGCGGGTTGCCCGGCCTGATCGCGAGCGAAATCGCGGCGGCGCGGCTGCCGGCCGCTGTTGCGTTCGACCGTCGCAGCAGAATCATCCTGCTGCCGGAGACTGGCCGCAGCATTCCCTGCCGCGGCCGGCTGATTCGGTTTCAGCGGGCGGCGGCGATTGCGCGAAGCGCGCCGGCGCCGCGGGGAAGGCTGATCGCCAGGATGGGGAGAATCATTCATGGTTTGCTGTCCGGTTGGGCGGCTTCGTGGCCGCTCGAATCATGGGCAGAGGGGCCCAGCCTGATGCGCTTCGCCGAAGCCGGTACCCGCATGCTGAAGTCGGCCCGCGCGAGATTGCGGTTGAGCGTGACGTTGTCATAAAAAATGGTCAGGCGTTCGCGCAACCGCGGCTTGTCGATCTGAATCAGGCGCGGCAGCCAGACGCCGCCCACTTTGCGAAAACTGCGAAACGTCTGCTGCGCATACAAGCCGTTTTCGTCACGCTGTTCGGCCCTGGTCACGGCGCCGCGGCTGCCATCGACCCAGTACGTCACCTGCCACTGCTCCCGCCGGCCGTCAAAGCGATAGGCGCCTTCCGCCGGTGTCATCGTGAAGGTGCTGTCGTAGGGCGGCAGGATGGTGCCCACCGCGCTGCTCATCAATTCGTCGTAGGAGACTTCCATTTGGAACAGCAGCAGCGCCTGCATCTGGCTGAGGTCGCCATGGAAGTAGGTATTTTCCAACGGCGAATAGGTTTCGAAACGCCGGCCGTCAGCAAAGAAGAAACCGACATCGATGCCGAACACGGCTTCGAGCTTGATGAACATCGAATCCGGCTTGTGCACCAGCACGGTGGCGGGCGCATGCGTCTGCAGCTCGGGCGTGTCGATGATCATACGGCCGGTGCCGCGGAAGGACTTGACCCGGCGATAGTTTTCCACCACCTGCAAGTAGACTTCTTCGGCCGTGGCGTCGGCAGCCAGTCTGCGGGATTTGGAGAAAGCCGCACACCCCTGCAGCACCAGGCCGCACAAAAGCAGGCCGGCGCCGGCGCGGCAAAGCCCGCGTGCCGGGAGATGGCGCCGGCTCATGGCTTATCCCGGCTGGCGCCCAACTTTTCCTTCACGCTGGTGCGGTTGCCATCCAGCTCAAGCGCCTTCTGCCAGTATTCCCGCGCGCGCTCCGGCTGTCCGAGTTTGTCATACACGTCGCCGAGATGCTCCAGCACTTCTGCGGAGTTGTCGCGCACGGCAATGGATTTTTGAATGTATTCCAGGGCGAGGTCGTATTTTCCCATCTGATAATACACCCAGCCGATGGTGTCGAGAAAAGCGCCGTTTTGCGGTTCCTTCACCAGCGCCTGCTTCACCATGGCCAGCGCCTCCTCCAGGCGCTCGCCGCGCTCGGAGAGCGAATAGCTGTAGTTGTTGAGCAGCGTCGCGTCGTCGGGCGCGAGCTTGAGCGCATGTTGATAGGCGGAATCCGACTCGGCATGGCGGCCCAGTTCATCCAGCGTTGCCGCCAGGGTGCCCCACCAGCTCGCGTCACCGGGATTGCGCGCCACGGCCCGCCGCAGATAAGTCACCGCCTGCTCATGCTGCTGCAACTGGCTCAGGCAGAAACCCAGAAAGAAATTCGCCAGCGGATTGCCGGGGTCGAGCTCGACCGCGTTTTCAAAGCTCTGCTGCGCTTCCGCCGTGCGATTCAGCAGCAGATTGGAGTGACCGTGCATCATCCAGGCCTCGGGCAGCGCGTTTTCGATCTTGAGCGCTTGATCGAGATAGCCGACAGCCTGTTCCCACCGCCTGCTGTTGTAGGACAACCGGCCGAGCAGCAAGTAACCGCGAAAATCCGCGGGCGCGCGCTTGACCCAGCGTTCGTAGGTTGCCTGCGCCCCGGCGGTGTCGCCGCGGCTGAGGTACAGGCGGCCGAGCAACTCCGTGTCATCGATGTCGGAAGAATCGTCCGTCACCTTGCTCTGCAGCGCGGCGATGGCGCGGCTGGTCATGGCTGCGGCCTGCAGGGAATCATTGCGCAGGCGGTAAAGCTCGCCCAATTGCAGCGTCAGGCGGACGTCGCTGGAATCGCGCTGCCAGCGCTGACGCAGCGAACGCACGACCTGGTCGAGGCTGGCGCGCGCGGCCAGGGTGTCACCGTTGTCGAGATGGAGCTGATGCAGTTCGACGCGCGCCTCCAGGTCCGTACTGTCCAGCGCGGCGCGCTGCTCGATCAGCGCAATGGCGCGGCGGCGGTCGCCGCGGGCGAGGAGGATTTCTTTGAGGCTGTCGCGCACGCGGTTGAATTCGGCATTCCTGGCGAGCGCCTTTTCATACCAGGCGATCAGGCGCAGCGTGTCGTGTTGTGCGGCATACACCGAGGAGACCGCGAGATAGCCCTGCTCATCGCCGGGCGCATCCTTGATGAAATAAGCAAAGGCAGCCTCGGCCTCGTCATAGTTTTTTTCGCTGAGATAGAGCGTGCCGAGCGCAAGCCATTCGCGCGGGCCGGCCTTGCCGAGGTCAACGAGACGCTGCAGCATCTCAATGGCGCGGCGCGAATCGCGCTGCCCCATGCTGAGCGCAGCCAGATTAAACAGGGCGGAGACGTTTTCGGGATCGATCGCCAGGATCGCTTCGTATTCGCGGGCGGCTGCGCTGCCCTTGCCCTGCCGTTGGTAGAGATGTGCCAAATTCTCCCGGGGAGGAATGTAGGCGGGATCGAGGCGAAGGGCGCGCTTGAAGGATTGCTCGGCGGTGGGCAGATTGGCGAGCGCCAGATAGGCTTCCCCGATGGCGTTCATCAGGGAGGCCGAGGCGGTGTCATACACCGCCGCTTCCTGATAGGCGTTGAGCGCAGCAGTGTAATCATCCTGCAACTCGGCGAGCGCACCGCGGATGACCAGCTCGGCGGCGCGGGGATCGGCCTCGGCGATGGTACGCTCGTGGCGCACGCTCTTTTCGCCCGTCTTTTTGGTCGCGGACGGCGTGCAGCCGAGCCAGGCGGCTCCCCACAGCAGCGGCAACAGCCAGACAACGAGAAATTGCTTCATGTATTTTTCCGAAAAATGGCGGAGCATTCTGTCTGAAGTCTTCCCCGCGTTTCACCTCCGCGGCGAAAGGCGGGCTTGGCCAGAAAACTGAGCGGGTGCAATCTCGCGCATTTTGCGTGCCGCAAAATATAGCGCACGTGCCGGCGAATCACAACAGTTTTCAACGGCACCGCGAGCGAACCACGAATTCAATCGAACACGAGACACACGGACGGAGAAGAAACCCACGGCACTGTTAGGAATGATCCCGGCGGCCCCACGAAATCGGCGAGGAGCTTGCGATGCCGGAGCAACGGCCGCGGCCGGCTACTTTGTCTGCCCCTGCAGCCCCAGTTCTGCGGCAACACTCTGCATCGCCGCCAGACAGTTGGCGATATGCTCCTCCAGGGTGAGATTGAGCAGCGCCGCGCCGCGCGTGATGTCCTCCCGGCTGACCTGACGCGCAAAGGCCTTGTCTTTCATTTTTTTCTTCACCGAGCTGACTTCAACCTCGAGCAGGCTCTTGTTGGGCCGCACCAGGGCGACGGCGGTGAGAAAGCCGCACAGCTCGTCCACCGCCAGAATCGCTTTTTCCATCAGCGTCTCGGGCTGCACGCCGGTGTAGTCCGCATGCGCGAGAATGGCGCGGCAGAGGGCTTCCGGTTCGCCGCGTTCGCGCAGCAGCTTCACCGTTTGATAAGGATGCTCTTCCCTGGAGGGATGCCGCTCGTAATCCATGTCGTGCAAGAGACCGACCACCGCCCAGGTTTGTTCATCTTCGTTGAATTTGCGGGCGTAGAATCGCATCGCCGCCTCCACGGCCAGCATGTGTTTGCGCAGACTGTCAGAGGCGGTCCACTCGCACATCAACTGATAGGCTTGTTCACGGGTCATGTTACGCTCACTGTGGAGGTTTTGCAAAAGAGCCGTGCCCCGGGCGGTTGTCGCGCGGCCTATTCCACCTGCACCGCGGTGCCGTTGGCAATCACGATCATCATGGTTTCGCCGACGCTGAAGACTTCATAGTCCAAATCCACGCCCACGACGGCATTGGCGCCGAGCTGCTCGGCATTGGTCTGCATGTCTTTGAGCGCCAAGCCGCGTGCCGTGACGAGGTTCTTTTCATATCTGCTGGTGCGGCCGCCGACAATGCCACGCAAGCCGCGAAACAAATCATCCACCAGATTCGAGCCGATGACCGCCTCCCCGGTGACAATGCCGAGATAGCGAACGATCTTCCGGCCTTCGATGGTGTCGGTGGTCGTAATCATCATCACGCCTGTCTCCCAAGGATGAAACTCAGCGAAATCGGCACGCTGCCGGAAGCAGGACTCAGCGCCAAAGAGTCTGTTCACGTTCCGCGCCCACCGAAACGAGACGCACCGGCGTGTTGGTCAGGCTTTCGAGGCAGCGCAAATAGTCCTGTGCCCGCGCCGGCAGTTGTTCAAACGCGCGCGCGCCGCCAGTGGGCGTACACCAGCCCGGCAGCGTTTCATAAACCGGCTCACAATTCTCCAGAATCTGCAAATCCGCGGGAAAATGCCGCAGTTCTTTGCCGCGATAACGGTAGGCCACGCACACCTTGATGGCAGGCAGCGTATCGAGCACATCCAGCTTGGTCACCGCCCAGGCGGCCAGGCCGTTGATTTGCACGGCGTAGTTGGCGACCACGGCGTCAAACCAGCCGCAACGCCGCGGCCGGCCGGTGGTGGCGCCAAATTCCGCGCCCAAACGGCGCAGGTCGATGCCGCTGTCTTCGGGGATTTCCGTGGGCAGCGGGCCCATGCCGACCCGCGTGGTGTAGGCCTTGACCACGCCCAGCACTTCGTCGATCTGCGTGGGGCCAATGCCCAAGCCGGTGCAGGCGCCGCCGGCAGCGGGGCTGGAGGAGGTGACATAAGGATACGTGCCAAAATCGAGATCCAGCAGCGTGCCTTGTGCGCCTTCGCACAAGATGGTCTGGCCGTCGGCAATGCTTTGCTGCAGCAGCCGCGTCACGTCGGTGATGTAGGGATCGAGCAGTTCGTCGAAGCGTTGATACTCGCGCAAAATGTCATCCGGGTCGAGCGGACTGCGGCCGTAAAGCGTGCTCAGCAGGGCGTTCTTCTCCTGCAGATTCTGCTCGATCTTCTTGCGCAGCAGACCAGCATCGAGCAGATCCACCAGGCGAATGCCCAGGCGCAGCGCCTTGTCCACGTAAGCCGGCCCAATGCCACGGCCGGTGGTGCCGATTTTTTCAAGCTCGCTCGCCGATTCGCGGCTTTGGTCGAGCAATTTGTGATAGGGCATGACGAGATGGGCGCGATGGCTGAGAAACAAGCGGCCGGGCAGGGTGAGGCCGCGCTGCTGCAGCAGATCCACTTCGGCGAGGAAGGCCACCGGGTCAATCACCACGCCGTTGCCCAGCAGACAGGTGGTGTGGGGATGGAGAATGCCGGAGGGGATGAGATGCAACACGAATTTCTCGCCGCGGTGCACCACGGTGTGGCCGGCATTGGCGCCGCCCTGATAGCGCGCCACCACCGCGGCGCTTTCGCTCAGCAAGTCGATAATCTTGCCTTTGCCTTCATCACCCCACTGGGCGCCAATCACGACTTGAACGGGCATGGGAACGGGGAAGTCAAGGATGAGTAGGTGAATTCAAGCGAGCCACTGGTGGAGATGGAACTGCCGCAGGCCGGGCAACCGCGAGGCGCCGGCCGCACGCCGGCTGGCGCGCGGCCTCAATTGAAACTGGCAATCGCCTGCTCGAGCGATTCATAGGTTTCAAAAACCGTCAGCAGCTTGGTGATCATCAGCAGGTTTTGGATGCGCTCGGTGACGTTGGCGAGTTTGAGTTCACCCTGGTTGTTGCGCATCGTGGTCAGGCCGCTGATCAGAATGCCCAAGCCCGAGCTGTTCATCCACTCCACGCCGCCGATATCGGCGACAATGTGGATTTTGCCCTTGTCGATCAATTCATGCAGTTTGTCATTGAGCAGACTGGCGTCCGGGCCTCCCATGATCTTGCCGGACAATTCCAGCACCACGATATCACCCACCTGCTTTTCCTGCACATTCATGTCACACCTCTCATGTGTTGAGGGTTGAGCCGCCGGCGGTCCACGCGGGCTTACCGGACTCCCACCGGTTTCATCTTGATCTTGGCAGCCTGATGGCGGTGGTACCACTCCACCACCAGCGGTGCCGCGATAAAAATCGAGGAGTAGGTTCCGACGATGATGCCGGCGAGCATGCAGAATGAAAAGCCGCGAATGACTTCACCGCCGAAGAGGAACAGGATCACCACCACGATCAGCGTCGTGCCGGAGGTCAAGATCGTGCGGCTCAGCGTCTGGTTGATGCTGAGATTGATGACCTTCTCGATGCTCATGGCTTCGCGGCGCAGCAGCACCATGTTCTCCCGAATGCGATCGTAAACCACGATCGTGTCATTCAAGGAGTAGCCCACAAGCGTGAGGAAGGCGGCGACAATGGCCAGATTGATTTCCATATTGAAGAGGGAAAACAATCCCAGGGTGATTACCACATCGTGCACGAGCGCGACCACCGCGCCCACCGCAAATACAAACTCGAAGCGGATGCTGATATAGATTAGAATCAGCCCGAGGGCGATGAGGATGGCCCAAATCGCGGCATCGCGCAGCTCCTGACCAATCTTCGGGCCGACACTGTCGACTGACTGCAAGGTGGGCGCGTCATTGGGGAAGGCCTTCTGCAGGGCGGCAACGATGGCATCCGAAACCTGGGTGCCGCTCTCCTGCTGCTGCACGCGGATGAGGAAATCCGTGCGGTCCCCGAACTGCTTGATTTCCGCCTTGTTGATTCCCTGCGCCGACAGCGCCTGCCGCACCACCGCCGTTTGCTGGGGATTCTGGAATTTGACATTCACTTCAGTGCCGCCCAGGAAATCGATGCCGTAGAGCGGGCCGCCTTTGATCACCAGCGAAACGATGCCTGCCAGGATCATGGTCATTGAAAAGGCGAGGGCGAATTTGAGCCTTCCCAGGAAGTCGATACTCGTTTGCCGAAAGAATTCCATTGACGATTCTACTCCTTCACAGAATGATGGATCTGCCGGATCAAATGCTCAGAGTCGCCACGCGCCGGCGGGTGGTAATGAAATCGAAGATCAACCGCGTCACGACGATGGCCGTAAACATGCTGGCAACGATGCCGATGGAGAGCGTCACCGCGAAGCCGCGAATCGGGCCCGTGCCGAATTGATAGAGCACGAGGGCGGTGAGCAGCGTGGTGATGTTCGCGTCGAAGATCGTCCAGAAGGCGCGGTTGTAACCGGCTTCGATGGCCGCGCGCACGGTCTTGCCGGTGCGCAGCTCTTCACGAATGCGCTCGAAAATGAGAACGTTGGCATCCACCGCCATGCCGATGGTCAGGATGATGCCGGCCACACCCGGCAGAGTCAGCGTGGCTTTGAAGAAGGCCAGGGCCGCCATCACCAAAATCACGTTCAGCAGCAAAGCCACCGTGGCGATCAGCCCGGAGAACTTGTAATAGATGACCATGAAGATGACGACCAGGACAAAGCCGAGAATGGCGGAATATTGGCCCTTGGCAATGGAATCACGGCCGAG
The DNA here is from genome assembly GCA_037445455.1 of bacterium. Lineage (GTDB taxonomy): Bacteria > Zhuqueibacterota > Zhuqueibacteria > Zhuqueibacterales > Zhuqueibacteraceae > Coneutiohabitans. The sequence goes on along the minus strand of JBBIKM010000064.1, from coordinate 12,951 downwards.
AGAAGGCCCAACGGTGCGCTCTTCGATGACTTTCATCGGCACCTGCAGCGCGCCGGCGCGCAACACGATGGCGAGATCCTGGGCCTCATTCGCATTCATGCTGCCGCGAATCACCGCGGAGCCGCTGGGAATGCGTTCATCGATGTTGGGCGCCATCACCACTTTGCCGTCCAGCACGATGGCCAGGCGCTTGTTGACGTTGGCCGCGGTCACGCGTGAGAAAATCTTGGCGCCCTGGTCGTTCATGCTCATGTTGACCTGCCAGTCGCCCTGCCGCACCACCCCTGAGCCGCTGCTGATCGTGGCCTGTGCCTCGGTGAGATAGGTGCCGGTCAGTTCCGCCTCTTTTTTGAGCAGATAAAGGCGGTAGTATTGATTGTCGGCCACCGGCTCGGGTTTGCTGGACCATGCCAGTTCGGCATCCGGCGGGATGACGCGCCGCACTTCCGGGCTGTTGATGATGCGTTCCACCACGCGCTGGTTCTTGGCCGGGAAGGCGAAATCAGGGCCAAGCGCGGCGCCCAGGGAGAGAAACGGCTTTTCGCCGAAGATGTCCTTGTCCACGGCTACGGTGGAATCCGTGCCGGCGGCTTGCGCTGCGGTGGTGTCGCCGCCCAAAATCGAAGAACCGCTGAACAAATCCTTGACGCTGACTTCCTGCTCCTCGCGCACTTTGGCGGCCTGCGCCGCGGTGTCGGCCGTCGTGCTGGCGAGCGCGCTGCTGTCTTTGCTGCCGGCCAGGTCTCGTTTCACTGCCGCATCGATCTTGGTGAAGACGTCGTTGACGACTTCGGGGTCATAAACGAGCTGAAACTCCAGCAAGGCGGTCTGGCCGATGATGTTCTTGGCACGGGCGACGTCGGAGATGCCGGCCAGCTCGACCACGATGCGCCGGTCGCCCTGGCGGGTGATGGAAGGCTCGGACACGCCGAACTGGTCGATGCGGTTGCGCAGAATTTCCAGGTTGCGATCGACCGCGTCGGTGGCGTTCTTGCGCAGATTGTCGATGACTTCGTTGTCCGTCTGCGAGCGCTCGCCAAAATAGCGATTCAAGCGGATCTGCCGGTCGGCGAAACGCTGGCGCAGCACTTCGAAGAAATCGACGTTGGGCTTGGCGGCTTCGGATTCCACTTCACGCAGGATCTCATCGAAGCGCGCGTCCTTGTTTTTCGCCACATCGCGCGCCATCTTGGGAAGGTCGACTTCATAGACCAGGTAGGACCCGCCCTGCAGATCCAGGCCGCGCTTGATCGCCCGGCCTTCGTGCTTGGCCAGCTCATCATTGAGCTTCACCAACGCTTCCACCTCCCGCAAAGCGGTGGCGAGTTCGCCGTTGCGGTCGTGCAGCGCCTGCCGGACTCTCTGCTCCAGCACGCCCTTGGTCAACGCCTGATTGAGGTCGTCGTATTGAATATTGGTCAGTTTGGTCAATGCACTGGCATGGGCGTCCGCCTTGCCTTTGAGCGAGGTGACGACAAAGGTGGGATACAGCTCATAGATCGCCCAAAGAATCGCCACCGCAATGATGATCGTGCGCAGCGTGTTATTGCGCCTCATGAACGGCTCTGCCTCCAAAAAGTGATCTGCTCGCGTCGCGAGGAACTGGTTCTTGCCAATAACAAACGTGATGCGTTCAGCCCGCTCTCGACTTCGGCTGGCAGCTCCCGTTGCTGGTTGGATCAAGTCCTTCCACACGGGAGTGCGGCGTGTCCAGGCGATGAGCAAGGGCGCGCAAATATTGTGTCCGATGGCGTTTAAAAAATTGAAACGGCTGCCAATATAGATGATTTGCCTTTGAAAGTCAAGCGAAAGGTCGGCTTAAGTCCTTTATCAAAGCGCCTGCACGCCGTTGGTTGGGAGGTTTTCGCCGTTCGGCGCCCCGGTTTTCAGTGGCGCAAGCGCGCCAGCACGCGATCGACGACCATGCCGAAATGATCCGTGCCGCCGGCATCAAATTTCTCCGCATAGTTCGGGCAGGCGCCCTCGAGGCACTCGCCCTCACACGTGGCGCAGCCGGGATTCAGGCCGGTTTGTCCGTACTTCCCGCGCAAGGCGAAGAGCTTCTCGACCTGTTCCCTGGGCAGAATCCGCTCGCCGCCCAGTTGCCGGGCCACAAACACAATGTGCGCATAGTGCTCCACCCGCTCGAGCCGGTCATAGGCCTCGTCCAGTTCCCTTCCCACCGTCACCACGCCGTGATTGGCCAGCAGAATGGCATCGCTCCGGTGGATCAGCGGCCGCAGAGACTCCGGCAGCTCGGCGGTGGAGGGCGTGCCGTATTGCGCCAGCGGAATCGAACCCAGCGTCGCGATGATTTCCGCCGCGACGCAGGATTCCAGTGAAAGGCCGGCAGAGGCGAAGCCGGTGGCGTAGACCGGATGGGCATGCACGACGGCATTCACCTCCGGCCGTTCCCGGTAAACAAACAAATGCATGGGCAGCTCGCTGGAAGGCTTGCCACTGCTCAAAAGCCGGCCTTGTAAATCAACCAATACCATGTTTTCCGGCGACATCAGGCCCTTGCTGACGCCGGTGGGCGTGGCCAGGATTGCCCCGCTGGACAACCGCACGCTGAGATTGCCGTCATTGGCGGCAACGAAACCCCGGGCATAGATGCGCTTCCCGATTTCACAAAGACGATACCGGTATCTGCTCTCTTCATCCATGATCATTGGCCTCAAGACCCATGGTCGGCAAAGGTTCACCTTCGCATTTGGGGAGTTGACCGGAACAATATGGCCGCGCGCCAGCAACTTTCGCAACATTTTTTTCAAAAATGTGGAAGCGCTGCAACATTTTGTTTGCGTTTAGGCTGCGACGATATTATATTCCGCGCACCATTCGCAAAAAGGACTGGCTCTGTGGAAGAGTCGACCTCAAGACACGAGGATGTGCTGCTCGCTTCGCAGGACGAATCGCTAATCGTTTCGCAAAGTTGTATCCCAATGCTGTCGCAGGTTGGAGTAATCTGTGCCGCACAAAGGCGTGACACGGATTGCGCACCGCAACATCGACCCCGTTCCCTCCAACCGAGCTGTCATTCTCCAATTGTTCCAAATTCAATTTCGCAGAAGATGAAGCGCTCCGCTTGCGGGCGAAGGCTCGCATCCGCTGCAGCAGCACATGAGGGGGACGTGGGAGTGGCGCAAACATGATCCAAATCAAATCCCTCGCAGAACAAGCAAGTCCGTGTGATTGAGCTTGGCCGTATGATTCGCCCCAAAGTGAAAGCCCGCTTGCCCATTTCTCCACTGCGCGACACACCTGTTTCATTGGATCATTTTTCGTTTTTGCATTTGCACCCTGTTTCCTTGCCGCCGGGCGCGACCCGGCGTGTCCTGCTTCCGGAGGCGAAGCAGGGAGGACGCAGTTTCTCTGGAAGAAAAAAAACGGTGCGCCCAACCAGGGTAGCTGGGCGCCGGCCGGAAATCTCTTGCGGTGCCGGATCCTGATGTTTCACCAATGGCAAGCCGGCGCATGTGCCGTGTGCCGGCCGCCAATATGAAACATCATTTACTGAAAGGGTAGGAACATGGAGGAAAAACCAAACATGAGGTACGGAGGTCAAAACGATGCGAGCAAAACTTCGTGTTGTCGCTCGCCAGTTGCCAGGTGGATTGTTCATTCTCTTGGCGCTGGCACTGGTCGCCTGCTCGACTTCACCGACTGAGCAACTCGTTCGAGCGGAGAAGTTGCTCAGTGGGCTGGAGTCCAAGGGCGCGGATCAATACCTGACCTACGAGCTGGCCGAGGCCCGGCGGGGAATCGAAGAGGCGAAGAAATTCCTGCGCCAAAACAACAGCGAGCGCGCCGGCGCCTATCTCATCCGTGTTTGCCAGAAGCTGGACAGTTGCAGTGTCGCTTTTTTGCAATTGCGGCGGCTGGCGGAATCCACGAGCCGGCAGCGTGTACAACTGCTCAGCTCCCAGCTCGATGTTCTGGAAAAGGCCATTGCCGGCCTGCCCCGCCAAACCTATGTCGATCAAAACCGGCATGACATCCATGTCTATCGCTTGCGGCGTTATCACAGGGATGTCGAATCCATGCTGGCTTTGATTCAGATTCAGAACTTCCCGGAAGTGCTGCGGCGGGCAGCCGAGTTGGAGATTCAGGTGCAAAAGGCCTTGGTTGGTCTGACCACTTCGGCAAAATTCACCGCTCAACCGGCACCGACTTCAGTTCAGAAACCCAGAAAGGAAGAAAAACAAAAAGCGGGTGGCTATCTGGCCACAACAACTCGTTAGGAAGTTTGGATAGCTCTTCACCGTGCCACTGGCACAGCCAGCACGCCTCGTTCTTTTATCCGTAATCGAGGCGCAGGCCAATTATTTTTTCATAACGACCTCTTCGCCCTCCAGCACTGCCTCTCTCCGCCCCCCACTTTCCCCTGCCACCGGCAGAACAGGATTTCTTTTTTTTAAAACTCCTGTGATCACCGCCTCTTTGCCTGAGAGATTTTTTTTTGTACATTGCCGTCACCCATGGACGCTGCCCGGCACGTCGCTGGAAGTTCCGCTTGCCATTCGACCTGAGATGCCCCCCGGCTTGTTCTCACGCCACGGCGATTGGCTGCAGCCGCCCTTCCGGAGGTGCCGGTAGAACCCGGGGAACGCATGGACCTGCAACTGGAGACTCTGCATCATGGCGATGACGCCCCCATCTTTGAATTTTGACTCTCTCAAGCGCGCAGCCGAGGCTGCCGGGCAAGGCCATCTTTTTCGCCACTGGCACCAACTCGACGTAGAGGGCCGCCAGCGGCTGTTGGCGCAAGTCGCGGAAATCGATTTCGCACAAATATCCGGCATCTATACTGACTTGATCCTGAAGCAGCGCGCCGCCCCCCATCGCTTGTCTCTCGAACCCGCGGAGGTGATTTCACTCGCGCAGCAACGCAATCACCCCGGGGAATGCGCGGCCATGAGCGCGGCGGGCGCGGAACTGTTGCGCCGCGGCAAGGTCGCCGCCGTACTGGTTGCCGGCGGCCAGGGCTCGCGTTTGGGATTCGAGGGCCCCAAGGGAATATTCGTCTTCGGCACGCCGGGCGGCAAGAGCCTTTTTCAATTGCATGCCGAGAAGATCAGGGCCACGGCACGGCGCTTTGGCGCTGCGATTCCGTGGTACATCATGACCAGCGAAGCCAATCACGCAGCGACGCAGGAATTCTTCCAGGCGCACGCGTTCTTTGGCCTGCCGCCGGAAGACGTCTTCTTCTTTCAACAAGGCATGATGCCGGCGATCGATGAAGAAGGCAAGATCATACTCGATGCGCCCGGCCACATCTTCATGAATCCCGACGGCCATGGCGGAACCCTGGCCGCGCTCGCCAAAAGCGGCGCGCTGGCGGACATGCGCCGCCGCGGCATCGCGCAGCTTTTCTATTTCCAGGTCGACAATGTTTTGATTAACATGTGCGATCCGCTCTTTCTCGGGTATCACGCCACCGCCGGCGCGGAGATGAGCGCAAAAGTGTGCAGCAAGCGCGATGCACACGAAAAGATCGGCGTGATCGGCAGGCAGGGCGGCCGCCTGGCGGTGATCGAATACAGTGACATGAGCAACGCCGACAAGGAGATGCGCAATCCCGACGGCACGCTCAAATACAACAGCGGCAGCATCGCGATTCACGTGCTGCAGGTTGATTTCGTCGCACGGCTGGTGGAAAGCGGCATCTCCCTGCCCTGGCACATCGCGCACAAGAAAATTCCCTTTCTCAATCATGCCGGCGAGCTGATCAATCCCGCCCAGCCCAATGGCTACAAATTCGAAATGTTCATTTTTGATGCGCTGGGTGAAGCGCGGGGCAGTGTGGTGCTGGAAGTGGACCGCCACCAGGAATTCAGCCCGATCAAGAATGCCAGCGGCGTCGATTCTCCGGAAACGGCGCGGCGCGATTTCTACAATTTCTATGCGGGATGGCTGGAACAGTGTGGCGTGCCGGTGCCGCGCGACGGTGAGGGGAATGCCCGGGCGAAAATCGAGATCAGCCCGTTGTTTGCGCTGGACCCCGCCGAACTGGCGCAAAAGATTTCGCCGGATTTGAAGATTGGAGAGGAAGTCTATCTGCGTTGAAGCTCGCCTGCCCGGTGCTGCACGCTTCGCTTCAGGTTGCCGCGTGGTGCAAACAGCATCAGGCGCGTTGCGCTTCGACCGCGATGCCGGCTTCCCGGCAATGGGTGCGAACAAACGCAGCCAAACGCGCCATCGCCCGCTGCGCTTCCGGCAATTTGCCGGCAAAGAAATGCCAGCCGTGAAACATCTCCGCGCTGACCTCCAGCTCGACCGGCACGCCGGCAGCCTGCGCCCGCTCGGCCAGGCGCACCGCGTCATCGTGCAAAACTTCTTCGGAACCCACCTGAATCAACAACGGCGGCAAACCGGACAAATCCGCATACAGCGGCGAGGCCAGCGGCGTGCGCGGGCTTTTGCCGCCGAGGTAATTGCGCGCCCACTCCTGCAACACCGCGCGCGTCAACACCGGATCCTGTTTGGCCCTGGCAATCATCGAGTGGCCGGTCAACTCCAAATCGACCCAGGGTGACAGACACACGGCCGCGGCCGGCAGCGGCTCGCCATGATAGCGCAAAGAAACGAGCGCGGCAATGGCGAGGCCGCCGCCGGCAGAATCGCCGGCCAGCGCGATTTGCTCCGGCCGCACGCCCTCAGCGAGCAGCCAGCAATAAGCGCGCATGGCATCTTCCAGGGCCGCGGGAAACAGATGCTCGGGCGCCAGGCGATAGGCCACTGCGAGCACGCGGCAGCGGCAGGCTTGGGCAAGGCGCGAAGCCAGCTCGCGATGCGTGGCGAGCGAGCCGAGGTTGTAGCCGCCGCCGTGCAAGTAAAGCACAACAGCCGCGCTGTCGCGCGCAGCAGGGACGATCCATTCCGCCGGCACGCCATCCGCGAAAACGCGCTGATAGGTGAAAGCGGACTGCGCCGGGAAGCGCCTGGCGAACTTCTCCAGGGCCGCGCGCTGGTCGGCAATCGTGCGGCCCGGCCGCAACGCCATGAAGCGATACAGCCGCACGATCAACCTGATGACGCTGGTTTGCAGACTCATCCGGCGAACTCCTTCCTCACTCATGCAATCAATCGGAAACCGGTGCCGGCTGCAGGCTCAATACTTCGGCACAGTGGCATCCACTTCCTCCGACCAGGCGTGCAAGCCGCCGGCCAGATTTTTCGCAGAGGGATAGCCGGCCTGATGCAACAGCATCACGGCTTGTGCACTGCGCTTGCCGGTGCGGCAGTACGCCACGATCGGCCGGCTGCCGTCGATCTCCGCGAGGCGCTCGGGCAACTGCGCCAGCGGCACGAGGTGAGCGCCGGGCAGTGCGCAAATTTCGAATTCGTATGGCTCGCGCACGTCGAGCAAATAAATGGCTTCCGACTGCAGCTTGCGTGCCAGCTCGGTGGCGGAAATGTCAAAGCTGTGGCTGCCGCCGCGTTCATCGCTCACCACCGGCATGCCGCAGAATTGCTCGTAGTCGATCAGCGCGGTAAGGGTGGGCGCCACGCCGCACACCGGGCAATCAGGATCTTTGCGCAGCTTCATCTCGCGAAAGCGCATGGCCAGTGCATCGAAAAGCAGCAGGCGGCCCACCAGCGGCTCGCCGGCGCCGAGGATGAGCTTGAGGGCTTCATTCGCCTGAATCGTTCCAATGATGCCCGGCAGCACGCCCAACACGCCGCCTTCCGCGCAACTCGGCACCAGGCCCGGCGGTGGCGGTTCGGGATAGAGGCAGCGGTAGCACGGCCCCTGCTCCGCCCAAAACACACTGGCCTGGCCTTCGAAGCGAAAGATGCTGCCGTAGACGTTCGGCTTCCGCAGCAACACGCATACATCATTCACCAGATAGCGGGTGGGAAAATTGTCCGTGCCGTCGATAATAATGTCATAATCGCGGGCAATTGCCAGCGCATTTTCCGCACGAAAACGGGTTTCATAAGTTTCCACCTGCACGTGCGGATTGATGCCGGCGATGAAGTTCTTCGCGCTCTCCAATTTGGGCCGGCCAACATAGGCGGTGGAATGAATCACCTGGCGCTGCAGATTCGAGGCATCCACCACGTCGAAATCCACCAGGCCCAGCCGGCCGACGCCCGCGGCCGCCAGATACATCGCCAGCGGCGAACCCAGGCCGCCGGTGCCGATCAGCAACACGCTGGCGGCCTTGAGTTTCTTTTGCCCGGCCATCGCCACTTCCGGCAGAATCAAATGCCGGCTGTAGCGTTGAATCTCCTCGCGGTCAAACGTAACCGGCGCACCGTTTTTCATGCCTCGCCTCCCGCCACCGCCGGCACGATGCTGATTTCATCACTGTCAGCCACCGGTGTGGCCTCTTGTTGCAGATGGCGGATGTCTTCCTCACCGATGAAGACGTTGACAAATTTGCGCAACTGGCCCTGCTCATTGAGCAGGTGACGCCGCAAGTCCGGATAGCGCTGGGTGAGATGAGCCAGCACGTCTCCAACGGTGGCGCCGGCGACTTGCAAGCGGGATTGTTGCTGGGTGAATCCGCGCAGTGCGGAGGGAATGACGACGTATGCCATGACTATTCTCCTGATGATGGTTTCGTTTCCAGTGCCACGCGTCGAAACGCAGCCGCCTGCTCCGGCAACTGCCACAAGCTCGCTGTCAAGAAGCGCCCTTGCGCAACCGCCAAAATCAACCACAGGCTGCGATCCGAACGCTCAGCGGCGAGCTGCAAATCGGTTGGCGAAGGCCCGCGGCGGCCGTTGGGGTGGGAATGATAATGCCCGAGAATTTCCCAACCCGCCGCCTCGGCCGCACGATACGCGCGCAGTTGTTCAACGGCATCAAATTCGAAGCCCTGCTCTGGCTGGGGACTGGCATTGCGCAGGGCCTGCACGCGGGCGAGGTGCCAGCCGTCAGCCGTGCGCGTGCCGAGCAGCAAGCCGCAGCATTCTTGCGGGAAAGCCGCTTCCGCCTGCTTGACGAGGGCAGCCATGACCTCCGCGGCGATCACTGCTTTTTCATGCTTCATGCCAAAAGCGCTCCTCGAGATAACGGTGACCGCCGTCCGGAAAGATGGTGGCGATCATGCCGTGCTCAATTCTCTCCGCCACGCGGCGGGCGGCGGCCAGGACCGCACCGCTGGAGAGGCCGATGAGCCAGCCGTGACGCCGCGCCACGTCCCGCACCAAATCATGCGCCTCCTCGGTGGCGATGCCGAGGTTTTCATCCGCGAGATCCGGATCATAAATCGCGGGCACGATGGCGGTGGGCATGTGCTTCAAACCTTCCAAACCGTGCAGCGGCGAATCCGGCTGCACCGAGATCAGGCGCAACGCGGGATTGAATTGCCGCAGACGGCGGCCGGTGCCGACAAACGTACCGCTCGTGCCCAAGCCGGCGATGAAGTGTGTGAGGCGGCCGCGGGTTTGCTGCCAGAGTTCGGGGGCGGTCGTGAGAAAATGCGCCCGCCAGTTCTCCGGATTGTTGTATTGGTTGATGTAGAAATAGCGCGATGGTGCTTCTGCCAGCAGGGCGCGCGCGACCCGAATGGCGCCATCCGAGCCTTCGCTGGCGCTGGTCCAGATCACCTCCGCACCATAAGCCGCCAGCAAGTTCTTCTGATAGCGGCTCACGTTTTCCGGAACCACCAGGCGCACGCGCAAGTGCAGCGCCGCGCCGAAGAGCGCGTAGGCCACACCGGTGTTGCCCGAAGTGGAATCCAGGAGAATCTGGTCGCGCGTGAGCCGGCCGCGGCGCAGCGCCGCGCGTATCATCCGGCTGGCAGCGCGGTCTTTGATCGACCGGCCGGGGTTTTGCCATTCCGCCTTCGCAAAAATCTTGACGCGGCGGCGCGGTGAGTAATGCGACAAATCAAGCAAGGGCGTATTGCCCACCAGGGCAAAGACGGAACGCGCCGCGGCGCGCTCCGGCAAACGATGGCGGCGGCCTGCAGAGGTTGCGAATCCATTCGACATGGGTATGAAAATCCTTTGCTCCAGCCGGGCAAAACCGGGCCGGTGCAGGTGATGGCATTGCGTGTGAATTATGGAACGATGAGGGTGGCGAGGAGGCCGCGGTGCTTGCCGGGGCAAGCCGGAAAATCGCGGGGCAGGTCGAGATTACCGCACGACGGAGCCTCCCCGCCTGCGACACAAGCAGCGCAAGCAGGAAGAGGGGGGAAGGAATTTATCGAACGGCGATTTCATAGTCGATTTCCAAAGAGATTGGCGCCAAGATAAATGCTCACGCTCACAAATGCAAGACGCATTTACGCCAACATTTGTTCAAGGCGGCCGCGCAGCCTCTTCCGGCAAATTCTGCAGTTCAACCGCTGCCAACCTTGACTCCGCTACCGGCCGTTGTTATATTGCCCAACACAATTCAGCGCGTGAAAATTCCAGTGCGGCTCGCAGCCGCTTGCGCCGGCGTCCTCGCACTGCCGAATACTCCCCGGAACATGACAGCAAGGGTTGCAGCCGCAGCATCTCTGCCGGTTTTAGGAAAGGAGCTGTTACTCCCGCGTGAACGACTCGCAAACGGCGACGATCGGCCGCGCTTCCCCACCCACCGATCACGCCGGCCCCGCCACCCACAAGACGGAGCTGCTTCTGCTGCTGGTCATTTTGATTTGGGGAACGAACTATGCGATCATAAAAGCCAGCCTGCGCCAATTTTCGCCGCTCGCCTTCAACGCCGTGCGCTTCGTGCTTTCCAGCGCCGCGTTGCTTCTGCTGGCCCTCAGACGCCGCCTCGATCTGCGGGTGAGCCGGCAGGAGGCCGCAGCGATCGCCGGCCTCAGCCTGCTCTACATCACGCTCTATCAGATTTTCTTCATTGAAGGCATCGCGCGCACGACCTCGGCAAACTCCGCCATGATTCTGGCGGCCTCGCCTGCGTTGGTAGTGATGGCCAGCCACGCCAGCGGTTCGGAACGACTGCGACCGCCTGCCGTACTCGGCGTGGCCCTGGCATTCTTCGGCCTGGCCAGCGTCATCGGCGGCGGCAGTCACGGCCTGGAATTTTCCGGCAGCAATGTCTGGGGCGATTTGCTCACGCTGGCCGCGGTTTTCTGCTGGTCGGCCTACACCGTGCTGGCGCAACCCACGTTCAAGCGCTACTCGCCGCTCAAGCTCACGGTGTTGTCGACCATTTTCGGCACCGTGCCGATGCTGGTGTGGAGCGGCCCCGCGTTGTATCGGCAGGATTGGCTGGGCATCGATGGCATCGGCTGGCTGGGTGTGTGCTATTCCGGCATCTTTTCGATCGCGCTTTCCTATGTGATTTGGAATCACAGCATCGCCCGCCTCGGCGCCAACAAGACTGCGATCTTTTCCAATTTCGTGCCGGTGGTGGCTGTGCTCACCGGTGTTTTGTTTCTGGACGAACGCATGTCGATGCTGCAAGCCGGCGGCGCGGTCTGTGTCATCGCCGGCATTGTGCTGGCACGGCGCCGTTGAAGCGTGCGCGCCGGAACGAACATGGCAAATCGCACTGATCGAGGAGAACCAGCTCATGAAACAAGCAGTGTTGCATTTTGTAATCGCCGTGGCCCTCTGGGTGGCCGCCCCCGAGAGCTTTGCGCAAACGCCGGCGGGCGCCGCAGGTGAACTGGCCGGGCAGGTGATGAACGCGCTGGGAGGTTTGCAGGGCTGGGAAAAGACCACCGAGCTGGCCTTCGATTTTGTGGTCACCAGCGAAGGCGCGGAGGTAACCCGCCGCAGTCACGTCTGGAATCGCCGCACCAATGGCTACCTTCTCTCCTGGAATGACAGCCGCAACGGCAGCACCCACCGCATCGAGTTCAGTGACATTTATCAAAAAACCGGCAGGGTGTTAATCGACGGCCAGACGCCGCCGGATTCCACCACGCAGCAGATGCTCGAACGCGGCTACGCGCTGTTCATCAATGACACCTACTGGCTGATCATGCCGTTCAAGCTGTTCGATCCCGGCGTCAAGCTGCAGGAAATGCCGGCGGAGAAGAAGGGCGGCGTGCGCCGGCGCGTGCTGCATCTCTCGTTTGAGGGCGTGGGCCTGACCCCGGGCGATCAGTACTGGCTTTACGTGGATCCCGCCAGTTATCGCATTCAAAGGTGGCGCTACAAATTGGAAAGCGGTCGCGAAGGCGGTTACTCGTGGGAGGATTACAAATCATTCGGCCCGGTGACTCTGCCGCTGCGCCGCGTGTCCGACGACGGCAAGCGGGTGATCTGGTTCGATCGGGTGAGCTTGCAAGCGGAGTGAATCGGCGGGATCTCAGCGGCGGCGAACCGGCTGCGGCCGCCATTGAAAACGCTCCAGGTCGATGACGTCACGCAAGCCAAACGCGACGCCTTCGCGGCGAAGCAGCTCGCGCTGCAGCTCGTAGCCCTGCAGGCGCGGCAGCGAAATCATGCCGTTGCGGTTGATGACGCGATGCCACGGCAGCCGTTCTTTTTCCGCGGAGGCGTGCAAAATCCACGCGACTTGGCGGGCCGCACGCGGCATGCCGGCGAGCGCAGCGATTTGGCCGTAGGTGGCCACTTTGCCGCACGGAATCTTCTTGAGCAAATGCTTCACGCGCGCGGTGAATGAGGCGAGGTTGGGTTTCGGCATGGTTGTACTCAAATGAATGCGAGATGACGGACAATGAAACCAGCGATCTGCAACGGCTTGGCCCTTGCATCAAAACCAGCAGAGTCTCCACTGCCCGGGCGCTTCATCATGAATGCGATCACTCTTGCGTCGACGGGTGCACGTCTTTGAAGTCAAGTACACGACCGGTTTCTTTGCTTCTGGACAAACACTCAATACCGCAATGTCAAGTCGAATTCTGCTGCACAGACAAATTGCCCCCAAATGGACCGAAACGTAGCAGCGAAGGGCAACGCCTGGGAACGCCGTCAGCAGGAGAGATTAACAAGCCCCACCGGGGCGCGATAAAACCACATCAGGAATACAACCCCCGCATGGCTAAAGATGGCAAATTCGATTCA
>JBBIKM010000063.1:0-28405 GCA_037445455.1 bacterium | reverse complement strand
AGTTGGGAGAGATGCGACAGCGAGGAGGAGAATGAATTTTTTCATGTCTTGTCTTTCGAGCAAAATGCCAGCGATCTGTTGCCTTGATTTGTGGATGCGGTTTTTCGAGATGTTATTCAGAAGAAACTTGTAAAACGCTGGGCACTGTGCCCCGGTCTTCACAAGATCTTGACGGGATTGCAGAGAAATCCTGTCGAACCTGTTCTTCTGTCAACAACAATGGCCGCTGCGCAGTGGCCCAGTTGTTCGGTTTGTCTGAATGTGACGGCGCGAAGTTGGATCTGTTGATGACGAAAGGCTCACTTCCCCCTGCCCCAGCTCCTGAGCAAGAAGGAAGCAAGCGAGCCAGAAGGATGTGTGCAACTCCCCCCTTTCCTGACAGGGAGGGGAGGTTGGTTGTTTGAAGAGAAATCGTTGTCCGAAGAGCAAAGAGGCATTTCCATCAGGTGGCAATTCTTTCAAGTCGCGGATTGATGCGTAACGGGGAGAGAGTTCCAAGGTGACGTCGTCAAGTGAAGAGGTGGCGTGTCATTTTAGATAATAGGAAGCCCCCCGTTTCCCAATCCGTTGTTCGGCACCCGCGCCATAAACGCCGTGGCTGCTTCCTCTCCCGTTTCGAACTTCATTTCGCCGGTCTGCTGCTGTCCGATGAAATTATCGCTGAGCGACAGGCAATTCCCCCGCGGCAAGTCGGCAGGAAAAGTGTGTTCCATTGTAGTAGAACTTTGGCTCAAGCGCAAGCATGAATTTGCCGCGCCCCCTTTGGGGGAACTCCCTCCGGTCCTGGCAGCTCCAGTTGATTTGAAATCTTGCTTCTCACCGGGAGCGCAGGGATCGCGGGTCATCCCACGTGATTGGGACGACGCCAGCCGGCATGCTGGGATCATCACCAGCGAGTTATTTTTCCGCAGAGACCTTCGCTTCGCGGTAGTTCCGGTTCGAGTGACTCCACCAGAAAATTCTCACCCCATGTTTTTTGTTGCTCTTGATAATCCGGCTTGCTATTGTTGCCCTCACCTCACGATCTGAGTTGATTCGTACCAGTACGATTTTCCTGGAGAAACAGCCATGAAGCACGGCAGGGTCATGTTCCTTGCGGTGGTCGCGCTCACGCTGGCTTTACTCGGCAGCAGTGCCCGCGCCAACAATCTTGCAGTCAGACGTGTCTCGCTTAAACACGAGGCGGCGGGCAGTCACGTTTCGGTCCAATTTGACCTGAGCTGGGAAAACTCCTGGCGTACGGATCTGCCCGGCGTGGGGCAGGCGCAGCCGTACAACTATGACGCCGCCTGGGTCTTCTTGAAATACAGCGGCGATGGCGGTGCCACCTGGCAGCACGCCACGCTGTCGGCGCTCAGCAGCGATCACCAGGTGGTCAAAGACAACGGCATTGCGGCAGCCGTGCAAACTGTGCCCGACGGCAAGGGGCTTTTCCTCTTCCGGGCAGCCAATGGTGCCGGCACGGTCAACTGGCAGCAGACGCGCGTGCGCTGGAATTACAGTGCAGACGGCCTCGCCAGCATCACGCCATCCACGGTGGTCAAGGTTCTCGCGGTCGAGATGGTCTACCTTCCCGTGGGCAAATTTCAGCTCGGTGATCCCGCCGCCGGGAGTCTCAGCGGACAGTTCGAAAGAGGCACGACCGGCGAGGCGTTCGAAATCACCAGTGAAGACGCCCTGACGTTGGGCGGCGGTGCGGCGCACAGCCTGGGCAACAACAATGCGCAAGGCATGGCTCACAAGGATGATTTCGATGATCACCTCAGCCAGTCCCTGCCTGCGGCATTCCCCAAAGGACATGCCGCCTTCTATGTGATGAAGTATGAAATCACCCAGGGGCAGTACGCCGATTTCCTGAATCTCTTGCGCCCGGCGGAGGCTGCCCGCCGCACGCCCGCCGGTGAAACCGGCTACCGCGCCTTCCGTGGTACCATCGGCGGCGCGCATCCTGACTTCGAAGCGGCTGCCCCCGATCGCGCCTGCAATTTTCTCTCCTGGCAGGACGGCGCCGCTTATGCCGATTGGGCGGCATTGCGGCCGATGACGGAGTTGGAGTTCGAGAAAGCCTGCCGCGGCAGGCAAGATGCCGTGGCCGGTGAATATGCCTGGGGCAACACTCATCTCACCAGGCAAACCGGTCACAACGGTGAAGACGGCAGCGGCAGCGAAACCGCGGCCCCGGCCAATGCCAACGCCAATTTCGGCAAAGGCCTCAATGGTCCGGTGCGCGGCGGCATCTATGCGGCGACTTCAGGAAACAGCCGCGTGCAAGCCGGCGCCGCGCTGGGCGGAGTGATGGAAATGAGCGGCAATCTCTGGGAGCGCGTGGTCACGGTGGGCAGCGCGGTGGGGCGCCATTTCACCGGCACGCATGGCGATGGCCTGCTCACCACTGCCGCCGGCAAGGAGGGCAACGCCACCAATGCCGACTGGCCCGGCCGCGATGCCAATGCCGCTGCCGGCATTACCGGCGCGGAAGGCTCAGGCTCCCGCGGCGGCGCGTGGACGGAGAACGCCTCGCTGCTGCGTGTGGCCGATCGCGCCTGCGCCGCCACCCCGGACGCCAAGCGTGTGAACAACTACGGATTTCGTTGCGTGCGCACTGCGCCCTGAGCAGCGTTGCCGCAGCGTGCCTTGTTCCTGGTCGTGCAAGAAAGGTTCGTTTCATTGCATCGAATTCCCGACCCTGAGCTGCCCGCCTGGCGTGGCGCTCCT
This sequence comes from bacterium, assembly GCA_037445455.1. Taxonomy (GTDB): domain Bacteria; phylum Zhuqueibacterota; class Zhuqueibacteria; order Zhuqueibacterales; family Zhuqueibacteraceae; genus Coneutiohabitans. The sequence continues at coordinate 25,690 of JBBIKM010000063.1, read as the reverse complement.
TTTTGCTCGGAGACCAACCCATGAAATGCAAGTTTCCCGTTTTGATTCTGCTCGCTGCGGCGTTGCTGTGTCCGCCGGCGGCTTTCTCGCAATACGCCGGTGGCAGTGGCGACGGTTACGGCGCCTGGCGTTCGGACGATGTCGTGTATGACGGCACCGAACCGGAAGTGACCGGCGACGAGCTGCCGGACATCGTTCGCCATCTCACCATCAACAATCCTGCGGGCGTGACCTTGAGCAAGAATATCGTGCTGACCGGCACGCTCAGCATTTTAAACGGTGACTTCAATCTCAACGGCTTCGTCGTTACCTTCGGCGAGAACGCCACGCTGGTGGAAACGCCGGGCAATATCGTCATCGGCGGGGGCGGCGCCATTCAGGTGACGCGCGCGCTCAACGATCTCACCGAGGGCCAGAACGTCGGCAATTTGGGCTTGAAGATTACGACGCCGGTGCCGCTCGGCGTAACCACCATCGCGCGCGGCAACGTGCCGCAGGTGATCAATCCCGACAAGATCAGTGGCCGCCGCTTCTTTGATGTCGTGCCGACCAACAACCAGGATCTGAATGCCACCGTCGAGTTTCGCTATGACGAATCCGAGCTGGACGGCACGCCCGAGGCCGACCTGACGCTCTTCATCTCGCACGATGCCACCGCGGCGCTGGCGCAGAACCTCAAAGGCGGCGCGCAGATTTTGGCGGATCCGACCTGGGAATTTCTCGGCGGCACGGTGAATTCCACCTCGAAAACCATCAGCAAGGGCGGCGTGGGCGGCTTCTCCCGTCTCACCATCGTGCGCAGCTTCGTCTTGTTCGGCGATGAATATGTTCGAATCGAGGGCAACAAGTATTCGGCCGGCGATATTCACTCCAACGGCAGCATCCTGTTCGAGAAGGGCGAGCCGGGCAAACATTCCGGCAATCTCACCGCGGTGAACGACATTGCGATCTTCAAGAGCAACGTGATCGAGGGCAATGTTTACGCCGGCGGACGGTTGTATGTGGCCAGCCATGCGAGTGTGACCGGCAAAACCGAGGACAAAGCCGCGGTGGCCGGCCTCGGCCTGCCTGCGCCTGTCTTCACTGCCCCGAAGACTGGCAAGGTGTACGTGCCCAGGAAAGGCACACTCAACCTGCCGCCCGGCACCTACGGCAAAATCGAAATCGACAAGCGCGGCACCCTGCAGTTGAGCGCGGGCGATTATTTTGTGAATGAGCTGGAGGCCGATGACGGCGCGGTGCTGGCGATCGATGTTGCCGGCGGTCCGGTGAACATCAACGTTGTGAGCGAGCTGGAAATCGATGAGAAGGTCGAAGTCAGCATCACGCCCGGCGGTCATTTGTCCAGCAACCAGGTGACGTTTACGACGCTGCAGCGCAAGGAACTCGAGATCGGCGAGGAGTCGCTGTTCATGGGCTGGCTGATTGCGCCCCATGCCAAGGTGCTATTCGAAGAGGATTGCGGGTTCAAGGGTGCGGTGGTGGCCAAGGCCATTGCGCTGGAAGAAGGCGTGATCTTTGTGCCGCATTCGTTTGTGCCTGCCCTGCCGCGGCCGCGCTTCACGGCAGAGGAAGAGGCCGCGGCCGGCGCCGCGGCGGTCAGCAGCTATGAGCTGGCGCAGAACTATCCGAATCCGTTCAATCCCAGCACCACCATCCGCTTCAACATGCCGGAAGCCGGCGCTGTGCAGTTGTCGATTTACAATATTAGCGGCCAGGAGGTTCGCCGCCTGGTTTCCGGTGAGCTGGCCGGCGGCCGCCATGCCCTCACCTGGGACGGTCGCGATGACCACGGCCAGCTTGTGCCGAGCGGCATCTATTTCTACCGGTTGCGCGTGAACGGCTTCGAGCAAACGCGCAAGATGTCGTTTCTCAAGTGATTTGGCGTGACAACCCAAAACAAAAAATCCCGCCGGCCAGACGGCCGGCGGGATTTTTTTGTTTCTGCTGCGCCATTCGTGCATGCGCCACTCAAACCCTGGCGCCGGTTGCGCGCGGCAGCGTGACGATGAACTCCGTAAACTTGCCCTCCTCGGTTTCCACCCGCATGTCGCCGCGATGTTTTTGGATAATGTCAAAGCTGATTGACAAGCCCAGGCCGGTGCCTTCGCCCGGCGGCTTGGTGGTAAAGAAGGGATTGAAGATCTTGTCGCGCACCGCCGGCGGAATGCCGGTGCCGTTGTCGCGAATGCGAATCTCGACCCTGTCGCCCAGGCTGCGGGTGCGCACGGTGAGCGCCGGCGCATAAGCCTCGCCGCTCCGCTTCTTTTTTTGATGCACGGCATAGAAGGCGTTGTTGAGCAGGTTGAGCAGCACGCGGCTGAGATCCTGCGGCACGGCTTCGAGCTGGCCGGCCAGCGGGTCATAATCCTCCTGCAGCGCGGTGTTGAAGTCCGGTTCATTCGCGCGCATGCCGTGATAAGCCAGGCTCACCGCCTGCTGCACCAGCGCGTTAAGCTCCGTGCTCTCGCGTTCGCCGGTTTCCGCGCGCGAGTGCTGCAGCATGCCGCGCACAATGCCGTCCGCGCGCCGGCCGTGCTCGTTGATCTTTTGCGCATTGAGCCGGAGCGCGCTCAAAAGATCCTCCAGGCTCACCGCTGCGCGCGGGTCGATCTTTTCGGCAATCTGCTCGATCTCCTGCTTCAGCTCGTCGAGCAATTCCAGCGAGAGCACGGCAAAATTATTGACGAAGTTCAGGGGATTCTTGATCTCGTGCGCGATGCCGGCCGTCAAGGCGCCCAGCGAGGCGAGTTTCTCCTGCATGATGAGCTGCTCCTGGGTGCGGATAATCTCGGCATTTTTATGCTGCAGCTCCTGCAGGATTTTGGCCTTGATGATGGCGGAAACGGCGTGGCTGCGGAAGCGGTTGAGCTTGTGGGCGTCGGCGTGGCTGAAGGTGCGCGCGTTGGAGAGGTTGTCGAAAACCAAATAGCCCTCAATTTGGCCGTGCCACACCGCGGTCATGGCGAGCACGGAAATCGGCGTGGAGATCGCATTGAGCTTTTCTTCCAGGTAAAGATTCTGCAGATTGCGCACGAGATAAACGCCCTCACCGACTTCCTCGGCGCCGGCGGCGTAGCGCTGTTCGAGCTGCGCGGGCGTGAAGGCAATGTCTTGCATGCGATTCAAATCATAGCCGGCGGCCGCGGCAAACTTGAACAGGCCGGTGGCGGAATCACGCAGCAGCACCGAGGCTTTCTCGGCCGCGGGGAACAGCTTCAGCCCCTGCTCCAGCAGCGAGCGCAGCACGTTGGCCAGATCAAGCTCGCGGTTGATGTGCCGCACGATGCCGTCCAGCGTCTCCAGCTCTTCGGCTTGCTGGCGAATTTGCTCGGTGCGTTGCTGCACGGTTTGCTCCAAATCGCGGCTGCGCTGCAGCAGTTGGCGGGTGCGATATTTGATCAAGGCATAGACCACGAACGCGGTCAGGGCGGCATACAGAAAATAGGCCAGCCAGGTGCGATACCACGGCGGCAGGATCGTGAACGCAAAGGCAGCTTCCGCGCTGAGATGGCCGTGCAGGTTGCGGGCGCGCACGCGAAAGCGGTAATTGCCTTCGAAGATGTTGGTGTAGTCCTTCCTGGTTTCCGCAGTCCACTCCGACCAGCTTTTGTCGAAGCCTTCCAGAAAGTACTGATAGCGGGTGGCCGCCTCGTCGTCGAAGCTGGGCGCGGCGAATTCGAAGCGCATGCTGTTGTCGTGATGGGGCAGGCGCGGCTGCCGGCCGGCGTGGTCGAACGGAGCGCCGCCATGCAGCAGGGAATCGCTGCCGATGGTGACCACGCGGCGGATGAGCGCGGCAAAATCGACGGCGTAGTTCTTGGCGATCGTGGTGTCGTAGCGCACCAGGCCGTCGGGGCCGCCAAACCAAACCACGCCGGTGGCCTCCGGATGAATGTCCCAGACCGTGAAGTCCGCGAAGCGATGGAACGGCGTGGCCTCCCAACGATAGGAACCATCGGGCCGGCGCAGCGCCACGCCGATTTCGCTGCCGTTCTTCTTGATCAACTGCATCCACAAATTGCCGGCGGCGTCGACGAGCACTTCGCCCGTGGCTTTGGCGCGATTGGCTTCCGCGGTGGCGGCGGTCGTATCGCGCACGAAACGCCGGGCGCCGGCCTCATACACGTAAATGCCCTGATCGGTGACGAACAACTCCCGGCCGCGGTGGCTGAGCACGATTCCCCACCCCAGATTTTCCGGCAAGCCATGGCGGCTGTCGAATTTTTCCACCGGAGGGTTCTTCTGATATCCGGCGCTGAAATCGACGCGCAGGTAGCCCTGTGAACGCGTGCCCAGCCACAGGATGCCGCTGTCCGTCTCCAGCATGCTGCGGATTTCTTCGCTGATGCCCGCCACCGCCCCTTCATCGCGCCAGGTGTTGCCGGTGCGGCGAAAAGCGGCAAGGCCATCGCGCAAACCGACGAAGCAGCGGGTGCTGTCCTGCCGGGAACGATGCAGCACAAAGGAGTGGCCCTCGGAGGGCAGCACCAGCCGGGCTTGTTGGTCATCAATTTCATAAACGCCATCGCTTGCGGCAGCGAGCAAGACGGGACCGGCGGAAAGCAGCCACCAACTCTCGCCGGCAACGCCGGCCACCGGCTTGAAGGCGGGCAGCGGCAAAGCGGTCTGCCCGCGCCCGCTGTGAAATGGCTGCAGCATGAAGACGCCGGCATCGGTGGCGGCGTAGAGCCGGCCTTGATGCCGGTGAATGAATTCCACGCCGCCGCTCAAGCCGGAAGGCTCGCCGAAGCGGGAAAGCGGCGCCGGCATCTCGGCGCGGGCGATGCCATTGTTGAGCGCCAGCCACAAACCGCCCTGACGGTCGGAAAAGAGATAGCGCACGGTTTCATCCGGCAGGCCCGCGGCTTTGTTCAAGAGTTGTTGCAGCTCGCCCTGGCGGTCAATGACGGCCACGCCGCCGCGCAAGGTGCCGAGGGCAAAATCGCCGTTGGGCAACACCGCGCCGTGATAGATTTGATTCTCCCTGAGAAAATCGTCGATGGCCGTGGGAAAAGGGCGGACCGAGTGGCCGTCATACCAGAACAGTCCCTGCTCGCGTGTGCCGATCAGGATTTCATTGCCGCCGGCCGGCGCCATGAAATAGATGCGCAGCGCGGCAAAACGCTCGCCGGCGGGCGCCAGTTGCAGGGAGTCTCCCACCAACTGCAGCAAGCCCACTTCCGGCTGGCGAATGTAGAGACGATCGTGAACGAAAAAGGAGAGATGAAACGGCAGGGCGGGTTTCCACACGCGCAGTTTGCCGGTGCGCGGCCAGAGGAACAACCGGTCGAGCGCTTGAAAATAGATGCCGGCGGGCGTGGCGTAGCATTTGGCAATGTCACCGAAATCGCGAAACTCCGCGGGAATGCTGTCGCGCAACGAGACATAGGTCATCTCGCCCACGTTTGGGCGTGCCGCGACGGGCGCAAGATAGCCCAACTCGCCCTGCGCACCGACATAGATGGTGCCGTCGGCATCGACCGCCAAATCGCGCGCCGCGCTGCCGTTGGTGATGGGAATCAAATGCCAGGTGACGCCGTCGTATTCGAGCACGCCGGCGTTGTTGGCGAAGTACATCACGCCGCGCGGATCCTGCGCCACGCCCCAGTTCTGCACGCCGCCGCCGGATTCCTTGGCGGCATAGTATCTGAAAAACGGAATGCCAAATTCCCTGTCGCGCGCCGCTGGCGGCGCCGCAGGCAGGAGCGTTTCGCACCAACAGGCAATGAGCAGGAAGCTGAGCAGATTCTTTCTCATGGGCTGGGATTTCGCAAAGTTGGCTGCTGCCGGAGGCGGGGCCATCCTGTCCTCACGCCGTGTAACGCAGCGCCAGCACCGTGAGATCATCGGCCTGGGGCGCACTGCCGGCGAAAGCGCGAACACAGGACACGACGCTGTTGATCATCTCCGGCAAGGCGGCGAGAGAGGCGCCCTGCAGGCACTCGGCCAGGCGATCTTCGGTAAACTGATTCTGGTCCTGATCCATCGCTTCGGTGACGCCGTCGGTGTACAGGATCAAGGTGTCGCCCGGCGTCAGCTTGATCTGGCTGGAGTGATATTCCCAATGCCCGACCAGCCCCAGCATCAAGCCTTCATTGCCGGTCAACATCTCGACGCGGCCGTCGCGGCGCGTGACGAAGGGGCGATTGTGGCCGCCGTTGCAGCAGGAGACCTCGCCGCTGGCGACATCGAGGATGCCGTAGAAAACCGTGACGAACATTTCGTCGACGCTCTCCAGGCACAGGACGCGATTCACCTCCTGCAGGCATTCGTGCGGCGTGCCGCCTTTGAGCGCCGTGGCTTTGAGCAGGGTTTTGCTCACCGCCATGAACAGCGCCGCCGGCACGCCCTTGCCGGAGACGTCGCCGATGACGAAGCCCAGGCGGTGATCATCGATGAAAAAGAAATCGTAGAAATCGCCGCCCACTTCGCGCGCGGGGATCATGTGCGCGTGCAGGGCAAACTCACGGCGATCGGGAAACGGCGGGAAAATCTGCGGCACGATGCTCTTTTGTATGGAGGCGGCCACGTCCAATTCCCGCTGCAGCGCCACCAGCCGGTCACGTTCCTGCGCGGCCTGCTTCAAGTTGTGCGCTTCCGCAATGCTCTTCATCAGCGTGATTTCCAGATCTTGAAACTCGATCGGTTTGGTGACGAAATCGAAGGCGCCGTGGTTGAGGGCGGTGCGGATGTTCTTCATGTCGCCATAGGCCGAGACGATCACGGTCTTGAGCAGGGGATAGGCTTCGTTGATTTTGGCGAGCAGGGTGAGGCCGTCCATCTCCGGCATGTTGATGTCGGTGAGCACCACGTCGATGCCGGGGTTCGTCTGCAGCACCTGCAGCGCCGCCAGGCCGTTGTGGGCGAAGGCAAATTCGAGCTCCTTGTCACGAATTTGTCGGCGGAATTTTTGGGTGATCATGAGCTCCAAATCCGGCTCATCATCGACCACGAGAATCCTGGTTAACATGAAATGGCCCTTGCGTTAAGTTTTCGGATCGGTTTGCCTGCGCCGGCGCTGCGCTTTTTCTGTTTGCCTGAAAAAGACTGCCTGTCTGCGCTGAGCGGCAGCACGCCAGCGGAACGCATCTCCCGGCTTGTGGTATGCGCCCCTGAAGATTAACGGGCTGGAGCTGGCTTTCTCATTGCAAAATTTTTGCTGAAAAAGCAAATGAATATCTTGCCGGCTGAATCTTTGACCGCCGGGCCCGCTGCCTGCACCGTCCGGCAGGTTCCGCCGGCCAACGGCGGTGCACGGGCGTAAGGCCTCAGTTCTGGGTGGGGATGAGCGGCCACGGCTGTGCCGTGTCGTCACGACGCCCGGCTCCAGGCGCCAAAAGCGACGGGGCAACCATTGCTGATCAATATGACACCGCTGCCAACTGAGGCATCACGCGCGGGCCGAGTAATGCCTTGACTTTCGGTGGCGAAATCAATATTTTCACCGCGCTCATGGTTGAAAATGGCCTCGTCATTCGGTGACGCAGGCCAAATTTTTAATGGGTCGTGCACGAACGCCAGCCACGCATGACGCGTCTCAAAAAAGAAAGCCGGCAGTATGTCTGCCAGAATTGCGGCCACAAGAGTGTGCGCTGGCTCGGCCGCTGCCCGGAATGTGAGGAATGGAACACGCTGGTCGAAGAGCGTGTGGCAGCGCCGGCAAAACGCGGAGCGCGGGCCGCCCCGGCGGTGCGCAACCAGCCGCTGCCGCTGCGCGAGATTTCGCAAGATGATCTCGCGCGCATCCTCTGCTCCAGCAATGAGCTGAACCGCGTGCTGGGCGGCGGGCTGGTGCCGGGCTCGCTGGTGTTGTTCGGCGGCGATCCGGGCATCGGCAAATCGACCCTGCTGCTGCAGGAGGCGGCGGCGCTGGCGCGCGAGGATTTCCGCGTTTTGTACATCACCGGCGAGGAGTCCGCCCGGCAAACCAAAATGCGTGCCCAGCGTCTGGCGCTGGATTCAGCCCATCTCTACATTCTGGCGGAAACCAACCTCGACGAAATTCTGTCCGCCATCGTCGGCATTCAGCCGGCGGTGGTAATCGTCGATTCGATCCAGACGATCTATCGCCCGGAATTCGAAAGCCCGCCGGGCAGCGTCAGCCAGGTGCGGGAATGCGCGCTCGCCTTCCTGACGCTCGCCAAGAATGAAAACATCGCGATTATCCTCGTCGGCCACGTCACCAAGGAAGGTTATCTCGCCGGCCCGAAAGTGCTTGAACACATGGTGGACACGCTGCTGCAATTCGAGGGCGACCGTGACCACCTTTTTCGCATTCTGCGTTCGGTCAAAAACCGCTTCGGCAGCACGCGCGAGATCGGCGTCTTCGAGATGAAGCAGGACGGCCTGGCGGAGGTGGCCAATCCCTCCGAAATTTTTCTCGCGCAGCGCAAAGGCGACATCTCCGGTTCGGTGGTGATTTGCACAATGGAAGGCTCGCGGCCGCTGCTGGTGGAAGTGCAGGCGCTGTTGACCGCCACGCACTACGGCATGCCACAGCGCACCGCCAACGGCATCGATTCGCGCCGGCTGGCCCTGCTGCTGGCGGTCCTGGAGAAAAGAATCGGCATGCGTGTGAGCACATACGATGTGTTCGTCAACGTTGCCGGCGGCGTGCGCATCGAGGAGCCGGCAGCAGATCTCGGCATTGTGGTTTCCGCGGCCTCCTCGCTGCGCAATGCCGTGGTCGATCCCACCGTGGTGGTGATCGGCGAAGTGGGCCTGGGCGGCGAAGTGCGGGCGGTGCCGCAGATCGAAAAGCGGTTGAGTGAGGCCGCCAAACTCGGCTTCCAGCACGCGGTGATCCCGAAATATTCCGCCAACGGTGTGCCCCTGCCGGCGGGCCTCACGATTGTGCCGGTGGAACGCGTGGATGAGGCGCTGGCGCGGCTGCTGTGAGCGCAATCGAGGACAACGCATGAGCAGGGCGGCACGATGAACTTGCAGGTCTTCTCGTTTGCGGTGCTGCAGCAGGATTCCTCCACGCGGGCGCGTTGCGGCCGGCTGGTGACGGCGCACGGCGAGATTCAGACGCCGGTGTTCATGCCGGTGGGCACGCAGGGCACGGTGAAGACGCTCAGCCCCAGCGAGATTCACGAAGTCGGCAGCCAGATCATTCTCGGCAACACCTATCATCTCTATCTGCGGCCGGGCGAAGAGCTGCTGCGGCGTGCCGGCGGGTTGCACCGCTTTGCGCAATGGCCATGGCCGATTCTCACCGACAGCGGCGGTTATCAAGTTTTCAGCCTCGCAGCGCTGCGCAAGATTCACGAGCACGGCGTGCGCTTTCAGTCGCACCTGGATGGCTCCACGCATGAGTTCACGCCCGAAAGCGTCCTGCACACGCAGCTTGCGCTGGGTTCGGATATCATGATGGTGCTGGATGAATGCGCGCCCTACCCTTCGGAATACGGCTATGTGGCGAAATCGCTGGCGCTGACCACCCGCTGGGCGGAACGGTGCCTCGCGGCCTGGCGCGCGGCCGAGCCGCTTTATGGCCATGAGCAGGCGCTGTTCGCGATTACTCAGGGCGGTACCTATGCCGATCTGCGGCAGCGCAGCACCGAAGAACTGCTGGCGCTGGACTTTCCCGGCTATGCCGTGGGCGGCCTGGCGGTGGGCGAGCCCAAGTCCGCAATGCTGGAGATGCTCGATCTCTCCACCCTGCTGCTGCCGGCGGAAAAGCCGCGCTATCTCATGGGCGTGGGCAAGCCGGAGGACATTGTGAACGCGGTGGCGCTGGGCATCGACATGTTCGATTGCGTGATCCCGACGCGCAGCGGCCGCCGCGGCCAGGTGTTCACGGCGGCCGGTCCGTTGAATCTCAATAATGCGCGCTTCAAGGACGATTTCACGCCGATCGAAGCGGATTGCGACTGCTATGCCTGTCGCACGCACACACGCGCCTATTTGCGCCATCTGTTTCAGGCGCAGGAGATTCTCGCCATGCGCCTGGCCAGCCTGCACAATCTGCGCTTTTATCACCGCCTGCTGGCGGCAATGCGGGCCGCCATTGCCGCGCAGGCGTTTGCCGAATTCAAGCGGGATTTTTTCAACCACTATGCGGTTTCACCTTAACTCACGCGGCAATCCACCACGAGCTGGCAAGGAGGAAGGCAAATGTTGATGTTGACCTGGCTGTTGCAGAACGGCGAGGGGGTCAGGAATCCGATTTTCGACATGGGTTTGATGTTCGTGTTGTTCATTCTGGTGATGTATTTTCTGATCCTGCGGCCGCAAATGAAGCAGCAGAAGGAAATGCGCAAGATGCTCGCCAGCCTGCAGAAGGGGGATGAAGTCATCATGTCGTGCGGCATTTACGGCAGGATCGTGGGCGTGAAGGAGAAAGAGCAGACCGTGCTGCTGCAGGTGGCCGACAACGTCAAGCTCGAAGTGGCGCGCAGCAGCATCGGGCGCAAGATCGAAAAAACGGAGTCGAAGTAGATGGCGGTATTGTCCATCCGCAAATACGGCGATCCCATACTCCGGCAAAAGGCTGCGCCCTCGCCGCCCGGCGAGGCGCGCCTGCGGCAACTCGCGGCGGACATGATTGAAACCATGCAGGCGGCCAGCGGCATCGGCCTGGCGGCCAACCAGGTCGGCTCGCGCGAGGCCCTGTGCGTGGTCGAAGTCGGGCTGATTGAAGAAGGCGCTGCCCCGCGTGCGTTCGTTAATCCCGAAGTCGTGCGCACCTCCGGTAAAATGCTCACCATGGAAGAGGGCTGCCTGAGCATCCCAGAGATCGAAGCCGAGGTCGACCGCCATGAGCGCATTTGGGTGCGTTTCGTCGATCTGGAGGGCAGCCCGCATGAAGAAGAATTCGAAGGTCTGTTCGCGCGCGTGCTGCAGCATGAAATCGATCATCTCAACGGCGTTTTTTTCGTGGATCGCCTCAGCCCGTTGAAGCGCCGGCTGCTCAACAAGAGGCTGCAGGCGCTGGCGGAACAAACCCGGCTGGAAATGGTGGCGGAGCGCAGCGCCGGCCGCGGGCCGAAACTCTAGCGACGATCATGGTATGCCAGTGGCTTCTTTGCAAGATTTAAGGGTCGTGTTCATGGGCACGCCGGAGTTTGCCGTGCCGCCTCTGGAGAAACTGCTCGAACAGCGTGTGCCGGTGCTGGCCGTGGTGACCGGCGAGGACAAGCGTGCCGGCCGGGGGCTGCAATTGCGCCCCAGCGCCGTCAAGCAATGCGCGCTGGCGCATGGCTTGACTGTGCTGCAGCCCGCCCGGCTGGATGATCCCGGTCTGGTGGACAGTCTGCAGCGGCTCAAAGCCGACGTTTTTGTGGTAGTCGCGTTTCGCATCCTGCCGCCGCAGGTGTTCAGCATCCCCACCCGCGGAACCATCAACATTCACGCCTCCCTGCTGCCCAAGTATCGCGGCGCCGCGCCGATGCAATGGGCGCTCATCAACGGCGAAACCGAGACCGGCGTCACGACGTTCCTGATCAACGAAAAAGTCGATACCGGGCAAATTCTGCTGCAACGGCGCACGCCGATTGGCCCCGAAGAGACGCTGGGCGAGTTGCACGACCGGCTTGCCCGGCTGGGCGCCGAGTTGTTGATCGAAACGCTGCAGCAATTTCAAGAGGGCACGGTGGTGCCGCAGCCGCAAACGGGCGAGGCCACGCTCGCGCCCAAGATCACCGATGCACTCGCGGAGATCGACTGGCGCCGGCCGGCGGGCGAGATCTGCAATCTCATTCGCGGTCTAAGCCCGGTGCCGGGCGCGTGCACGCAGTGGCAGGGAAAGAATCTGAAGATTCTGCGCGGCCGCGTGGTTCCGGCCGGGGCCGGCGACCTCACGCCGGGCAGCGTGCACCACGTCGATGCCCGGGCCGGCGAGCTGTGGATCGCCACCGGCGACGGCGTGCTGGCCGTCACGGAATTGCAGTTGGCGGGCAAACGCGCCATGAAAACGAGCGAATTCCTGCAGGGGCATCGCGTGACAGTGGCGGAGAAATTCGGACCTGCACTCTGATTCGTGGCTGTCCGCAAACGTTCCCGCCCCGGCTGAGCCGAAATGTCAAAACGCCGGGCGTCGTGGAAATTCCCACAGTCTTGAGGCAACGGCCAGGCTGTTGCAGGAACACGCTGTTCAAATAACCACAATTTCGGACGGAAACTAATTCCCAATCGAGTCGGGCTTATGCAAGGCAAAAGATTTCATGTGGGCCGCTGGATTGCAGGCTTGATCCTGATTCCGCTGGTCCTGGTGAGCCTTTATACCTGGTTGATGCTGACCTGGAGCTATTCCAGCGGCGAGCGCGCCGGCTATGTGCAGAAGCTTTCGAAGAAAGGCTGGATTTTCAAAACCTGGGAGGGCGAGCTGGCGCTGGCGACTGTGCCCGGGGTGATGCCCGAGAAATTTTACTTCAGCGTGCGCGAGGATGCCGTCGCAGAAAAGATCAATCAGACCATGGGCAAACGCGTCGCGCTTTCCTACGAGCAGCACATCGGTCTGCCGGTCGATTGGTTCGGCGAAACCGAGTACTTTGTCACGAACGTGAAGCCGGTGGAAGAATAGCACGCATGTCTCACATGGCCACCTCTGCACCACGCGCCACCGCGGCACGCCCGACTTCGGCGCGCGCCCTGGCCTGCCGCATTCTCACCGAGGCGGAAGCCGGCAATGCCTACCTTGATCAAATTCTGGAGAAGCATCTTGGCCGCAGCCGCCTGCCGGAGCGCGACAAGGCACTGGTGACCGCCATTGCCAACGGCGTGACCCGCTGGCGCCGCCGTCTGGATGCCGAGCTGGCGCGGCATTTCCAAAGAAATTTCGCGGGCGCCCGGCCGCTGTTGAAGAATATTCTGCGCAGCGCGTTGTTTCAGCTTCGCTATTTCGACCGCGTGCCCTCCTATGCCGTGGTGCACGAGGCCGTGGCGTTGGCGCGCGCGCATTTTGGCGAAGGTCTGGCGCGGCTGTGTAATGCGGTCTTGCGCAGCGCACTGCGTGACCCTTTGGTCTGGCCGGAGGCCTCGACTCTGGCACAGGGGAATGATGTTGAGAAACTGGCTCAGGCGCTGAGCTACCCTGAGTGGCTGTTGCGGCGCTGGCAGGAGCTGTACGGCAGTGCCGGGATGCTGGCGCTGGCGCAGGCGAACAACGAAATCCCGGCTCTGACGCTTCGCATAGTGGAGCCGGCGCGCCACGCGCAGACCGTGCTCGCTGAATTGGCCGCCGCCGGAGCAGGCGTCCGGGAAATTGCCGGATTGCCGCATTTCTACCAAGTGCCGTCGCAGCATCATCTCGCCGCGCTGGAATCTTTCAAGAACGGCGCCTTTGTGTTGCAAGACGGCAGTGCCGGCCTGGTGGCGCATCTGGCCGCGCCGGCAGAGGCAGAGATCATTCTGGATTTGTGCGCTGCGCCGGGCGGCAAGGCCCTGCATCTCGCCGAGCTGGCGCCCGGGGCCCGCGTGATTGCCGTCGATCAAAGCCCCAGACGGTTGCACCTCCTGGCGGAAGCCGCGCAGCGCGTGCACCGCAAAATCGACATGATTGCCGCCGATGCCCGCACCTTTTCCGGAGTGGCCGCGGACGTGGTGCTGGTGGATGCACCGTGCTCGGGACTGGGCGTGCTGGCCAAGCGCTGTGACCTGCGCTGGCGCCGCCGACCGGACGATATTCCCGCGCTGGTGCAATTGCAGCAGGAGATCCTGCACAACGCCGCGGCGCTGGTGAAACCCGGCGGCCGGCTGATCTACAGCACCTGCACCACCGAACCGGCGGAGAATGAGGAGATGGTCGCCTGGTTTCTGGCCGGCCATCCGGAGTTTGGATTGCGGCCGGCGCAACAATTCGTTGATGAACGCTTCTGCGACGAACAGGGTTTTGTGCGAACCTTTCTGCATCGACACGGCGTTGACGGCAGTTTCGCAGCACATCTGCAAAAATCGAGTTGAAAGCATGAACAAGGTTTTTACTCCCAAAAGCTCCCCGACTTTGAGCTTCTGGCGGCGCGGCCTGATTGCCGCGCTGAACAATCGCTTCTTCCAGTTGGCCGCCGGACTGTTCGCCCTCGCGCTCGCCTTCGGTCTGTTGATGGACTGGATCGTGATGCCGCTCTACACCCGCCACGGCCAGGAGGTGGAAATCCCGAACATTACCAAGATGCGTTATGAAGACGCCAAAGCCACCCTGGAAAAAGCCGGTTTCGCCATCATCAAGGAGGAAGAACGCTTCAGTGATGAACTGCCCTTCGGTTATGTGCTCGAGCAAAGCCCGGCGCCGCAGGCCAAAGTGAAATACGGGCGGCGCGTGCACGTCGTCACCAGCCGCGGCGAGAAGCGCATTCAAGTCCCGGATCTTGTCGGCCGCTCGCAGCGCGAGGCAGAACTGTTGTTGAATCAGGCGCGGCTGGCTTTGGGCTCGGTGAGTTATGATTATTCCAGCATACACCCCGAGGGCGCGATAAGCTGGCAGTCGGTCCCGCCGCGCGCCGAGGTGGCGATGAACACCAGGATCAACATCACGCTGAGCGTCGGGCCGGAGCCGGAAGCGTTCGTGGTGCCGCAACTCGAAGGCCGCACGCTGCAGGATGCCGTGCTCAAGATCCAGCAGGCCGGTCTGCGCATCGGCCAACTCACCTACACCATCGTGCCGGATTTGCTGCCCGAAACCGTAATCCGGCAATCGCTGCAAGCCAACACCATCGTCGAAAAGGGCGCCGCGATTGATTTGGAACTCAGTTCCCTGCCGGACCGCAATGATTGAAACAACCGGGCTGTGCCTGCGGCCTGGCCGCCCCTCGCGCTCGCTGCGAACGACGATGAGTTCAGTCAGTTTGCCAACACCATGATCCTGCTTGCCCCCTCCATTCTCTCGGCTGATTTTTCCCGGCTGCGTGAGGAAATCCACCAGGTCGAAAGCGCCGGCGCGGATTGGATTCACTGCGACATCATGGACGGCCACTTCGTGCCCAATCTCACCTTTGGCCCGCTGGCGGTGGCGGCGGCGCGGCGGTGCACCGCTCTGCCGCTCGATGTGCATCTCATGATCGAGCATCCGGAAAAGTACCTTGCGGCTTTTCGCGACGCCGGCGCCGACCGTCTCACTGTGCACCTCGAGGCCTGCACGCACCTGCATCGGGTGCTGCATCAGATTCGCGCAACCGGCGCGGCCGCGGGCGTGGCGCTCAATCCCGCCACCCCGCTCACGCTCGTTGAGGAGATTCTCGGCGACATCGATCTTCTGCTCATCATGACGGTCAACCCCGGCTTCGGCGGGCAATCCTTCATTCCCGGCACGTTGTCCAAGCTGCGGCGGGCACACGAGATGATTCGATCGACCGGCCGCGAGATTTTGCTCGAGGCCGATGGCGGCATTGACCTGGATACGGTTGCCGCGACGGTGCGCGCCGGCGCCGAGGTGCTGGTGGCCGGCTCCTCCATTTTTGGCGCTGCCGATGCCGCCGCTGCCTGCGCGCAGCTCAAGAAAACCGCGCTCGCCGCCCTGCCCGCTTCACTGTAATTCGGAAGCAAACGATTTCCTGTTCGGCGCGAGCAGGGAAGCGGAGGCGTCGAATAGAAAGCTCAATGGGGAGAAGTCATGGCCGGATTGTATTCCGACACCCACCCCAAAATGGAAGCCCTGCAAATCCAGTTGTGGCGGCAGGCGAGTCCCACCCGCAAGATGGACATGCTGGCGCAATTGAATTCATCCGCCCGGATGCTGGCGCTGGCAGGTTTGCGCGCGCAACGTCCGCAAGCGAGCGAAGCCGAACTGCGTCGCAAGTTGGCGGATTTGCTGCTGGGGGAGGAACTGGCGCGCAAGGTGTACGGAGAAGCCAGCCATGCAAAATGAACCCGTCGAAGTCACGTTCAAAGTCACGGCTGTTTTCGAGAACTTTGCGGTCCCGTACCTGATCGGCGGCTCGCTTGCCAGCACGCTCCATGAAATGGCACGCACCACGCAAGATTCGGATATCGTCGCGGAGATGCGCCTCGAACATCTTCGGCCATTTGTTTCGGTGCTCCAGGACGAATTCTACATTGACGAAGAGATGATCGTCGAAGCCATTCAGCATTTCTCCAGTTTCAACATCATCCATCACGAGAGCATGTTCAAGGTGGATGTCTTCACCCCGCGCCCGCGTCCTTTTCTTCAGTCACAGCTTGCCCGCGCTCGAAGGCAGACTTTTGCCTTTGACCGGGAGATCAGCGCCAGGTTTGCCAGTCCCGCAGAGACGATTCTCTCCCAACCGGAGCGGCACCGCATGGGCGGCGATGTCTCCGACGGTCAATGGCGCGACATTCCCGGCTTGTTGAGAATTTGCTCTGAAGAGCTCGATTGCAACGACGTGCGGCGATGGCCAAAAGAACGCCGCAGGGATGATTTGCCGGCCAACGCCCTGCGGGAGGCGGAGTAACGCCATGCCCCAACAATCTTCAAATGGGTGAGCTCTCCCTCGCCTCGTAAGGGCTCAGTCATGGGTGGGGATGATCGGCCACGGCTGTGCCGTGTTGTCACGACACCCGGCTCCAGGCGCCAAGAGCAACGGTGCAACCGTTGCGGATCAACATGACACCGCCGATAACTGAGGCATTGCCTCGCTTCCCGGTTTTCGCTTGACTTTTCAGGCTTGTGAACCTACATTTGCGCCGTTCTTTTCGGACGATAGTGCGACCCTGCCCGCTGCCATGATGGTTGTGACGACAGCTCCGAGACTCATCCTTGCAAGGCGTATGCGATGCCAATTACGTACATCGACGGACCGCGACTGAAAGACTCAGTGATTGCCGGAGCGCAACGCTTGATTCAAATGCAGGAGCAACTCAACAACATCAATGTCTTCCCCGTGCCGGACGGCGACACCGGCACCAACATGGCGCTGACCATGCGCAGCGTGGCGGAAGGCGCACTGCATTGCAAAGAGGCCTCGGTGCATGCCGTGAGCGTGGCGCTGGCAGACTCGGCGCTGATGGGCGCGCGCGGCAATTCGGGCGCCATTCTCGCGCAATTTTTCCAGGGACTTTCCGAAGGGCTTAGTGGCAAGACCCGCGCCGACATGGGCGGCTTTGCGAGTGCGGTGAGTGTGGCCGCAAAACTCTCACGCGAAGCCATTGCCGAGCCGCGCGAAGGCACCATCCTCACCGTCATCCACGATTGGGCGCAATCCATTCACGACACCTGGCAGCGGGTCGCTGATTTTCCCACCCTGATCCGCGCCTCCCTGCAAGCCGCAACCGAATCTCTGAATCGCACGCCGGAAAAACTCAAAGTGCTGGCCAGGGCCGGCGTGGTGGATGCCGGCGCCCAGGGCTTTGTGCATCTGCTCGAAGGCATTCTGCATTTCATGCAATCCGGCAAGATCGAGCGCATTGCGCGCGGAATTCTGACTTTCGGCAACGCCAGGGCGCAGGTCGCGGAGGAGCCGGAACAGATCACCTTTCAGTATTGCACCCAGGCCTTCATCGTCGGCAAGGACATCGACCGCCATGCCCTGCGCGAGCGCCTGCGGCCGCTGGGCGATTCCATGATCGTGGCAGGCTCGAGCGAGCGCGTGCGCATTCACATTCACAGCAATGACCCGGAGCAGGTCTTCGCCGTGGCACGCGAATACGGCGAGCTGGTCAATTTCAAGCAAGACGACATGCGCAGCCAGCATGCGCGCGCCCATCATGATCCGGCGGCGCAGACGGTGGCGGTAATCACCGATTCCGCCTGCGACCTGCCGGCCGATGATTTCATTCGCTACAACATCCACATGGTGCCGGTGGCTGTCGCGTTCGGCAACAAGAGCTACGTTGACAAGGTGACCATTACCGACCGCGATTTCTACGAGCTGCTCGCCACGTCCCCGGTGCATCCCACCACCTCACAGCCCGCGCCCGGCGATTTCAAGCAAGTTTATCTGCATGTCGCGCAGAATCATCGTGAGGCCATTGCCATCATTCTCACGGGCGCGCTGAGCGGCACCCTGCAGGCGGCGCAGCGCGCGGCGCAGGCGGTGCACAAGGACATCACCATTCGCGTGATCGATTCCAGGAACGTGTGCATCGCCCAGGGCCTCATCGTGCAGGCGGCCGCCGAAGCCGCGGAAAACGGCATGAAGCTCGATGAGCTGGAAAAGCACGTGCAGTGGGCAGTGCAAAATGTCAAGTTGCTTTTTACGGTCGAGACCATGGACTATCTCGTGCGCGGCGGCCGCGTGTCACGCTTGCGCGGCGGGCTGGCCGGTTTGTTGAAGATCCGGCCGATCATCACCCTCAACGCCGAAGGCCGGCCGCAGGTGGTGGCCAAGGCCTTCAGCCGCGACCAGTCGCACCGCAAACTGATTGCGCTCGCCACGCAGGCCGCGGCCGGCAAACGCAAACTGCGCATGATGGTCGCGCATGCCAACGCGCCGGAAGCCGCGGCCTTCCTGGCGGAACAACTGCGCCGGCGATTGGAACTGGCCGAGGTTCCCGTCACCAGCGTGTCCCCGGCGCTGGGTGTGCATGCCGGCCCCGGCGCAGTCGCCGTTGCCTTTTTGGGGGAATGAACGGCGGGATGCGTGCCCGGTTTGTGCGCGGCGGTGCGTATGCCGCTTGGCAGCGATCCGGCACGCCAGGCCTGATCGGACCGCTGCCCTCAACGCAGCAACGCAGCGCTTGTGGTGGTGGTCAAATCTTGGCGATTCCTGAATACTTTTTTGAGCGCCGGCGGTAACGGCGCTCGCGTGAGGTGATGCGATGCTGTCATTCCTGCTCGTGTTGCTCGCCGCGTATTTGGCCGGCTCGTTTCCCACCGCGATCCTGGTCGGCAAACTGGTGCGCGGCAAAGATTTTGACATTCGCAATGAAGGCAGCGGCAATGCCGGCGGCACCAACGTGTTTCGCGTGCTCGGCTGGCAGGCCGGTCTGGCAGTGATGCTGGTGGACGTGTTCAAGGGTTTTGCGGCGACGTACTGGATTTCGCGCTGGCAGCCGCTCGGCCCGCCCCACATCGATGAAACCGTGCTGCCGATCGTGGCCGGTGTGGCCGCGGTGTTGGGCCACATCTGGACGGTGTTTGCCGGCTTCCGCGGCGGCAAGGGCGTGGGCACGGCCGCCGGCATGATTCTGGCGCTGTATCCGCTCGCCGCGCTGGTGTGCCTGGTGATCTTCGTGGTCGTGGTCTATGCCACGCGCTATGTCTCGCTGGGCTCGATGCTCGCAGCGGTAAGTCTGCCGGTGGTGTTGTTGCTGGCGCAAAAATTCACGCGCCAGGAGATTCCCGAGGCGCATTTCCAGTTCAGTCTCGCGATTGCCTTTCTCATCGTCTTCACCCACCGCAAAAACATTCAACGCCTGCTCGAAGGCACGGAGAATCGCCTGGGCGGCAAGAAGCCGGCGATGCGAACCTGAGACGGGCGGCGGTGACCAGCGGACAAATTCTGAACTCTTTCGAGGGCGCAAGCATCGGTGAAGAAATCTCCCAACGAAATTCAGGCGCTCATCACGCTGCTGGGTGACGAGGATGCCAATATTCGCAACATCGCGCGTGAACATTTGCTGCAGATCGGCCAGGAGGCCGAGGTCTTTCTGCGCCAGGCGGCGCATGACGACGGCGATGGCCGCACGCGCATCGAAGCGCGTCACGTGCTGGCACAAATCCGCCAGGAGGATTTGATCAGCTCGTTCTATGTGCTGGGTCTGATGGAGGAGGAGCAGGTTGATCTCGAACATGCCGCCTTTTTGCTGGCGCGCGTGGGCTATCCCGACCTGGACATCGCGCCGTTTCAGAAGGAACTGGAAGGCTTCGCCGGCCGCATTCGCAACCGGCTGGCGGAGCTGCCGCAGACCCGGTCCGGCCGTGCCATCGTGGAGACGATCAATCAGGTGCTGTTCGTGGAGGAGGGCTTTCACGGCAACGTGGAAGAATACCACGATCCCGACAACTCCTATCTGAATCGCGTCATCGAGCGCCGCACCGGCATTCCGGTGAGCCTGTCCGTGGTCTATTTGCTGGTGGCGCGGCGGCTGCAGGTGCCGGTGTATGGCGTCAACCTGCCGGTTCATTTCATCTGCCAATACCACACGCCGGCGGAATCGTTTCTGCTCGATCCCTTCTACGGCGGCCGCCTGATCACGCGCGCGGAGTGCATGAAGCTGCTGCACGGCTCGGGCATGACCTTCGAAGATCGCATGCTGCAGCGCGCCTCGCCGCGCACCATCATTGCGCGCATGGTGCGCAATCTGATTTTGATTCACTCCCAGCAGGATGATATTGCCAAAGCGGCTTTTCTCGATCGCATTTTGAAAATGTTGCGTACCCAGGAACCGTAGCGCAGTCTGCCCGGCTGCCTGCGAGCCAAGAACCAAACTGGAAAAACTCCGCGATCGCGCTGGTTTTTCCAGAGTAATCCGATGAAGGAAACCTGCATGAATTGCAACCAATGTGGCGCTGAAGTCTCGCCGCAGAGCCGTTTCTGTCCCGCGTGTGGCACCAAGCTGGTGCAGCGCAGTGAAGACGCTTGCGCCGCCTGTGGCAGCACGCTCAAACCAGGAGCCAGGTTTTGCCCGCAGTGCGGCCAGGCCGTGGCCACCGCCGGAGCAGCGGCGGCTTCCGGCCAGTGGCACGTCGCGCCCGGCCGGGGCGCACGCTCGCCATGGGTGACGGTGGGGCTGCTTGCCAGCATTCCGGTGGTGGTGGGCATTTTGTTCTTTCTGTTTTACCCGCGCGCCAATCCCGAGCCGGTCAAGCCGGCGGCATCGGCGCCGGCCACGGGCCAAAGTCAGTCGCCGGCACCGGGGATGTCTGACATGGCCGCGATGGCCCCGATCTTTGCACAGATCGACTCGCTGAAAAAACGCGCCCAGGAAGACCCGACCGACACCAACGCGCTGCTGCACCTGGCGGCGATGTTCGACATGGCCGGCAAATATGAGGAAGCAGCGGGCTACTATCGCGACATGCTGGCCGTCAAGCCGGAGGATGTCGAAACCCGGCTGAACCTCGCCGGCGCCTATTTCAATCTCAAACAGAACGACCGTGCTCTGCAGGAATTGCAGACTGCGCTGCAGCATCGCCCCAACTATGATTTTGCCATGTTCAACATGGCGGTGATCTATGCCGCCATGCACGAGCATGAAAAAGCCGCGGAATGGTGGAACAAGGTAATTGCCACGAGCAAGTCGACTGACTTGGTCAACCGCGCCCACGAAGGCCTGAAATCGCTGAACCACTGAGCACGAGGAGGCCAGTGTCCAGTAGCCAGTGATCAGTGAGCAGTGAGCAGTATCAATTATCCAGTATTCAGTATCCAGAATCCAGCATCCAACGAACGAGGACAAGCCCATGCCCACCGTTCACTTCGAAGCCGAGAATCGCAAAGTGGAGGTACCGGCCGGCACCACCGTGCGCCAAGCCGCGAAAAAAGCGGGCGTCAGTGTGTACGGCAGCGTCAACCGCTTCATCAACTGTCGCGGGTTCGGATTATGCGGCACGGACCGGATTGCGGTGCAGCCGGGCGAGTGCCTCAATCCGCCGACGATTTTCGAGAAGCTGCAGCTCGGTGACCAGCCGAAGGAACGTCTGGCCTGCCAGGCGCGAATCAACGGCGACCTCACCGTCAACACTGCGCCGGCCATGGCCTATGGCCTCGAAATGAAGGAGAATGTCAAATTCGGCGCGATTGCCCTGGTTTTTGGCGCATTGACGCTGGGCACGATACTGTTCATGGTTTTCGAAATGGTGGGCAAACCGCTGTTCTAACCAGGAAGAGGGTGCATGTTTCACATTTCCGAACGGGAAACTCTGCTGCTCTCACGGCCCGCCTCCCTCCCCATGCCGAAGCCGGAGGTGGCAGCCAAGGCGCCGCCGGCGGAGGATGCGTACGGCTATTGGGTGTACTGCGACAATTGCGGCACCCGCCTGCAAAACTTCCGCTGCCGGTTGATTTGCCCCCAATGCGGCTTCTTCCACAGTTGCTCGGAGCCGTGAAGCTTGCTTGAATTTGCTGAAACAAAAATGCCCTGATAGAACAACCTATCAGGGCATTTTTGTTTACGTTTGGGATATTCTTGATAACGCCTGTGGCGTCGTGTCGCCTGGAAAAGATAGCTTGATTTTCTGAGACTCACTCGTTATCATTCTTCCGTGCAGTTGAGAGCCCTTCGAGTACGAGTCCAAATTCAGACATTAACATTCAGACAAACATTTTGTTTTCAACAATTGCCGACGAAGAATTAGCTGATATCAGGAGAAGAGCGATGCTTTCCATCAGAGGTACGTATACCGGCAAGACGATCAAGCCACTTGCCAAAGTCGACAAGAAACCGAACACGCCGGTAATAATCACGTTTCTCGATCATGAAGACGAAGCTTCTTTGGCATTTGAGGAGGCACAAAGCAAATATCAGAAGCTTGCGGAGCGATTCGATTTTGGTGAGACCCCCGGCGCGGGCTACGCGCAGGAGATCATGTCTGAATACCGCTCGACCCTTTCGAGGGTTTGATCACTATGCGACGCGGGGAAATCTATTTGGCCAGGCTCTTCGAATTTCCGCACGAAGATGAGCCGGCGGTTGAGAAAGACCGGCCCGTAATCATCCTGCAAAACGACGAGGATAATGACAATCCGCATTATCCCTTTGTCATTGTCGCGCCATTGAGCACGAAAAAGTTGGATCGTGTGTACAAACAGGATGTCATCGTCAAAGCGCGGGAATCCGGCATTACGCGTGATTCAAAAATCCTTTTGGGCATCATACGTACGATTCTCAAGACTGATCTCGTCAGAAAGCTGGGCAAGATCAACAAGCAGCGCATGGAAGAAATAAACCTCAAGCTGTTCCGCGCCTTGGGCTTTCTTGAGAGATAGCTCGGCATCATTTTCCCTTCCTTCCCAAAAAGATCACCAGAAAATTTCATAGCGCAAGACTTATTCCTCCCCCAGTCGCTCAAGCGCGGCCAGCGCCTCTTGCGCATGCTCGCCCCAGGGGAAACGGTCGAGGTATTCTTGGTAACGCTGCCGGGCTTCGGCGGTGCGGCCCGCGGCTTCGAGGGCGCGGGCGAGTTTATGAATAGGTTCGGCTAACCTAAAAGGACGTTGCTCAAGCTGAATACTAATCTCATATTCGGAAATCGCTTCTTCTGGCTGGTTCAAGTATTCATGATAAATATCGGCCAAACCAATATGAGGTCGGGCGTACTCTCGAGAAATGCTGATAGCTTGCTGAAACTGTTTTAGAGCACCCTTATAGTCTTCTTTGTTCTTCAGGGTGAGTCCGAGATGGCAATGCGCCCCAGCCGAAGTTGTGTTTAGTTCAACAGCTCTTCGGAAGCAGTATTCAGCCTCTTCAATACTCTTCCTGTCTTTATGTGTTCTGCCTAATTGATCCCAAATCCATCCCTCCTTAGAAGTCAGTTTTAGGCATTTCTTGAAATGCGCGATAGAATCTTCAAAACTTCCCAAAAGCCGGAATGCCCATCCGAGCAAACCTCTTAGCTCAATTTCATCTGGTTGTTCTTTAACTAATGGTTCAAGAAAGCGGATTGCTCGCTCTGGAATTCGCGCTGCAATGAACAGAAAAGCAAAGTTTTTTGACGCTTTCGGACTCTGATCGTAAGCACGATCAAATAGGTCGGCCAATTCTGTATAGGTTTGTGATTCAATCGAAAGAACTGCCAGTATATCTTGATAGTATTTCCCAACCCAAATATCAGCCTCGAATTTCACTCTTATCTTCTGGATCAAAGCTAGAGCCAACTCATCTGCTACCTCACCGTCGATTCTCCTCGAGTACGTCGTACACCTCGCCGCCAAATATGAATCCCTCTTCATCACCTCCCTCACCACCTCCGTCGCATCCTCCACCAGCCCGCACACGAACACCAACACCTCCGCCCACTCGGGGTCGTTGGCATGCTTCAAAACGTATTCGATTGACTGATGCAGCGCCACTTCGCGCGCGAAAAAATATTCCTGCACTGCCTGGTGAAAGAAGCCGGTTTGGCCCGCGCTTTCGCGCAGCAAGCCGTGGTGGAGAAATTCACGGTTGAGATCCGCGACGTTCAAATGCTGCGGCGCTTCGTTCTTGCGCTGCAGTTCCGCCAGCCGGGCGGACATGACGGCCGCGGCTTCATCTGCCGAAAGCAACGTCCGGCTGGTGCCCAGGCGCCACGCCAGCGCCGAGAGAATTTCTTTTTCCACCCGCACCGAGCCAGCACCTTTCACCCGCGCCCATTCACTCAAATAGCGATCGACAAAACGGTCGAACAGCTCCGCGCGGTTTTGCGGCGGATTCTCGCTGGCGCGCAGCTCGTCTGCCAACAAGGTAAGCATGAGTGGATTGCGGCACAGGTCGCGTGTGTATTCATCCAGGCCTTTCCATGCCGGCTGCGCCTTTTCCGCGCCAATTTCAATCTCCAAAACCTTCGAGGCATTGAAGCTGCTCAGCCGCTCGAGTTGGAACGTCACGAATTCATGGCGCAGTTCGTCGCGATAGATGCCGGGCCGGCAGGTCACGACAAAACGATTGTGCGGAATCTCATGCACGAGATGGCGCAGGTGATGCACGACTTCATCATAGGCCTCGCCGACTTCATTCAGTCCGTCGAACAGTAACAAACATCCGCCGGCCGCGAGGCGCTTGCGGACATCGACGTCATGCACGCCGCGCACACTCGCGGTAATCAAGCGCCACAAGCCGTGTTGGGCATCTTTGGCCGCCAGGGTGGGATAGGCTGAGAGATCGACAAAAATGGGGAGATCAAAATCCTCGGGTTCATTGAGCCCCGGCTCCTTGCCTTCGCCGCGCCACACCGCATACTCGGCGGCGAGTTTCTTGAGCGAGGTGGTTTTGCCCGCGCCTGGCTCGCCGAGAATGAGCAAGCGCGGGAACGTCTTCACTGCGATGCTCACTTTCATGTTGCGCGGCCGCTCGGCTTCGACTTCTTCCAGAAACAGCGGCGGCAAAGTGAGCGTGCGCAGCCGCAAAGGCCGCGCGGTTTTCTGCAATTCGGTGCGGCAGTATTCGAGATGTTCAGCGAAGGCGCTCAGAGGTGGGATTTCTTCCACTGCCTGGGCGCTGGGAGCGCCCGGGCGATCAGCAGGAGCCAATTTCAACAACCAGTCAGTAACATGCTGGCGCAGCAACGCGGCGAAGTGCTCGGGATCGCGATAGTTGGCGTAGAGCGCGAGGCGGCCCTCTTCCACTTGTTGCTTGAAGGCGAGAACTTTTTGCAATTGCGGGCCGGGATCAGCGAGAAAGTCGGGATGCACTTCGCGAAAGTACAGCATGATTTCCGGAGCATGCTCGCGTGCATAACGTTCGCGGGCAAGATTGAATTCTTCCAGCGTGCCGGACTCGGCTTCGCCGGTGGGAACTCCAAAACGCCGCCACAGAATGCCGAGAAATAGATCGCACTCGCGAACGAGTTGATTGATGCGGGCCTGGCTGCGGCCCATGCCGGGCGCGGCATGTGTTTCCCAGCCGGTGGCTTCAAGGTCGAAGCCGTGTTTCTGCGCGAGCGGGCGCAGGCTGAGAATCTCGTCGCGCGCCTTTTCGCGCTCGAGCCTCACGTCGCCGGGCGAGGCGATGAAAACCTTCAGCAGTTTTACGGTTCGGCCGGGCATGTAGAACAGGCGTGAGGGATTACTGGATTGCTGGGTACCCCATTCCAGTCTTCTTCACTGCGGGAATCGCGTTTATTTGCTGAACGAGATCTAGCCCAACTTCCGCAGATGAAGATTTTTTTGAAGCTTTTTGGGTAGCGGAT
>JBBIKM010000062.1:0-28637 GCA_037445455.1 bacterium | reverse complement strand
CCATCACGCCTTCTTCATGAAGAATTCTGCGCCTCCTTTTCGTCTGCTCTGTCGTGGCCGTTGGCTGCCCCAGCAAGTAAAAATAAATTTCCAGGATCATTTTCATGAGTTGCCCCCGCCGCACGCCGATCGGGCCGAGGCCTTTTGGCGGGAGCTGGCGGCAGCTTCCGGCAATCATTTCTACAACGGCGAGCTTTTTCGGTTGGAGCAATTTTCATCAAGTCCGGAACTTCTGGAGTTGAGTTTGACGCGAACCTGCTATCGCGATCAGCTTTACAATAATGTTCATCTCCCTGAAATGGGCGAAGCCGCAGCCACACGCGGCCTGGGCGTCAGCGCCATCGTCATCACCGCTGACGGTTATACGCCCATCGTTCGCCGCAGCATGCATCTGGGCGAAGCGCCGGGGATGCTCGATATCATCGGCGGTCACGCGCACCCGAACCTGCATTTGCACGGCGGCACACCCGATTTGTTCGCCGCCAATGCCGATGAAGTCATTGCAGAGTTGGGCCTGAAAACCGAAGAGGTTCTTGTCGAATGCTGCAATGGCCTCGTTGAGAATCCTGCCACTTTGAAACCGGATATAATTTTTTTGACGCGCATCACGCCCACCATGGCGCAACTCCAGCAATTGGTCAAGCACGCCAGCGAAGCAGAGGAATTCAGCGAATTGTTGGGGGTGCGGGTCTTTGCGGTGGTTGATTTCATGGCCGCACATCAAACAGAGTTGACGCCGCCGGCGCTTGGGTGTTTGACGATTTTGGCATCATCATGATCGAACGCATTTCGCAAGGTTGACGCCGGCATCAACACTGCCATTGCCCTGCTGAAGGAATCTTGTGAAGCACCTGCCCGCTCGCGAGTACTGCGCAAGCCCCTGGCGCTGTCACGAGGACTTCACAGGACCCCTGCGGGATGACAGGGCTGATGGTTGATGGCCGTATTGGAGATTCTCAGCGTGAGGTGGCATGGCAGATTTCTTCTGGATGACAGAACCGATGGTTGAGGACAATTCTTGAGATTCTTGGAGTGAGGTGGCATGACAAGCTTTTTTACTGGACAGAGATTGATCATCGCGTTGGCTGCGGTCAGCCTGTTGGGCTGCGCGGTCGGGACTAAATTGAAAGACAAAGACGCAGACGCCGTCTTTGCCTTGCGGCGGAGGATTGACGCCATTCTCGCCGACTCTGCGCTCGCACGGTCAACGCCGGGCGTGAAAATCGTCAGCCTGAAAACCGGCGAGGTGCTGTACGAACGCAATGCCCACCTGCTGTTTCATCCTGCCTCGAATCAGAAATTGCTCACCTCTGCTGCTGCATTGAAACTGCTTGGGCCGGACTTCACGCTCAACACCAGCCTGGTTTGCGATTCCGCGGCTTTGCACGAGGGCATCATTCATGGCGATCTCTACCTCGTAGGCCGCGGCAACCCTGACCTGACGACGAATGATTTGTTCGGCCTGGCGCAAACGCTGGCGCAAAAGGGCATTCGCGTGATTCGCGGCAACTTGCTGTGCGACGATTTTTATTTTGACGACGTGCGCTGGGGCGCGGGCTGGATGTGGGACGATGACTATGAGCGCTTCTCCGCGCTGGCAGTGAATGATAATATTGTTTCGTTGACCGTTTCGCCGGCAGCACAGGTCGGCGAAGTCGCCCGGGTACAAATCATCCCGAACACGGCGCACACGGATGTCATCAACACCAGTGTGACGGCGGCAAGCGAGGCGCAAATGGATTCATTGCGCCTGCCGGGTCTTTCGGTTGAGCGGCGCGGGTCGAATGTCCTTGTGGTCGACGGCGCGCTGGCGATAGATGCCAAGCCGCGCACGTTTGAGCGCACTGTTGTGCAGCCGGAAGTGTTTGCCGGACAAATTTTGCGCGCCGTGCTGCTGCAGAATGGCATTGCATTCAATGGCAGCGTGCAGCGCGGCCTGAGTCCCGCCAAAGCGGTGACGTTGGCCGAGCATCGCGCGCCGCTCATGCCGTTATTGATCAATCTTAACAAGATCTCGGATAATTTGAGCGCTGAACTGTTGTTGAAAGTGGTGGCGGCCGAGGTTGCGGGCCGGCCGGGCACGGGCGAAAAGGGCATGCAGGTGATTCGCCGGTTTCTCGCCAGCGCGCAGGTTGACACCAACGCGTTGAATCTCGCGGACGGCTCGGGTGTGTCGCGCTATAATCTCATCACGCCGGATGAAATCGTGAAGCTGCTGACCGCGATGTGGAATGATTTTTCCGTGCGCAACGAGTTTTTGGCCACCCTCCCGATTGCGGGCGTAGACGGTACGCTATCGAATCGCATGAAAGGCACGGCAGCGGAAGGCATCTTGCACGCGAAAACCGGGAGCTTGAGCGGGGTTAGTTCACTGTCGGGCTACACCACGACGGCAGAGGGCGAGGAAATTGTCTTTGCGATGATGATGCAGCATTTTCTGGGTTCCGCCAGCGGCGTGCGGCGCGTGCAGGACAAGATCGGCGCGGAGATGAGCGGGTTTCGAAGAAGCTGACGAGGTATGGAGCGCTTGGAATCAGTCTACTTCTTCCTTTTGACTGTAATCGAGAAACTTGTAGATATGTTGAGGTGTGAATTTTTCGAACAGGGGGTGTGATGGCGCCCGCCGGGAGACGGTTTGCATCATTGCCATCTGCATTTGAAACATCTTGCGAGCCGGCTCTGGAATCTGTTCCGCAATTACATCGGCAAGATTCTCCTCTCTTTCGGCCTTGTTCTGTTCCAGCGATGATTTGCCGCCCACATTTTCCTGTTTTGGAACCTCTTCGCCGGGTCTGAGTCAGATTCTTCGATTGACCGCGAGGGTGGGTTGGTATTTGCTTTGCTAGGCATATACCTTCTCCAGAAAACGATTCATATGGGATTCCAACCTATCATCCCACACTGTTTCTTTGTCCTCTAAAAGCCTTTCAAGCCTCTGGTGCAGGTAGACCTGTAGCGAGAGCTGGATCCAAAAGTCATTGAGGAATTCCAAAGTCTCATGGTCCGGCGGCTCTTGACGATGATCGGACGAGGTGGCGGCAACACGATATTTGCCTTGAGTGTTCGCCATATTTGCGCTCATACATTAGGAGATGGGTGAGTGACGGGGAAGTGCCAGGCACATTTAACAGTCGTGATGTAAAATAGCTGCAAATGTCAAAAAGTCAAAAACAATTCTGCCGCTCAGTACCGGCTTTGGAGTGGGGTTGCAGTTGGCATCATTTCGTGAAGCCGATGCCAGCTTGCTGGGGAGGGGGGCTGGAAAACGTTGCCGCGTATGGGTTTTCGCAATTGGCCGAAACAAAAAAAGCCCTCCCGCTGCGGGAGGGCTTTTTTTGTTTCGGCTTTCCATGCGGGGCGCGTCAGAAGCGAAACACGCTGAATTGCAGGTATTTCGAAGGGTTCTTTTTCACGTCTTCCAGCAGGCGATTGGCCTCATCGACCGTGCGGTTGAACTTGTCGTACAGTTCTTCATCATACATGGCCTTGCCCACCGCGCCCTGGCGGTTTTCCACCATGGCCAGCAGCTTTTGCGCCGAGCTCACGGCGCTGTCGAGTTTGGCCATGACCGCCGGCAAATTCGCGGTGCTGGCGTTCATGTTGGTGATGATGCTGTCCATCGCGGCGTTGTTGGCATGCCAGAAGGCGCGCAGCTCGCGCGAGATGCTGTCGAAGCGGGCGATGGTGTTGCTGAGGTGGCGGCGGTCCTTGTCGAGGTTGTAATTAATCTTGTTGGAGATGCTTTCCATGTTGATCAAGGTGGCGGAGACGGCGCGCTGGGCGGAGCGATCGAGCGCCGAGTCCACCGCGGTGTTGAGGCGCTGCAGCAACCCCTTGGTTTCGGCCATGATTTCGTTCATGCCGCCGCCGGCGTCGGCGAGGTCGCTGATGTATTCGCCGACAATGGTGTCGTCTTTCTTGAGCGCTTCCGGCGCCGTGCCGGGCATCAGGTCGATGTATTTTTCACCGATCATGCCGATGCTGCGAATGGCGCAGCGCGAATCCCGGCTGAAGGGGGTTTGGCCGTTGAGCCAGGCGCGCACGACCACGTGGCCGCCCTCGAGCCGCATGTCGAGAATGCGTCCCACTTTGTAGCCGCCCACGGTGATGGCATCGTTCTTTTCGAGGCCGGTGACGTTGTTGAAAATGATGTTGATTTCAAACCCGTACTGCCGGACGGGTATGTCGCGCAGGAAAACGTAGCCGTAGATTGCAATCGCGATCGCGGCCAGAATCATTGCGCCCACGATCACTTCATTTGTCCATCGCCGCATGGCGTAGCTCCCAAACAGATCAAAGATGACGAAAAACGCACGGCCCGGCCTGGACCTGATTTGACATTGTCCTGAAACGGTAAGTTGCGGTGGATTGTTGCGAGGATCTCCGGCCTGGCGGTTCAGCGCGCCGACCCAGCCGGCGTGGCCGGTCTCACGCTTCCTCGCGCTTCAGCCATTCGTGCCCGCGCGCGCTTTCCAGGAATTCGAGCACCGCCGGCTCATCGCTTTGGGCCAGCTCTGCGGGCGTGCCGGTGAAGTGAATCCTGCCTTCGTGCAGCATGGCGACCTTGTGCGCGACGCGGTACACGCTGTGCATGTCGTGGGTCACCACGATCGAAGTCACGCCGAGCTGGCTGTTCAAGTCGTAGATGACCTGGTTGATGGAATCTGCGCGCGGCGGATCGAGCCCGGTGGTGGGCTCGTCGTAGAGCAGAAACTGCGGCTTCATCGCCAGCGCGCGTGCGATCGCGGCCCGCTTTTTCATGCCGCCACTCAGTTCGGCCGGATACTTTTGTTCCACGCCCGCCAGCCCGACCATGGCCAGAGCTTCCGCGATGCGGTCTTTGATCTCGCGACTGGTCAATTTCGAATGGCGGATCAGCCCCATCGCCATGTTTTCCGCGATGGTCATGGAATCGAACAGCGCCGAGCCTTGAAACACCATGCCGATCTTCTTGCGGACTTCGACGAGGCGGGGATAGGGAAGCCGCGGGATGTCTTCGCCGTCCACCAACACCGAGCCGGCCTCCGGCTTCAACAAACCGATGATGTGTTTGAGCAGCACCGACTTGCCGCATCCGCTGCCCCCGATGATCGCGGTGGTACAGCCATCCTCGATGGTCAGGTTCACGCCGCGCAAAACCGGCAGGCCGTCAAATTGTTTCTGCAGATTTTCAATGACGATCATGCGTGCAACGCAAGCTGAGACCACTTTCTTGCCGTCTCTTTACAGCCGCAGAGCCGGCGCCGGGCGCATCACGCCAGGATGACGGTGGCCATGACAAAATCCAGAGTCAGAATCATCAAGCAGGCCGCCACGGCCGCTTTGGTGGCGGCGCTGCCCACACCCTCGGCGCCTTGCCTGGCGTTGAAGCCCTGATAGCAGGCCACCATGATGATGGACGCGCCGAACAGGATCGATTTCGAGATGGGCAGGGCAAAGTCGCGCCAGTTGGCGTATTGTTTCGCCCCCTTGAAGAACTCGAAGGTGGTGATATCGGCGAGCGAGACGGCGGTGAGCCAGCCGGAAATCATGGCGATCAGCGCGGCAAAGGCGGCCAGCGCCGGCAGCATGACCATGCCGGCGATCAGGCGCGGCACCACCAGATAGGCCACGGGATTGAAGGCCATGGCCTCCAGGGCATCGATCTGCTCGGTCACTTTCATGGTGCCGATTTCCGCAGCAATGGCCGCGCCCACGCGGCCGGCGAGCACCAGCGCCGTCATGGCCGAGGCCAGCTCCTGCATCACGGCTTTTTCCACCACGGTGCCGGTGATGTAGAGCGGCACGGTTTGGGTAAACTGATGCACTGCCTGCAGCGCGGTGACCATGCCCATGAACATCGAGATATAAGCGACCACGGGCAGGGACTGGACGCCGATTTTCATCATCTGCTCGGCCACCAGGCCCGCCCAGGTCCGCACGTCCGCGAACGCAACTAGCGTGCGATACATGAGCTTGCCGAAGCTGCCGACGTGGAACAAGAAGTTGAAGACTGCCGCCCCGACTTTCTGAAACAGAGCGATCATGTCAGTTCACGCTTTTCGATAAGTTTGCCGGCGCCGGCGACTGCTGCTTGGCGGGCGGCATGGTGCCGAAAACATAGTCCCACAGCGGGGTGCTCACGCCGTAGCCGCGGTCTTCATTCTGGAAATGGTGTTTCATGTGATGGTGCTTGAGCCACAGGCCCGCCCGGCTTTTCAGGGAAAAGTGGTGCGTGGCGTAGTGAATCATGTCATAACACAGATAGCCTACCAGATAGCCGGCAAACGTCGGGGCGAAGTAGGTGGGTCCAAAGATCTGCCAAAACAAACCACCGAATAGCAACGCCAGCGGCAGGCTGACCACCGGCGGCATCACCAGGCGGGTGGAATCATTGGGATAGTCATGGTGAATGCCGTGAAACAGGAAATGAATCTTGCCGCCCAGTTGTGATTTGGGGTGATAGTGAAACACGAAGCGGTGCAAGACATACTCGGTCAACGTCCACAAGAACACGCCTGCGATAAACATGCCGGCGGCGGCAGGCAGAGTGATCGAGGTTTTCCGCGCCGCGTGATACAACAAATAGAGCACCACTGGAACGTAGAGGAACAGTGGCACGGTGAAATGAACATGCGTGAAAAACTCGAGAAAATCGCTTTTGAAAAGCCGCGCGGTTTCATCTTTGTTGGAAACGAAACGCTTAGCCATCGCATCCTCCTTCACTAGCTCTGATAACAAGGCACCCGGTTTTTTCCGCCGCCCGGCAACCGCGCCGGCCTTTCGAGGGAGGACTGCGACAGTCCGGTGGCGAAAAACGTAAAGCGGCGGTAAAGATCGGCAAAATAATCTTGTCATTCAAGCCCAAAATTTGAATGCTCCAGAGATGCCTGGAGCCCCGGTTTTGGCCGCCCCCGCTCTCGAATAAACCACGCAAGCCCGCCGCTTCATCCCGTTTTGCTGAGAAAAATCTTGCCTTTGTAAACCAGTTTCCAGATATTGCGCCCGCATTGCATTTCGCTCAGCGGTGCTGCCGTTGAGTTCTCTGCGCGGCGAGCTTGATCCCAGGTACACGCTTCTCCTCCACACCGCCGTGACTGCGCGAAGGTCCTCCTGACTAGCATTCAAGTTCATGGAAGGCATGGCATTTCGCTATGAGCCCGGCTCACCCGGAACCAGCTCTTTGTTCTCCGCCAGCAAGCCCTCCAACCATTGACCTTCCCGCCTGTGTGCACGCAATCGACAATCTCCCAAGAGGCGGCGCAGCGCTGGTGCGCCCGGCTTTGCTTTGCTGTTTACCCTTCAATCTCAATGAGGAGCCCGACGATGAAGCGCAGTTCTTCATGTCTCCGGAGTTGCTGGCTGCTTTCTGTTCTCTTATTCGTTGCGGGCGCCGCGCCGGCTGCTGAGCCGCCGGATGCGAGCGCCGCACTGCCGCCGGGTTGGGGCTATGTTCCCGGCCGCGTGATCGTCAAGTTCAAACACGGCTACAAGAATACGGCAACGCTGCAAGCCCTCACCAGCGCGCATGGCGCCATTGCCGCGGCGCCGGCGTTCAGCAATATCAAGAACAAGGCACTGGCGCAGCGATCCGACCTCGGCCTGGACCGCATCTTCGCACTGCAGGTGCCGGAGCCGACCGACGTGGTGCAACTGGCTGCCAAGCTGCAGCGCCATCCCGCGGTGGAATATGCCGAGCCGGTTTACATTATTCCGCTGGACGTGGCCGCCCGCCAGCCAGCCGCCGCGCCGCAAGCGGCACCGCTCGCCACCCCCAATGATCCGCGCTACCCCAGCAGCAACATCTCCCCCAAATCAAAGCGCCGGAAGCGTGGGACGTTGCCAAGGGCAGCTCGGAAGTCGTGGTCGCGATCATCGACACCGGCACCGACTGGAACCATCCGGATTTGGTGGACAATATTTGGAACAACGTCGATGAAGTCCTCGACGGCATTGACAACGACGGCAACGGCTTCATTGACGACATCCGCGGCTGGGATTTCGTGGACAATGTCACGGACGCTGCCGTGGGCGAAGACGGCGACGTGGCAGACAACGACCCAATGGATTTCAACGGCCACGGCTCGCACACCTCCGGCTTGGCCGCAGCGGTGACCGACAACGCTCTCGGCGTCGCAGCGATTTCCTGGAATGTGACCGTCATGCCGCTGCGCATTGGCTGGCAAAACACCTCCGGCCAGGGTGTTGGCCGGTCAGATTGGATGTCCGAAGCCTTCATCTACGCGGCGGACAATGGCGCTGCTGTGGCCAGCTTGAGCTACGGCAACTCTGAAATCGTTCTGGACGGTGCGCGCTACGCCTTTGAAAACGGGGTTGTCGTTACGTGTTCCGCCGGCAATGGCGGCACCGAGGCCGGCAATCCACTGCCGACCTCGCCGTTCGCGCTTTCAGTGGCCGCACTCACCGAGCAGGATCGCAAAGCCTCCTATTCTTCTTTTGGCGACTGGGTGAAAGTTTCTGCACCCGGCGGCGATCAACCCGCCGGCCGCGTCGGCATCTTAAGCACCGTGTTCAACGACGGCTATGCCTTCTACTCCGGAACTTCGATGGCGGCGCCGCTCACAGCGGGTTTGGCGGCATTAGTCAAGTCCCAGCATCCCGATTGGACGCCGGCACAGGTGATGTTTCAAGTCGCAGAAACCGCAGACAACATCGACGCCGCCAACGGCAATTACATCGGCAAACTCGGCAACGGCCGCATCAATGCGCTGCGCGCCGTGACCGAAACGGTGACCCCGCTGCCGCGCATCAAGCTGGTCGCCACCACCATATCCGATGCCACCGGCGGCAATGGCAACGGCGTGCTCGAGCCCGGCGAAACCGCCACCCTGGCCGTTTCGCTGGAAAACAACTGGGGCGATGCCACCAACCTCACGGCCACGCTCCGCAGCAATGATTGGGCGGTTACCATCTCCAAAGCCGGCGCCAATTTTGGCAATCTGCCCGGGCTCTCCAATCTCAATCAGAATTCCAAAGCCAACACGGCGGATCCCTTCACGCTCACGCTTTCGCCGGATGCGTTTCCGCATCGCGCGCGGCTAACCCTGGAACTCCGCGCCAACAACGGCTATCGCGCCAGCCTGGAATTTTCGCTCGCCATCAGCCCTTCCATTCTCGTGGTTGATGATGATGACGGCACCAACAACGTCGAGCAATACTATGCCAGCGTGCTCGACAGTCTTGGCCTTGGCTACGAAATCCACGACCATGTTCTGCAAGGCACGCCTTCGTTCGACAAGATGAAAGGCTATTCCACCGTCATCTGGATCTGTGAGTGGCAGTTTCCAGCGCTCGATTCGACCGATCGCGCCGAATTGGAAAAGTACCTTGCGGCCGGCGGCTACCTCTTCATTTCCGGGCAGGACATCGGCTGGGATATGTGTGATCAGAACCACCCCGGCGTCATCAATGAATTCGATCGCTCTGCCGGCCAGTCGCTGGCCTTCTATGAGAGCCGCCTGCATGCCAGGTATCTCGCTGACGATTCGGATTTCTCCTCGCTCACCGGCGCCAGCGGCGATCCCATCGGTGACGGCCTGAGTTTTGAAGTGTTCCAGCCCGGCCGTACAGCCACGCAGCAATTTCCCAGCGAGATCGAGGCCATTGCGCCGGCGGTGAGCATCTTCAATTATGGCAACAACCGCTCGGGCGCGGTGCGTTATGCCGGCGATCATCGCGTGGTGCATTTCGCCTTCGGCGGCTATGAAGCCATCGTCGACTCGGTGGTGCGCCGAGAAGTGATGTTCCGCGTGATGAACTGGCTCAACGGCTTTGCCCTTGAGCATGACCCGTTGCGCGATACCGAGGATTTCGTGCAGCCGCGCACCGTCACCGCGCGCATCACTTCGACTCTCAGCCCGCTGCAGGAAGCCGTGCTTTTCTGGGATACCGACGGCGCTTTTCCCTTCAACAAAGCCGTCATGACCGGTGATGGCCAGGGCAATTATCAGGCGGTCATTCCGGGGCAGGCAAACAAGAAGGTGCAATACTTCATTCTGGCACGCACGGAGAAGGGCTTCTCGGCGCCCATTCGCCTGTACTCCTATAATTCTGCGGCCGATCTGACGCCGCCGGTGCTTGCCAACCTCACCCCTCTGCCGAATGTGATCGACAACGCCGGTCCGTTTGCGGTGGCGGTGGAAGTGTCGGACAACCTCGGCGTGAATGACCAGGCCGTGTGGTTGCACTATCGCTCGACCTCCGGCCTGCGCGACAGCACCAAGCTGGCGGCCACCGCGCCCAATGCTTTTGCCGGCGCGCTCCCCGGCGGTTTTGCCTACGGCGACACAGTGACATACTACGTCAGCGCGCGTGATGTGGCCGCTGCCGCCAATCGCGGCGTGACACCGGAGCAGAGCTTCATCGTTGGGCTGGAGGATTTTGAGAACGGTCTGAACGCCTGGCAAGTCGAGCCCAATCGCTGGGGCCTCACCCGCCAGCGCCGCGCGGACGGACTGTGGGCCGCCTCCAGCAACCCCGGCACGTTGTACGCTGCCAACGTCAACTCCGCGATGACGCTCAACCTTCCGCTCGATTTCAGCAAGCTCTCCGCCGCCACGCTGTATTTCTCCGAACAGCATTATTTTTCCGCCAATCAGGAAGACTTCGGCGTGGTGGAGATCAGCAGTGACGGCGGGCAAAACTGGGCGCCGCTCACCGATCAATTCCGCGGCACGCAATCGCAATGGCGTGAGCGCGGTTTCTCCATGAATGCCTTCACCGGCGCCGGCTTCAACAACGTGCGGATCCGCTTTCGCATTCAGACCGATGGCAACGCCGCCGCGGCCTCCGCGGGCTGGTTTGTGGATCGCGTGCGCGTGGTCGCGGGTGTCACGGTGGCGGTGAACGATCGCCAGGCGCCCGCCAAAGTGCCGGCGGATTTCAGTTTGGGCCAGAGTTATCCCAATCCCTTTGCGCGCAACCTGCCCCCGGCCTCCGGCACTGCCGCGTTGACAACTATTGCCTACAGTTTGCCGCAGAATGCCGAGGTCAAGCTGACGGTCTACGACGTGCTGGGTCAGCAAGTCGCATCACTGGTCTCCGGTTCGCAACCGGCGGGCACGCACCTCGCGACTTGGAACGGCAGGGATGCCCTGGGCCGGCCGGTGGCCAGCGGCATTTATTTCTATCGCATGCAGGCGACCGCGGCACACGGTGGCCGCGAATTTCGCGCGGTGCGCCGCCTGCTGGTGTTGCAATGAGGTGAAACGCCGGCCGGGCTGAGCCGCGGCTGCTTGCCTGCACGTGTGCTGATCTTCTGCTTTTCAGAAGGGAGGCACGCGCGGCCAAGTTTGGCCGGCGTTGATCAAATATTGCTGTAACAGATTCCCTGGCAAGGTCAAGGTTGATTCTTCGATGCCCAACGTGGACGAGCCGCAACCAAAGACATAATCTCCAACGGACAAATGAACCCAACTGAAAAGCCTTTTCCGTTGGGTTTTTCTATTCGTTGGAAGGATCTTCGCTTTTCTTGCAAAAATATCACTTGTGATCACTCACTTCCCCAGGCTCCAGCTCTTGAGAGAGAAGGAAGAAAGCGAGTTAGAAGAATGCTTGCAACTCCCCACTCATGACCAGGTGAGGCGAAGTTGGCTGCTGCAAAGCGAAATTGTTGCCTCAAAAGCAAATGGGTATTTCCAACTG
Organism: bacterium; assembly: GCA_037445455.1. Classification (GTDB taxonomy): domain Bacteria; phylum Zhuqueibacterota; class Zhuqueibacteria; order Zhuqueibacterales; family Zhuqueibacteraceae; genus Coneutiohabitans. The sequence goes on along the minus strand of JBBIKM010000062.1, from coordinate 16,994 downwards.
AGAGAAACAACCCAGCCGATACAATTCTATTCCATCGGTTGGGTTGTTGCTCGCAGTTGTCAATCTCCTTTGAGTCGCGAATTGAGGTATGAATGGGGTGAGGTGGCCAACGAAACATCGTCAAGACTTGTTGATCTCAAGAGGCAGAGGGTGCATGCGCCACCGGCTGCGTGCAGTGAATCAGCCGGCCGGGTGGATTCGCATGCGTGCGTGAAGGCTTGGGTCAAGCCAGCATAAGAACCCACCGACTCTGTTCTCTCTCTGCGCGGGTAAAAGTTCATGGCATTTGAGTGCGACCGCCTTTTTCATGCAATCGTTCTCGCCGGCCTGTTGGCGGCTGCCGTCAGCGTCGCGCAGGCTGAAAGTGCCCGGCCGCTGCGGCCGCGCGGCCACGCTGTTGGGCCGCGGGAATTTTCCCCGTGCGGCACCTATGCCGGCAGCGCCATTGATGCGATTGTGTTCGACCGCCTGCGCCGTGCCGAACGCCGGCAGCAGAAGGCTGCGAGCACCGGCGCCCGTGTTCGCAGGGCCGGGGATTTGGTGCTCATCGAAGACGACGGCACGCTCATCACTGAACCCGGCAGAAACGCCTTTGATCTCGATGGCCGGCGGCTGCATTTCGCGCCCAATGCCCGCGGCGGCTTCGATGTCAGCGCATTGCCTTTTGCATTCGACCCGGAAACCGGCACCTTGCTGCGTCCCGGTGACGACACCAACCATCGTGTCCACTTCGCCGCTGGATTCTCCTTCCCCTTCGCCGGCCAAGTGTGGGATCACGTGTGGATCCGTTCCAACGGTAATCTGACATTTGGCGGCATCGGCAATCCCACTTTCTATGACCCGAGTGACTTCTTCCTGGCGCTGCCCATGATCGCACCACTGTTTGCGGATCTCAATCCGCTGGCAGCGGGCACGCTTCACTATCGCCAGGGCGCTGATCGCCTCACCATCACCTGGGACAAGGTGCCGGAATTCGACACGCAGAACTCCAACACTTTTCAGGTGACCTTGTTTGCGGACGGCTCTTTTGATTTCATCTACCACGGGGTGGAAATTCAGCTTGCGCGCAACGGCAGCGCCATCATCACCGGCTTCACCCGCGGCGACCCTGACGCCGACTATCAGGCCGTGGATTACGACGATCTTCCTCTGCTCGGCTCAGAAGCCGCCGCTCTTTTTGAGTCCTTCGCCGAAATTCCCTACCGCATCGTCAATACCGCCGCCATTGCGCGCCGCTTTTTTGCAGTGCAGCCCGACAGCTTCGAGCAACTGGTGTTGATGACGGATTTCGATTTGCTGGGTGCGCCGTTCGGTGCATTCTACCAGGGCGTGCGCAATGAGGTGGCCGGCATCGGGCTGGGGCCCTTCGACTTTTCTTCCGCCTACGGCAGCACCGGCCGGCTGCGGGGTTTTCTGCACATGAACTACATCAACCACTGGCCGGTCGATCCCAGCGGATTCAGCTTTCTCAACGTGCTGGGCCAGGAAGCAGAGCACGAGTGGGGCGCATATGTGCGCGCCCGCCTTGGTGGCACAGAATCTGATCTGTTGCTGGGCCGCGGCCTGGCACATTGGAGTTTCTTTTTTGACACCGAAGGCTCGGTGATGGAGGGCAATGGCTGGCGCGACAACGGCAACGGCACCTTCTCCAGCGTGCGCGCGTTCGACAACTTCAGCCTGCTCGATCACTATTTGATGGGCCTGCGGCCGGCGCACGAGATTCCGCCTTCCTTCGTGATCACCTTTCCCGGCGTGACGCTGGAGCAGCGGGCGAGATTTCCAGTGGCCGGCGTGACCGTATCCGGCAGCAAGATTCCAGTCACGATCACGGACATCATCGCGGTGGAAGGCGAACGCCAACCCGATTACGCCACGGCGCCCAAGATTTTTCGCCAGGCCTACATTTACTTGCTGCAGCAAGGCGGCCAGCCTGCGGCGGCTGATTTAGAAAAGGCCGAGTTGTTTCGCGCCTCCTGGCCCGACTATTTTGCACGACGCACGGACGGCCGGGGGATTTTTCAAACGCAGCTTGGCCCTGCGCTGCCAGTGGCGGTGGTGGCAGGCCGCGCGGCCAGCGCGGTGGACGGCAGGCCGGTGGCTAATCTGCGCGCCACGCTGGTGGAGCGCAATTTCGAGCAACCGGTTTATCGCGGCGGCCGCTATGAGTTTCGCTTGCTGGCGCCCGCAGCGGCAGCCGCGCCTGAGAAGGTGACCATTGTTCTGCAGGCCTTCCCGTTTGTGGCAGACACCAGCACCGTGACGCTGATCTACGGCGAAACGGTGCAGCACGACCGTGTGCTGCTTCCGCAGCCACAAACGGAACTCAGCGGCGCGGTGCGTGACGCTTCCGGCAGGCCGGTGCGGGCGCGCCTGCGATTGCATGCCAGCAGTGACGCGGGCGCGGATTTCACCCGCACGGTCGACAGCGATGCGCAGGGCCGTTTTGCCTTCATCGGTCTTTATGCCTCCCAGCCGCCGGCACTCCGTTATGATCGCCTGGAGATTGAGCCGGAAATTCCTTATGCGCGCGCAGTGATTTCGCCGGTGACAATCGACCTGGCGGCGCGCAATCATCTGGATATTGTCGTCGCGGCCGCCGAGGTGTTGTTGGTGAATGATGATCCCGCCGGTGCATTCGAGGAATTCTATGTGCCGGTGCTGGAGCAACTGCAGTTGACTTGCTCGGTTTGGCGCCAGGCGGAAAGCGGTCCGGCGCCGCTGAGTTTTGCGCCCAAATTCAAACGCCAAACCATCATCTGGTTCACCGGCAATGCTGACGGCGCGGAGGTGATTTCGGCCGCCGAGGCGGACTCACTGGCCGCGTATTTGGATCGCGGCGGCCGGCTGTTCTTGACCGGCCAGAACATCGCAGAAAGCTTGAACGGTACGCGCTTTCTCTCCGACCGCTTGCATGCTGGTTTCGATCGCAATCTCAATGATCCCCTCTTGCATGGCGTGCAAAGTGATCCGGTCGGCCGGGGATTGATCAATCTCATCACCGCCGGCGCGCTGGGCGCCGACAATCAAAGCTCGCGCGATGTGCTTCTTCCGCGCGGGCCGGCGCAAGTCTGCGTGGTCTATGATACGACGACAGGCAGCGCGGCCGGCCTGCGAGTGGAGGATCCTGCCAATCATTCCCGGCTGGTTTTCTTTGGTTTTGGATTCGAAGCCGTCAATCCCGGACCCGGTGCGCAACCCGGCTATGCCAGCCGTGCAGAGGTGATGCAACGCGTGCTGGACTGGCTCGCAGGCACGACGGCAGTGACCGAGGCGCCGGAGCCAGTGAGTCGGCCGGTGGCGTTTCGACTGAGGCAGAGTTACCCGAATCCGTGGCGCCGTGGGGTGAGCACGGCTGTTGTTGAGATTCGGTATGAACTGCCTGTTCTGCCGGTGACAGCGGGCCGCACGGTCCTTCGCATTTTCGACGTGCTGGGCCGCGAAGTCTGCACCCTGGTCGATCAAGCTTACCAGCCCGGCCACTTTCTCACTCGTTGGGATGGCCGCGATCGGGTGGGGAATTTCGTGAGCGGTGGACTCTATTTTTGTGAATTACAGGCTGGTGGTTACCGGCAATTGACCAAGCTGCTGATGCTGCGCTAATCTGCGAAACCGCGCGCTGTTCCGGCTGCCAAGCGTCAGCACGTGCGAGGGAGCAGGCCTGGCAGTCTCCTTGCTCTGCCCTTTCTCAAATCTCGTCCTTATCTGCCAAATCATCTGCCGGTAAGCCATCCTGGCAGGGGGGATTCAATTTCCATGATCATGCTGTCTTCAAGTTTCTCAAAAACAGCAAGACGATTTCGCAACAATTCTGGCATATCAATTGCTATTTTCTTCCAGCTAAATCAATTGAGCTTGTCAACTTGTCACAGTGCGCAGTAGAATGTCCGCCGTGCAAGGTGAGGCAGTCGCTGTGCTTTGAGAGAATCTGTCAGTGACTTCCCTCTCGCGGCAAGCAGTGCGGCGAGAGCATTATGGCTCCGAAGATGCGATTCAAAGACTACTACAAGATTCTTGGCGTGAGCGAGAAAGCCCCGCCGGAGGAAATCAAGAAATCCTACCGCCGGTTGGCCAAGCAATATCATCCTGATGCCAACCCCGGCGACAAGGCCGCCGAGGAGCGCTTCAAGGAGATCAATGAAGCGTATGACATCATCGGCGATGCGGAAAAGCGCCACAAGTATGATCAGTTGCGCTTCTACGGCCGGCCGGATGCGACGACCAACGGTGAATGGTTCTCCTTTGATCCGGAGTTTCTGCGCAGCCACGGTTTCGGCATGCACGGCATGGGCGGTCACAGTCCTTTTGGCTCCTTTTTCGGTCAGGGTTTCGCGTTCTCGGATCTGTTGCGCGACCTCTTCGGATTCAATGGCATCTACTCCGATCCCACGCCCACGCCCACCGCGGCGCGCAACATCACGGGCAAGATTCGCATCTCCTTTTTGGAAGCGGTGCGCGGCACAGAGCGCACGATTTCGATTCGTCAGAAAAAAACCTGCCCGGTCTGCCAGGGCAAGGGCCAGGAAGGGTATGCGCCGTGCAGCCGTTGCAATGGCAGCGGCCAGATATCATCGAAAAAGAAGATTCGCATCCGGCTGCCGGCCGGCGTCGAAAGCGGGCACCAACTGCGCCTGCGGGGACTGGCGGCAGAATCCAGCCATGGACCGGCCGGTGATGTCATCATCACCGTGGAAGTGGAGCCGCACCCGCATTTTACCCGTGCCGGCGCGGACATTTACTTTGAAACCCACGTGGATGAACCTGCGTTGAAAACCGGGACGCGGCTGCGCATACCAACCATTGCCGGCAAGGTGGTCGAGCTGAATGTGCCGGCCGGCACCAAGCGCGGCACGGTGTTCCGGTTGCGCAATTTCGGCGTGAAGACGCCCAATCGCGTGGGGGATCAATTCATCAAGGTTGTATGAATGTCACCGGCGGCTGCCAGCGGGAAGCTGCCGTGCTTTTGTGGCGATGGAGTCCGCCCTCAACCGCGCCAACGCTGATGACTCCTGCGCATCCTCAGCTCTGAAATCAGCGTCATGGTCAAAGTGATCCTGGTGGGCCTCGGCGGTTTTGCCGGATCCATTCTGCGCTATCTCGTCAGCGGCTACGTTCAGCAACTGGCCAAGGACTCCGGGTTTCCTTTCGGCACGGTCGTCGTCAACCTGGCCGGATGCCTGGCGATCGGCTTTCTCGCGCAACTGGCTGAGCGGCACGGCTACCTTACTCCCGAGGCCCGGCTGTTGGTCTTCATGGGATTCCTGGGCGGATTCACCACGTTTTCGACCTTTGCCAGTGAGACGATGAATCTGCTGCGCGCTGGCGAAATCCTGGCTGGACTGGTGAATTTGAATGTCCACCTCGTTTTGGGTCTTGCGGCGGTGTGGCTGGGACGCTCACTGGCCTACCTACTGTGGAGGTGAGCTCGTGGTTCTGCCCGAAGAAGGTTACTTGCTGCGCCTGTTCCTCGGCGAGAGCGACAAACACGAGGGCAAGCCGTTGTATGAATGGATCGTGCTGCAGGCGCGCGCGCACGGCCTGGCGGGCGCAACGGTGCTGCGCGGCATGATGGGCTTCGGCGCCCACAGCCGGATTCATACGTTCAAGATCGAACGGCTGTCCGAAGATCTTCCCATCATCGTCGAAATTGTGGATACCCGGGAGAAGCTGGAGCGTTTCATGACGGTGGTGGACGGCGCCCTCAGGGGAGGCCTGGCGACGCTGGAGAAAGCACAAATCCGATTCTATCGCAGCGGCAGCGCCTGAGCCGCAGCGCACGGTCTTGCGCGGGACTATTTCGCGCCGGCACGCCTGCCGGCATTCGGGTTCTGCGCTGCCGGGCCTCCGGCGGTACTGCCCGCCGGCACGTGCAGATGACCAATCCCTTTTTCAGGAGAAGGTGTGATGGCTAAATACAAAACCCTCGGTGTCATGTCGCTCATGCTGTTTCTCGGTGCGCTGGCGGGCTTGATTATCGCCTCCAATTTCGATTGGACCAAGCCCGGCCTGGCAGAGAACAAGCCGAAAGTGGCGCTCGGCGCTCCGGCTGCCACGGAGACGGAACTGTCCGGTGAGGCCGACCTTGCCGCCACCGGCAAAGCCTATGTGGCCGTGGCCAAGCGCGTGATGCCGACGGTGGTCAGCATCACCAGCGAGAAAGTCGTCCGCGTGCGCAATCCCTTCACGGAGTTTTTTCATGAGGAATGGTGGGGCCGGCGCCGCGGCCGGGGCGAGCGCGAGTTCCGCCAGGAGGGTTTGGGCTCAGGCGTGATCATCAGTCCCGATGGCTACGTGCTCACCAACAATCATGTGATTCGGGAGTCGGACGAGATCGCGGTGTTGATCGAGAAGAAGAGCTACAAGGCCAGGATCGTGGGCAGCGACCCCAAAACCGATCTTGCGGTGATCAAGATCGAGGCGACCAATCTGCCGGTCGCGCGCCTGGGTGATTCCGATGCGCTCGAGGTGGGAGAACTGGTGTTGGCAGTGGGCAGCCCCTTCTCGCTGCAACTCGCCCATTCCGTCACTGCCGGCATCGTCAGCGGCAAGGGCCGCACGCAAGTGGGCGTGGGCGATATCGATTATGAAGATTTCATTCAAACCGACGCTGCCATCAACCCGGGCAACAGCGGCGGCGCACTGGTCAATCTGCGTGGCGAGCTGGTGGGCATCAACACTGCCATTGTCTCGGGCGGCTGGGGCGGCGGCAATGTCGGCATCGGTTTCGCGATTCCAATCAACCTGGCCCGCCAGATTATGACCCAGCTTATCGAGACGGGAAAAGTCGTGCGCGGCTGGCTGGGCGTCAACATTCAGAGCGTCGATGAAGACGTGGCGCGCGAGATGAACCTGCCCTCCACGGACGGCGCGTTGATCACGCGGGTCATGCCGGGCAGCCCTGCCGAGAAAGCCGGCATGCAGGATGAGGACTTTGTGGTGGCGCTGAACGGCACCCCGATTCGCGACCAAAACCATCTCATGAATATTGTCGCCAGTTTCCGCCCCGGGACGGCGGTGCAGGTGAAGCTGATCCGCGACGGCCGCGAGCGCACACTCACGGTGAAGCTGGGCGAGCGGCCGGAGGATCCCAGCCGGCCCGTGACGGCAGATGAGCCGCGCGCCGAAGCCCTGGGCCTGGCAGTGGCCGATTTGACCGAAGAACTTGCCGGCGAGTTCGACATTTTGGAGTCAACCGGTGTCGTCGTCGTCGAGGTGGAAGCCGGCAGCCCGGCCGATCAGGAGGGCCTTCGTCCGGGCGATGTGATCAAGGAAGTTGACCGCAAGCCGGTGCGCACGGTGGCGGAATATCGCCGGGCGCTCGCCGCGAGCAAGGATCGCCAGGTGGTCCTGCTTCGCATTTCACGGCGCGACGCCAATTTCTTTGTTGCATTGAAGAGGGGGATTGATTAGATTCCAGCCCATTTTTAAGCGGGATGGTTTGACAGACAGCGGGGCTTTGAGCAGAAACCTTGTTCGAGGAAAGGTCAGATTCATGGATAAAAAGAAGCTCGAATATTACAAGTCACGATTGCTGCAGGAGCGTGAGCGCATCCTGCGTGCGCTCAATCAGAATGAGGACGACTTCGAAGGCTCGACCATGACGCGCAGCGCGGAATTCGAAGAATCGGCCAAGCTCGATCGTGACCGCGAGTACATCTCCGGCCTGCTGACCAAGGACACGGATGTTCTCTCCGAGATCGAAGACGCCTTGAAGCGCATCAAGGAGGGCACCTACGGCTACTGCATCGATACCGGCAAGGAAATTCCGGAATCCCGCCTGGAAGCCATGCCTTGGACGCCGCGCTGCCGCGAAGCGCAAGAAGCTTATGAGCGCCGCCGCGGCGCCGGTGACGACGATTTTTTCAACGACAAACGGTAATACCAACCACCATGGCGGCTCCATTCCCTGGAGCCGTCATGTTTTTTCCTGTCAGGCTGTCATCTCCCTGAAAAAAAGACTTGCTGCTCACCTCACCCGCCTTGACTCTCATCATTCTAAGCCATTTAAAAACAGTGGACACGAATTTTGTCTCGCGTGAGTGAGTAATGGCATGGCGTTTGTTGGTGACAAATGAAGTTAATAGAAAAACTTGGTCTTGCGTCAGAAACCACTCAGAACTTTTGATCCTAGATCTGGAGGATTTTTGCGATGGGCAAAATCATTGGAATTGACTTGGGCACTACCAATTCGTGCGTGGCGGTCATGGAAGGCGGCGAGCCGGTGGTGATTCCGAATTCGGAAGGCTCGCGCACCACGCCTTCGGTGGTGGCCTTTTCCAAAAACGGCGAGCGCCTGGTGGGGCAGGTGGCGAAGCGCCAGGCCATTACCAATCCGACCAACACGATTTATTCGATCAAGCGCTTCATGGGACGCCGGCATAGTGAAGTCAAGCGTGAGCGCGAGTCGGTTCCCTACGCCGTGGTGCCGGGCAAGAATGATGTGGCCATGGTGCGCATCGGCGACAAGGAATACTCGCCCCAGGAAATCTCGGCGATGATTCTGCAGAAGATGAAACAAACCGCGGAAGACTATCTCGGCGAAAAAGTCACTGAGGCGGTTATCACCGTGCCGGCCTACTTCAACGACAGCCAGCGCCAGGCTACCAAGGAAGCCGGCGAAATCGCCGGTTTGACGGTGAAGCGCATCATCAACGAACCCACGGCCGCTTCGCTGGCCTACGGTCTGGATAAGAAGAAGGATGAAAAGATCGCGGTGTTCGACCTGGGCGGCGGCACCTTCGACATCAGCATTCTGGAAATCGGCGACGGCGTGTTCGAAGTAAAGGCGACCAACGGCGACACCCACCTCGGGGGCGATGATTTCGATCAGCGGATCATCGACTGGCTGGTGGCGGAATTTCGCAAGCAGGAAGGTGTCGATCTCTCCAAGGACCCGATGGCACTGCAACGCTTGAAGGAGGCCGCGGAAAAGGCGAAATGCGAGTTGTCCACCGTCATGCAGACGGATATCAACCTGCCATTCATCACCGCCACCAACGCCGGCCCGAAGCACATGCAAATCACGCTGACGCGCTCGAAGTTCGAGCAGCTCTGCGATGACTTGTTCGAGCGCACCATCGGCCCGTGCGAAGCCGCGCTGCGCGATGCGGATCTGCGCACCAGCGACATCGACGAAGTCGTGCTGGTGGGCGGCTCGACGCGCATGCCGAAAGTGCAGGAGATCGTGCGCCGGCTGTTCGGCAAAGAGCCGCACAAGGGCGTCAACCCCGATGAAGTTGTGGCGGTGGGCGCCGCGATTCAGGGCGGCGTGCTCTCCGGCGACGTGAAAGACGTGCTGCTGCTCGATGTCACCCCCTTGTCCCTGGGCATCGAAACCCTGGGCGGTGTGACCACCAAGTTGATCGAGCGCAACACCACCATTCCCTGCAAGAAGTCGGAAATCTTCTCGACGGCAGCGGACAGCCAGACCCAGGTGGAGATCCACGTGCTGCAGGGCGAGCGCGAGATGGCGATCGACAACCGCACGCTCGGCCGTTTCATTCTCGATGGCATTCCGCCCGCACCGCGCGGCGTGCCACAGATCGAAGTCACCTTCGACATTGATGCCAACGGCATTCTGCACGTCTCCGCGCGCGACAAAGCCACCGGCAAGGAACAGTCGATTCGCATCGAAGCCTCGACCGGCCTGAGCAAGGAAGAGATCGCCAAGATGGAGCGCGACGCCCGCGAACACGCCGCAGAAGACAAGAAGCGGCGCGAGCTGGTGGAGACGCGCAACCGCGCCGATCAGCTCATTTACCAGACCGAGAAAAACATCCGCGACATGGGCGACAAGCTCGATGCCGCCTCCAGGGAACGGCTGGAAGCCGCGGTGAAAAAGATTCGCGAGGTGATGAAATCCGAGCGTGTCGACGACATCAAGGCGGCCTGCGAGGAGCTCAACACCATCTGGAACCAGGTGTCCACCCGCATGTATGAAGCCGCCAACGCCGCCGGCAAGCAGACCAGCACCAATGGCGGCGCCGGCAAGGGCAAAGTCGAAGAGGCGGATTTCGAAGTCGTCGATGAAGGCTCCACCAAGAATTGAAACCAACGATCCTGTGATGCAGCAAAAGGCGAGAGTGATCTCGCCTTTTTGTTTTCAGGGGGGAGAATTCCCTTGATTTTATGACGCCCCCTCGTTAGATTTCCGCGCTCCAAGAAAAGATTCGACCCTACCAGCGGAGGATGTGATGTCCACGACCAGGCTGCTGAGCGGATTGTTTACGATCGCCCTGCTCATCACCGGCTGCGGTGAAAAACTCAATGAAGAACAGCTCTACAGCAAGGCCCGTGAGCTGGAATTGCGCGGTGAATTCGCCAAGGCCGAAAATTACTACAAGAAACTCAACCAGCAGTTTCCCCAGAATGCCAAATTCGACGAGGCGCAAACGCGGCAGGCGCTGCTGAAAAGCGCGACCACTTTGAGCGAAGCGGAACTGCGCGACCAGATCAAAACTCACGAATCCCGGCAGGAATTTGACAGCGTGTTACTGCTTTCGCAGGCGCTGCTGCAACGCTTTCCCAAGGCCGAGGGCAGCGATGAAGTGTTGCAGCGCATCGGCATGATCTGCCTCAATCACCAGCAGCAATACCAGCGCGCCGTCGACGCGTTTCAACAACTGGTAGCTGATTTTCCCCAGAGCCGGCACGTGCCCCAGGCCCAATTCATGATCGGTTACATCTACGCCAACCATATCAAGGATCTCGAGCGGGCACGCACCGCCTACACGGCGTTCAAGCAGAAGTATCCCGATCACGAGCTGGTCCCCTCGGTGGATTGGGAATTGGAGCATCTTGGCCAGGATGTCAGCGAGCTCAATCTGTTCACCGATTCCAAGGACAATCCTGCCGCCACGGAAGGCGCGGCCTCGAAAAAATCACCGACCGGCCCGAATGCCAAGCCGTAAAACTTTTTTGCTTGAATTTCTGTCTTATAGGCCCGATGTCTTGCTGGCGGCAGCCCCGGGAACTGCCGCAGCTTCATCGCGGCTTTTTTTTTGAGCCGCCAGATGACCGGCGATGATGATATGAGAAGCAAATTACTGATCATGGCGTTGGGCGCCCTGCTGCTCACGCCCTTTTCCGCCCAGACGCAGCCAACCCTTGAAGTCAAGCTGAGCGCCACGCTGACGCCTGAAGAAGTTCCCCTCAATCGCACCGCGGTCTATCGGGTGGAGCTGACCTGGCGCGGCGATTTGGCGCGCGTGGCAGTGGACCCGCCGGAGCCTCCGCGCCTTGCCAACCTCAAACTGGTGGGCACGGCCTCCGCAAATCGTGTCGGCGCCGAAAACGGAACAACAGTCGCGACTCACTTCTTCGAATACACCCTGCGGCCGCAGGGTCTGGGCATGGGCTATGTCGAAACCATGCGGGTCAGTTACCTGGATAAAGCCACCAATGAAAGGCATGAGTTGTACGCCGGCCGCTTGAGCACCAAGGTCGTCGAGGCGGTGCCGGAGCCAGGAGAGACGCCGGTCGGCGTCATGGCACTGGCGGCTCTGGGAGTCGCGCTGGCGGCGGGTGTGGGATTCGTTCTGTGGCGGGCGCAACGCCGCCGGGCTGCCCGCGCGCAACTGGCGGCCGCGGCCCCCAAGCCACTGGAAGACGAATTCTACGAGGAGCTGCACGCCACGGTAGACTTGAATGCCGTCGATACCAAGGAAGCATTCACCAGACTATCCAAAATTGTGCGCGCCTATTTGCACCGGCGCTTCGAGATACCGGCGCAAGGCATCACCACTGCGGAAGTGGTGGCGGCCTATCGCCGGTTGCATCCGGACGCCACCAGCCAGGCGACGCAACTGGAGGAAGTGTTGCAAACCAGTGATGTCGTCAAGTTTTCCGGCGCCGGCGGTGACCCCAGCGGCCTGGCGCGCGCATTTGCCATGACCGAGAGCTTTCTGCGTGCCCACCGGCCCGAGAGTTCCCCGCTGTCTCTGAAGTGAAGTGCGTGCGTTTGCCGCGCCGCGGAAGGTGAGCGGAGCCGCGCCGCTGCCAGCCGGGCCGCACGCCATCAGTCCATTCGGATCCAACTGGAGGTGCAATGAACGTTGACATTCAAGCGATCAACGAGAAGATTCGACGCGAGAGTGCATTTGTTGAAAAGCTCACCAGGGAAATCAGCAAAGTGATCGTGGGCCAGAAATACATGGTCGAGCGATTGCTGGTGGGCTTGCTGAGCAACGGCCACATTTTGCTGGAGGGCGTGCCCGGTCTGGCCAAGACGCTGGCCGTCAAGACGCTGTCAGCCGCCATTCAAACGAAATTTCAACGCATTCAATTCACGCCCGACCTCCTGCCCGCCGACTTGATCGGCACGTTGATCTACGACCAGCGCAACGGCCAGTTCACCACCAAGAAAGGCCCGATCTTCGCCAACCTGATTCTCGCCGATGAGATCAACCGCTCGCCGGCCAAAGTACAATCCGCCTTGCTGGAAGCCATGATGGAACGCCAGGTGACGATCGGGGAAAGCACCTTCAAGCTTGATGATCCCTTCCTGGTGCTGGCGACTCAGAATCCCATCGAGCAGGAGGGCACTTATCCGCTGCCCGAAGCGCAAGTCGATCGCTTCATGTTGAAGCTTGCCATCGGCTACCCCAACAAAGACGAAGAGCTGGAGATCATGCGGCGAATGACGCGCGGCCATCTCGCCCAGGTGATGCCGGTGGTGCAGCCGGAGGACATCCGGCGCGCACGCCAGGTGGTGACGGAAGTCTACATTGATGAAAAGATCGAGCGCTACATCATCGATCTCGTTTTTGCGACGCGCGAGCCGGCGAAATACGGCCTGCAGGAACTCGAGGATCTGATTCAATTCGGCGCCAGCCCGCGCGCCAGTATCTTTCTGGCGCAGGCGGCGAAAGCGCATGCGTTTCTGCGCGGCCGCGGTTATGTCACGCCTGAAGACGTGCGTTCCATCGGCCTGGATGTGATGCGCCACCGCATCATTTTGACTTACGAAGCCGAAGCCGAGGAAAAAACCCCGGAATACGTCATCGCGCAGGTGTTGAGCCGCATCGAAGTTCCGTAAGGCGGTGTGCGCCTTGCCGGCGGGCGGCAGCGCGGGCAGGGATGCGAAATCGCAACAGCCGCTCCGGCCAATCGAGCCATGATTCCAAAAGAAATTCTCAAAAAAGTCCGCCGTCTCGAAATCACGACGCGGGCACTGGTCAATGACGTGTTCAGCGGCGAGTATCATTCCGTGTTCAAGGGCCGCGGCATGGAATTCTCCGAGGTGCGCGAATACACCTATGGCGATGACATCCGCAACATTGACTGGAACGTCACGGCGCGCGCCGGCCATCCCTATGTGAAAGTCTTTGACGAGGAGCGCGAGCTGACCGTGATGCTGCTGGTTGATGTCAGCTCGTCCGGCAACTTCGGCACGCATGAGCAAATGAAGGGCGACCTCGCCGCGGAGATTTGCGCGCTGCTGGCGTTTTCCGCGATCAAGAACAATGACAAGGTGGGCTTGATCATTTTCACCGATCGCATCGAGAAATTCGTGCCGCCGAAAAAGGGCCGCAGCCATGTGTTGCGCGTGCTGCGCGAGATTCTGTATCATCAGCCCCAGGGCACCGGCACCGACATCGCGGCGGCGCTGGAGTATCTCAATCGCATCATTCGGCGCAAGGCGGTGGTGTTTCTGGTTTCGGATTTTCTTTCCGCGGGCTATGAGAAGGCGCTGCGCGTGGCCAGCAAGCGCCATGATCTCGTTGCCATTCCGGTGACCGATCCGCGCGAGCTGGATTTTCCCAACGTCGGTTTGGTGGAGTTGGAAGATGCCGAAACCGGCGAACTCTTTCTGCTGGACACGGCGCATGCCGCCAACCGCCAGGCCTTTGCGCAGGAAGCGGCGCGGCGCGGTCTGCTGCGGGAGAAAACCCTGCGCTCCTCCAAAGTCGATCCGGTGGAGGTGCGCACCAATCAACCCTACATCGAGCCGCTGGTGCGGTTTTTCAAGATGCGGGCGAAACGTTTTCGCTGAGGCCATGATTTCATGACCGGCAGCATCACTTGTGGGATACTTTCAAGATGAGCACTCTCAGAAGCATGCTGGCGAACCTGCCGCGGGCGGCCGGCCGTCTCGGCGTGATCGCGGCGCTGGTGATCTGGGCGCCGGGCTGCAAGCAGGAGCAGAAACACAACCTGCCCGCTGAAAAGGTTCGCGATTTTGCCAACATTCTCTACAACCGCGAGCTGTATCAGCAGGCGGTGGCGGAGTACCAGCGGTATTTGGAGAATTACCCGCTCGATGAGGAAGAGCAGGCCAATATCAGCTTCACCATCGCCAACATCTATTTTGACCGGCTGCGCAATTATGAATCGGCGCTGGCTTACTATCTGCGCGTGAAGGAGCTTTATCCGCGCAGCGGCCTGGTGGATGATGCCGGCCGCCGCATCGTCGAATGTCTCGAACGCTTGCAGCGCTCGGCCGATGCCCAGCAGGCGCTGGCAGAGAGCACGCTGCTGGACACCGCGCAGGTGACGAAGAAGCGGCCGGGCGAAGTGGTGGCCAAAATCGGCAACCGCGAAATCACCTCCGGCGATCTCGAATTCGAAATTAAGAATCTGCCGCCCTTCGTGCTGGCGCAAATCAAGAACCGCAATGACCGGTTGGAGTTTCTGCGGCAATATATTGCCACCGAGTTGTTGTATGGCACTGCCAAGCGCAAGGGGCTGGAACGCGATCAGGAGGTGATTGACGCCGCCTTCCAGGCGAAGAAGAACTTCATGGTGCAAAAGCTGCTGCAGGAGGAAGTTGCGCAGAAAGTCGATTTTCAGGAAAGTGATCTCGAGCTGTACTACCGCGCCAATCTCGAGCGCTACGCTCCTGCGGATTCCAGCGGGGCCAAGGCGCCGCCGGCTTTTCAGGAAGTGCGCAATCGCGTGATGCAGGATTACGTGCGCGAGAAACAGCAGGAGGCTTACGATCGTCTGGTCGAGCGCATGATGCGTGCTGAAGGAGTCGTGATCTACGATGACAAAGTGCAATAACGGCCGGTTGCTGCTCGCCGTCCTGGGCGCCCTGCTGCTGTGCGCCGGCAACGGCCAGGCGCAAACGGAGTCTGCGGTCACGATCGAATCGCGTGTCAGCAAATCCCGGTTGACCATCGGCGACACCGTGCAATACAGCGTGCGGCTGCGGCGGTCGCCGGGCGTCGAAGTGCGCTGGCCCGGGCCGGGCGCCAATCTCGGCGGCTTCGAGATTCGCGGCTATCAAACGCCGGAAGCACGGCAGGAAGGCGGTGCGGTCATCGAGGAAGCCGCCTATACGATTTCGACTTTCGACACCGGCCGTTTCGAAATTCCGCCGCTGACGCTGCACTATCGCCAGCCGCCGGATTCGGTTTGGCAGATTTTGCGCACTGAAAAACTCGATCTCTACGTGGCTTCGTTGCGGCCGAGCGAGGCGGGCGACATTCGCGAGATCAAAGCGCCGTGGGAATTGCCGCGCGACTGGCGCCGGGTGATGTTGATCGCCGCGATCGCTGCCGGCGCGTTGCTGCTCGCCGCTGCCGGTTATTACTGGTGGCGCCGGCGCCAGGGCAAGGGCTTGTTGCCGGAGCGCGTCACCCCGCCGCGTCCGGCGCATGAAGAAGCGCTGGCGGCGCTCGCCCACCTGCGCGACAGCGGTTTGCTGGCGGCGGGCGAGATCAAACTCTTCTACAGCACGCTGTCGGAAATCGTTCGGCGTTATGTCGAAGGCCGCTATCGCGTCGAGGCGCTGGAGATGACGACGTTCGAGGTGCTGGAACATTTCAAGCGCGTCAGTCTCGAAGCGCAGGCACTCGACCTTTTGCGTGAGATTTTGGAGCAAAGCGATTTGGTAAAGTTTGCCAAGTTCATTCCGCCCGCGGAGCAGCATGAACGCCTGCTGGCCGCCGCGGAGACGTTCGTGCAGTTGACCAAGCCGGTGCCCGTCGCTGCGGAAGCCGCCGCCACGCCGCCGGCAGACAAACGCGAGCCCGTGCCGGCGGAGGCAGGTTGAGATGCTGACGTTCGCGCATCCCGAGTTTCTCTTTCTCCTGATGTTGCTGCCGCTGCTGGCCTGGTGGCATGTCCGCACCCATCAGCGCCGCACTGCCACGCTGCGCTACTCCAATCTCGACTTGATGAAGTCCCTGCCGCAGCGATCGCGCTACTGGTCGCGGCACCTGCTCTTTGGTTTGCGCTGGCTGGCAATTGGCCTGGTGATCGTGGCGCTGGCGCGACCACAGAGCGGGCAGACCGAGGAGGAAATCACCACCGAGGGCATCGACATCGTACTGGCGCTCGATATTTCCAGCAGCATGCTGGCAGAAGACTTCCGGCCGAAGAACCGCATTGAAGCGGCGAAGCTGGTGGCCGAGCAGTTCATCACCGGTCGCAGCAGCGACCGCATCGGCATGGTGGTGTTTGCCGCGCGCAGCTTCACGCAATGTCCCCTGACACTGGACTACGGTATACTGATCAATTTCTTGAAGAAAGTGGATGTTGGTTTGATCGACGACGGCACCGCCATTGGGCTGGGCATGGCCACCGCGATTGACCGGTTGCGCAACAGCAAAGCCAAGAGCAAAGTCGCGATCCTGCTCACCGACGGAGTAAACAACGCCGGGGAGATCGATCCGCTCACCGCGGCGCGGCTGGCGCAGGCTTTCAACATTCGCTTCTACACCATTGGTGTCGGCACGCGCGGCCAGGCGCTTTATCCCGTGCAGGATCCGATTTTCGGCAAGCGCTACGTGCCCATGCCGGTGGAAATCGACGAGGCCACGCTCACGCAAATCGCGGAGCTGACCAAGGGCAAATATTTCCGCGCCACTGACCGCCAGAGCCTGGAGAAAATCTTTGCGGAGATCGACCAGCTCGAAAAAACCAAAGTCGAGGTCAAACAATTCACCCGCTATCGCGAGCTGTTCGTGCACTGGCTGGCGCTGGCGCTCGGCCTGGTGTTCGCCGAGGTGGTGCTGGCCGGCACGTTGTTTCGCAAAATACCGTGAGCGGCG
>JBBIKM010000061.1:0-28648 GCA_037445455.1 bacterium | reverse complement strand
GCGCCAATACTTGATCAACGGTCCGGCCGTAGCGAATCGAATGCGCGCCGGAGGAGTTGTTGGCAATCATGCCGCCCACGGTGGCGCGATTGGAGGTGGCCACGTCCGGCGTAAAATGCAGGCCGCTGGATTTGATCTGCTCGTTCAAATTGTCGCGCACAACGCCCGGCTCCACCCGCACCCAGGCCGCTTCCTGGTTGAACTCGAGCACCCGCGTCAGGTATTTGGAGCAATCGACCACCAGCGCCGGGCCGACCGCCTGGCCGGCGAGGCTGGTGCCGCCGCCGCGCGGCAGGATCGCCACGTCATACTTGATCGCCGTGCGAACCGCCTGAATCGCCTCCTCGCGATCGCGCGGCAAGACCACGCCCACCGGCGGAATTTGATACAAGCTGGCATCCGTGCTGTAAAGATAGCGGGTCACCTCGTCGAACAGAACTTCTCCCCGCAGTTTGCGTTTCAATTCGGCTTCTAATTGGGCGGCGTCGGAGGCTTTCATCTTCACAAAATGGAATTTTTGCAGTGAACGGGGATTGAACGCGGTGAATATACGCTTTCACCCGGCAGGATCAAAGCAGGAAGTATGGCGGCAATGAGAGGACGAGAAGGGTTGCAGAGAATCTTCCGCCCGCAGCAAAAATTGCCGCGCAGGAGAGGATGGCCGCCGGCGAGCTGCGCAACATCGCTGCCAACGATGGCCGTTTCACAGCAAGTAGGCTTGCGCCAGGTTGCGATACTGCGCGACTTGCTGCGCCTGCCACTTCTCATCGTGGCCCAGCTCCTGCGCCAGCAACTGCGCCACCGTCGGGGCGATGGCCATGCTGGCGGCAGCGTCCAACAGCAGCGCGCGCGTGCGCCGCGCCAGCACGTCAGCCACGCGGCGCGCCATTTCATGCCGCGCCGCCCACACCACTTCCACGGCACGATAGGGCAGATTGGGATGCAACGGCGCGGCCAGCTCCTCCTGCGCCGCCATCATCTCGTGCAGCGCAGCGGCCTCGGAACCGTAAACCGACCAGTGCGAATGGCTGTCCGCTTCCGCCTGCCAGCCGTGCAGCCGCAAGCTGTGCGTGTTGGAGGCCTGCTCCGGCAAACCCGCCATTTCCGCGGCTTGGTCGATGGTATCCTGCGCCATCTTGCGGTAGGTGGTCCACTTGCCGCCGGTGATGGTGAGCAGACCGGAGGGCGAGATGATCAGGCTGTGATCGCGCGACAGCGCCGCCGTGGTGGCGGCCTCGTGTGATTTGACCAGCGGCCGCAAGCCGGCGAACACGCTCAACACATGCGCCGGCGTCGGATCTTGCGTGAGGTAGCGCGCCGCGTGCGTGAGCAGAAAATCCACTTCAACCGGCAGCGCCTGAGGCTCCATGCGAATTTCATCGACGGGTGTGTCCGTGGTGCCGACCAGCGTGCGATTGTGCCAGGGGATGGCAAACAGCACGCGGCCGTCATCCGTGTGCGGCACCATAATGGCATGATCGCCCGGCAGAAACGTCCGGTCAAGCACGAGATGAATGCCCTGGCTCGGCGCGATCATCGGGGGCGCATGCGGATCGTCCATCTGCCGGATGGCATCGCAAAACACGCCGGTGGCGTTGATCACGACGCGCGCCTGCAATTCAAAGCTTTCTCCGCTTTCCACCTCTTGGGCGGCCACGCCGGCAATCAGGCCGCGGGATTTCAGCAGCGCGGTGACCTTGACATAGTTGATCACCGTGGCCCCCAGCCCGGCGGCCGTTTGCGCCAGGCAAATGGCCAGCCGGGCATCGTCGAACTGGCCGTCATAATAAATCACCCCGCCGCGCAGGCCCTCCGGCTCAAGCGTGGGAATGCGCTGCAGTGTTTGTTCGCGCGAGAGAAGTTGCGAGGGCCCCAAGCCCAGTTTGCCGGCCAGCATGTCATACAGTTTCAGGCCGATGCCGTAGAACGGCCCTTCCCACCAATCATACAGCGGCACCACGAACGCCAGATGATGCACGAGTTGCGGCGCATTCTGGCGCAGCAGGCCGCGTTCGTGCAGCGCCTCCAGCACCAGCGCGAGATTGCCCTGTTTGAGATAGCGCACGCCGCCATGAATCAACTTGGTGCTGCGGCTCGACGTGCCTTGCGCGAAATCGCCCTGTTCCAGCAGCAGGGTGTGATAGCCGCGCGCCGCGGACTCCACTGCAACGCCCAGGCCCGTGGCGCCACCACCGATGACAATCACGTCCCACTGTCCGGGCGATCGCAGCCGTTGCAGCATTGCGAGGCGATTCATGATTCCTCCACGATGCCGTGAATGTCCGGCGGCGCTGGTTGACGATCAATCATTAATGTTCGTCCAAAATGCAGCATCCTCAGGGCGCTTTGCCGGGAACAGCAGCAGGCTTTGTTCGACTTGGGCACGCTGCAGAGCCAGGCGCCCGGACGATTTCATCCCTGGACAGACAACAAGTACAAGTATATGGAGGACCAGTAATCAGTGACAAGTGAGTTCTTTGCAATAAAACAAAGAATTCTCCAACGGCTGGAAAAATCCAACGGAGATCACTTTTCAGTTGGGTTCTTCCATCTGGCGGAGATGATCTTCCTGGTTGCGGCGAATCGGCGTTGGGGCAATTGCCACTGTCCCAGGAGAAACTCCAGAAGATTTGCCGGACAAGCTGAGGCGCGACCAATCCGCGATTGTGCGAATCGGCTCATCCTGTTGCTCAGCGTCGTGCCGCGGGCAGGTCAGAGGGTGGCGAAAATTGTTTCCAACTGATCCACGCCGGATTGCAGCAGGAAGCCGGGGTTGCGGCCATAGCTCTTGACGCCGACCACGAAGAGATTCGGCTCGCCGCTCTGCAAATCCTGCGGTGAAACGTGGATGCGCGCCAGGCAGTCGGTCACGTTGGTGAGCGCGCGATAAAGCCCGCGCACGCCCTCGGAAACGCTGGAGAATTCCGCCGTGGTTTCGCGCAGCATCTCGAGGTTCGGGCGATACCCGGTGAGCGAGATCACCTTATCGACTTCGATTTCCTCCGTACTCTTCCAAATCTTGAGCGTCACGCGCAACGCCGTAGCCGGGGCAGAGACTTGAAATCCCTCAATGGTGGCGCGCCGCAGGACGCGCATCTGCGGCGGCGGATTCTGCGCCAGCGCATTGGCGGCCGCGACGATTGCCGCGCGTTCGGTGAGCGGGTCATCCGCCACTTCCGGCACCGGCTTGGTGCGATCGGAACGCACCGCCCAAATCACCCGCGTCTGCGGCGCGCGCTGCAACAACTCATTCAGCGCGACGATCGTGTTTGCCGCGGAATGGCCGTGGCCGAGCAGCAGGATGCGCCTTCCCTGCAGCCGTTCCGCGAGTTGGGCCACGTCCGGCGGATGCCGGAGAATGCGGCCATGGCAAAGACGTTCGCCGGGCGCCGGCATGCCGGCGGCACCACTCCAGTTCGGCTGGCTGAACACACCGCTGGCATCGAAGACATACTCGGCCTGGTAAACCTGCTCGCGGCCTTCGCGGTCTTCCACCAGAATGCGAAAGCTGCGCTCGCGGCGCAAGGGGTGGTTGGGCAAGCCGGTTTTGCCCAGGCCGGCGCGCGTCACGGCCAGCACGCGGCGGCCGGTTTGAATGGATTGCCGCAGACTCGCCGACTGCGCCAGCGGCTCCAGCACGCGCTGCACGAATTCATGGCCGGTGAGAATGGCCTCTGCCGGCGGCAGGTGGCCGGCGAGCAGCGCCTGCGCCCGCTCGGAGAGATTCATGCGCAGGGGGGAGAACATGCGAATGTGCCCCCATTGCCGGAGATGTTCGCCGACGCGGCCGGCTTCCAGCACGGTGGTTGCGAAGCCGCGTTCAAGCAGGCGCAGTGCGGTCTCCAGTCCGATTGGCCCGGCGCCGATCACCACCGCGCGCTTCTGGTTTGCGGAAGATGGTATCATGCGACTCTCGCTCTTGGTTGATGGGCGCAGCAAGCTCGCCGGCTGCCCTCCCGTTGCGGCCCGCGCGCGGCCTTAGTCTTCCCGGGCCTGCACGTTCAGCGATTGGATGTGATGCACCAAGGAAGTGCCGGCGCGCAAGGAGGCACCGACGTGGACGGCCTCGGCCATCTGCTCCGGCGTTGCGCCTTCTTTAATCGAGCCGGTGGTCCAGGCCTCGATGCAATAGGGGCATTGCAACACATGCGCCACCGCCAGGGCGATGAGGGCTTTGGTCTTCTTGTCGAGCGCGCCGTCTTGATGGCATTCGTTGTACCAATCCAGCCACATCTTGAACAATTTGGGTGAAGGCCCGCCAACTTCGCCAAACCGCGCCAAATCTTCGCTCAGGTAATAGCTGGGCATATCGCTCTCCCGTGGGGTGAATGAAAAAGATGAAAGCATTTGGGCAGTGCCAGCGGCATTGCCACCTCGCTTTCAAGAATCAGAACTTGCCGCGGCTGCGTTCCTTGCCCGGCAGGATCTCAAGGCAGGTCGTCCACCATCCCGTCAGCACGGTGTCGATGAACTCCGGCGGCAGCTTTTCTTCGGCCATTTCGCGCGCCAGGCGAAGATGGTCATACGCCAGCGGATGATACTCGACTTTCACCGCCGGGGTGAATTCCACGGTGCTGTACCAGACGTTGGTGTGCCCGTCATTTTCCGGCCGGCCGATGACACCGACGTTGGCAAATAACTTGTTCCCCGCCAGACGGCGCTGCCACTTGAGGCCGGTGTGAGTGGCGAGAATCACGTCTGCCGCATACTCGTGAAAGAGTTTTTCGAGGAAATGGTCGGGTGTGGTGGTTTCCCAAAGAAACTCATTGGTCCTGCGCGGTGAGCCGTGGCAAAGCAGCACGCGGGAGCCAAAAGCGGTGAAGCGAATGAACCGCGGCAGGCTGCGCTGATAGGCTTTGAATTCCGGCGAGGTGTGGGCCAGAGTATAGTCATAGCTGATCTGCGCGAAGTAGTTGTCGCGCGGATCGGTGTAGCCGCACTGGCAGTCCTGCAAATCATGGCCGATGCTGTTGTCATAGTTGCCCTGCACCACTTGCACCCGGCCTTCGATGAGCAGGGGATAGACGCGATTGGGATGCGGCCCAAAGGCGCCGAGATCACCCAGGCAGAAAATGGCGTCGGGCTGCAGCCGGCTCACTTCGCGCAACAACGCGGTGAGCGCGAGATAGTTGTTGTAGACCCCGCCGAAGGCCACGATGCGGCGGAAGTCAGTTGTGCCGAGATTCATGCGTCACGCGCCGGGGCATAGTTGCTGCAAATGGCGCCGCTGAGATAGCAGGTATAACAGGCTTGATGGCGCAAGGGAAAGGGACGGAGCGCCTCGGTCAGCGAGTCGCCCAGTTTGGCGTCCGGTTTTTCGATGAGAATCGGACAGACGAACACCCCGCGATCGGTGGCAATGCGGCTGTTGCTGCAGAGCAGCAGACTGGTGTCATAGCCCTCCACCATCTCGGGCGTGACCCGTTCCACCGGCGTGTAGCCGCGGTCGCGTTCCGCCTCGCGGCCCAGCCGGAGCTGCGGCAAAATCTTCAGGCGTGGGCGGGTGTAGCCGAGAGCCGCCAAAGCCTCCCGAAAGCCGGCCAGCACCTGATCGTGCACATGCTCCGGCCAGCTCTGCATGCAGGTGATGATCGGCAGAAAGCCGGCTTGCACCAGGTTTGCCACGCCTTGCAGGGCGCGACGAAATGTCCCGCTGCCGCGGATCGGATCATTGGTGGCGGCGGAAAATCCATCCAGGCTGATGCGCAGCTCAAGGGTGTAGGGACTGTCTGCCGCCAGTTGCTGCAAGGCGCGGGCGGTTTGAGGAGAGAGCAGCAGGCCGTTGGAAAGCACGCTGGCCGGGCCGAGCGCGAGAGTGTCCCTGAGAATGCCGAGCATCTCCCGGTTCATGAACGGCTCGCCGCCGGTGAAATAGTATTCCTTCACACCCAAACGCACGGACTCGGCGAGGTATTCGCTGACCTGCCGGCGGGACATGAAGCCGAAGGCATGATTCTTGGGGCTGCAACTGATAAAACAGTGGGTGCACCAGAGATTGCAGATCGTTCCGCCCACTTGAAACCACAACGCGTCGAGCTGGTGCAATGGCACGCGCGGCGCGGCACTGAGGGGCTGAACGAATTCAACTTTCGCGGCGGGCATCGTTGGGCATTCCTCTTCACCGTGTCAATCCACATATGCAAGTTGTGCTTGTGTACAACGGTAATCTATGGGAAGTTATTCCCCGGCGCAACAGGAAACTGCGCAGCGGAGATTTGAGGGTTTGGCAGTCTGGCAGGCAGGGCTGGGCCGCGGTTGGGCGCTGGTCGCAACTGGGTGTCGTCTGTGGCAGCACTAGAGCAGCCATTCGCTGCGATTTTCGCGGCGTTCCACCGCGCCAATCAGCTTTTGCAGAAAGGTGTGATAATCGGCGAGGTTGCGATCGAGGCGCAAAGCGGTTGCAAGTGATTCGATGGCGGAGCTGTAGTCTTCGTCCATCAGGGCGAGGTAGCTGAGCGCGAGCAGCGCATGCACGCATCGCTGATCGAGATTGAGGGCGGCGAGGTATTCCTGTTGGGCGGCGGCTCTGGCGCCGGCGAGCAGATGCAGGTTGCCGACGAAGCAGTGCGCGGTGGCGGAATCCTTGATGCGCGTTTGCAGCGGCAGCATGATCTGCAGGGCGCGGGTGTAGTCACCATTTTCGTAGTGGTGCATCACCTGCGCCATCTCCGGCGTGGCGCCGCTGAAGCGGTAGCGCTTGTGCAGCAGCTTGCCCAGCGGAAATGCCGCCAGCAGCTCCTGCAGGAATTGTTGGCACTCGGCTTCGGCATCGACCGGTGCGGGTGCGCTGCCCGGGGGTGCATCCGCGCCGGCGGCTTTGCGCGGCCGCGCCGGCCAGGGTTGCAGCCAGCGGCCGTTTTGTTTCAGATATTGTTCGATGCGCTCGCGCGTGAGCGTGTAGCGCTCTTCTTCATCGAGATGCGCGATGATCTGTTCCACGCCGGCTTGCGGGTTTTCCCGCAGGACCTGCAAAATGGCCTGCTCCTGGCTGGTGGTCATGAATTTGTCAGCAAGGTCGCAGCCGGCCGCCTCGGCATGCTGCTTGTCCAAATCGCGCAGAATGTTCTTCAGCGCGATGACGGTGATGTCATCGTGGGTGATTTGATCGCCGGCAAAGCGCTGCAGCAGGCCGCGCAATTCCATCAGAAAATCGGTGGGCGCAAGCTCGCCGTGCTGCATGATGAAATCAATCAGCCGCTGCCGGCCAAAGTATTCGCCCGCACTGTTGCGCACCGAGAGCAGGCCATCGCTGTAGAGCACCAGCAGGTCATTTTGGGTGAGCGCGACTTTTTCACTTTCGATCGTGCTCAGATTGGGGGCGAAGCGGCCATTCGCCTCGTCCGCAATGGCGGACATCCGGCCCAGCGGCGCGCCCGAAGTATTCAACAAAAAGATCTGACCCAGCGCCGGGCGGTAAACCAGCATGGGCAGGTGGCCGGCGCTGGCAAAATGCAGCAGCCGCTTGTTTTGATCGAAGATCGCATAGAAGGCGGTCAGCCGGAAATCCGTGGTGCACGATTCCGACAGGCATTGATCGAGATAGCGCAGCGTGGCCGCAGCGGAAAGCCCCGTGCTGTTTGAACGCAAAACTGTTTTCAACACCGGCGAGCTTTCCTCCGGCATCTTGCCGGTCATGTCCGCCAGCAGCACGCCCACCCGGTTTTCTCCGAGAATGAGAAAATCAACCTGGTCGCCGGCCTCCTGCGCCGCGGGCAAATACAAATAATCGATCAGCAGCCCGCTGCGTTCCTGGCGTTTGCGCGGAATGTAGGGGAAAATCGTGGCCTCGTCTTCGTTGGCGTTTTGGCGCGGCTGGCGCAACTCCAAGTTGCCATTGCGTTCAGAAGGACGCGGCGCGGCGGTTTCGGTCGAGGAGGAAGTTGAGAGGGGCTGGCCGGTGACACGGGCACGTTCGCTCAGGCTGCCCCGCTGTGCATTCAAAAGCGCAGGGCCGCTGGCTGACAGTGGATTGTTTTCGAGATTTGCGTGCATGGCCATTTAACGAGCGTCGCCGTTCGCTTCCGCAAGCGGTTCGCGTGGCTGGCTGGGACACGATCGAGTTGCCAAAAGCTCTCCGTCTCATAGCCACTCACGTCGCGGGCTTGAAAGAGCAGGAGCAGCCAGAGTCACATTCCTCTGCCCGTCAGGCAAACCCGCTCGCCAAAATAGGTGCGAGACTCATCAGGGAGGAGAAAGGGCATACTAAATCGCGCCATGCCCTCGCCAGGAGCTGTGCGAAGATGTTGTCACCGTGTTGAATTGCCGGCAATATACCATCATGCCACACCTTTGTCAAGCGAAAACTATGACACCAAGGCTTGCGCACTGCGTCACAAGGCGTTGCTGCAGGTTCAACTCGCATTCTGTGGCACAGAGCAGCAACCGTGCGACGTGAAATGCCCCAGCGAAAGGCAGCGTCCGGGAATCTCGGCCGTCAGGAGAGCACATCTCGCCCCATGGAAACACGCCAGAAATGCCGCCCGGTCAGCGCGACATGCGATGAACCCGGCCGGTTCCCAGGACGCTGCCTGTGGGCGAATGCAAGTGAGGCTGCCGGCTTTGAGCTCGCCTGCTGGAACAGCCAGTGTACTTGAGGTGGTGGCACTCGCACTGTGGCGGTTCTCGCTCTCCGGAAAAATCCTCCGGCGACCTTGCAAGTCAGGACTTTTCTCCCTATCTTGGCGGTGCGCAAAAAGACGAAGCCGCACCAAACCAATGGAAAGGCCAAGCCATGAAGCGCAAAATCGGAATTCCCTACAATCTCAACAGCGTGCACAGCCTGCGCAACTCGGAAGGTCAGCCTCTGGGAACCTGGCTGCTGCAGTCTGTTTCCCCCATTCTCCTGCGCATATTCTACGACGAGAAGTTCTTCTATCGCGAGATCCTCCACTTTGGTTGAGTCCGCCTGATCACCATTCTGCGCTCCGCTTCAGTTTCCGTTGCCCAGCCAGGAACATCTCTGCCCAACGGGATTCTTGTCCGTTGCTCCCGTTGGCATCTGCACGCGTTCTTTTGCCGAACCGAAGGAGGCGGAGCTTTGCCTGTTGCCATGCCAGGGTCACGCTCATCAACTGTGGAGCCTTCATATGATTTCGACATACACGCCCCCCGCGGCCGCTTCGGCGCGGCCCACGCCGCTGTTGCCGTCGCGCGCCAGTGCCGCCCAAGGACAAAAGCCGCCGGCTGCTTCAACCGGCGGTGAAAAGTACGAGGACATTTTGCGCGAGTGCCGCAAATGGCTGGACATCATCTCCGGCACCATGCTGGAGGAACACCAGCACCACGCCATGATCGAAGAAACGCTGCGCAATCACATCGACTACATCAACAAACAATGGGGCCACGCGCGCAAATCCGTTTCCGCCGCCGGTGATTATGCCTGCCTGGAATGGATGGGCCAGGCTTCGAAATTCTGCGACAATCTCGGCCGCGAATACATTGACTGCCTGGGCGGTTACGGGCTTTATAATGCCGGCATCCGCCATCCCCAAATCGTGCAGGCGGTGCAGGCACAATTGCAGCGCAATCCGCTCTCCAGCCAGGAACTGTTGGATCCGCTGCGCGGCGCGTTGAGCAAATTGCTGGCGCAGCTCACACCGGGACGGCTGCAGTACAGTTTCTTGATCAACAACGGCACCGACGCCGTGGAAGGCGCCATCAAGCTGGCGCGCGCCCACACGCACCGGCATGGTTTTGTCAGCTCGCTCGGCGCTTTTCACGGCAAGTCGCTCGGCTCGCTCAGTTTGATGGGCAAATTGCGTTACCGCAAGGCCTTCGAACCGCTGCTGCCCGATGTCACCTTTGTGGAATTCGGCGACGCGGACGATTTGGAATTCGAGTTGCACAAGGCTGAAAAAGTGGGCTGGCAGATGGCCGCGGTGGTACTCGAACCGGTGCAGGGCGAGGCCGGTGCGATCGTGCCGCCGGATGATTACTGGCCCAAGGTTCGGGAGATTTGCGATCGTTACGGTGTTCTGCTGGTCGCGGATGAAGTGCAAACCGGGCTGGGCCGCACCGGCAAGATGTTCGCGGTCGAGCATTGGAACGTCGCGCCGGATATCATGTGCCTGGGCAAGGCCCTGGGCGGCGGCGTGATGCCGCTGGCGGCGTTCATTTCAACGCCCGAGATTTGGACGGCCTTCGAGCAGGACCCGCAAGTGCACTCTTCCACCACGGGCGGCAATCCGCTCGCCTGCGCCGCCGGCATCGCCGCGATTGCGGTGACCCTCGCCGAAGATTTACCCGGCCAGGCGGCCCGCAAGGGCGCTTATTTGCTGGCGGAACTGCAAAACCTGCAGCAACGCTTCAGTGACATCATTGCAACAGTGCGCGGCAAGGGGCTGTTGTTGGGCATGCAATTCCGCAACGCCGAATATGGCTGGCAGGTGGTTTCGCGGCTGTTCCGCAAGGGCGTGCTGGTGGCTGGCACCATGAGCAACTCGGAAACCGTGCGCTTCGAGCCGGCGCTCAACATTCCCGATGATTTGCTGCATGAAATTCTCAATCGCCTGGAAGATGTCCTGTGTGAGGTGCGGCAGGGCCGGCTCAGTTGAAAGCCTTGCTTTCGGGAATCAAAATCGCTATTGTGGCCGCGAGGTTTGGTCGTGAGCCGCGCGGTGGCACACGATTTGGATCAAATGGTGAGGATGAGAACGTGACGCCTCACACTGGACCGCAGCCTGACTGAACAGCAAGAATACCGCCCTGGTTTTTCTATTCGGACAGGCACGGCGGCTCACGAACGGCTTCACGGGTGGGCCGTTGGTCAAGCGGAAAGACTTTCATCCTGTCCAGATTGCACGGAAAGGTCGGATCATGAAACAACGAATGGCAGTCTTGTTCTTCACTGTCATGCTTTGTGCAGATGCCAATGCGCAGCAGCGGCACGAGGCCAATGTCAGATTGGTGGGTGGCCGTTGCGAAGGCTGTGAAGCCGTTTTCGAGTATGGCGAGCGGGCCCTGGCTGCCGTTGATACTCTGCCTGATTTCCACGACGCTGCCGTCAAGATCAAGGTGACCGGCACGGTGTTCCACAACGACGGCAAGTCACCTGCTGAAGGTGTGGTCTTGTACATTTATCATACCGATCAGAATGGAATCTATGCAACCAAAGGCAATGCAACCGGCTGGGGCAGGCAACACGGCCACCTGAGAGGCTGGGTCAGGACAAAGCGCGATGGTCAGTACGCCTTCTATACTTTCCTGCCCGGCGCTTATCCTGATCGATCAGCACCGGCCCACATTCATTTGACTGTCCTCGAGCCCAATGGCAAATACTACTGGCTGGAGAGCTATCACTTCGAGGGAGACTCGCTGTTGACGGCGAAAGAAGTCTCTCCCAAGTCACCACGGGGCGGCAGCTCGGGACTCCTGTCGCTGAGAAAAGAAGGAAGCCTGCTTGTCGGCGAAAGGAATATTATCCTGGGAAGAAACATTCCCCATTATGAATAAAAGCAGGTGGTATGTGACAGGAGCCTGGTGCTGCAGACGGTGGAAGCGAAGTGGCAGGCAGAGGCATGAAGGCCACGAACGGATTATTTTCATGCCCGAATTTCGATAAGCCATTGTCTTCTGCTTGCTGACGTCTCTCGCCCACCCTGTGCTGTTTCGCTGAGGCGGCAGGGAATTCCCCACGGCGAAAATCATGAGGACCCGCACGGCGGTGGTGGAGAAACAGCGGTGGCGAGCGCGCCTCCCTGCTTGCGGCTAATCGCCTGCAACCTGCTTCTTACCTCTGCGCGGGAGCAAAGATGAGCATTCGGATCTTGATCACCGGCGGCACTTTTGACAAGGAGTATGATGAAATCAGCGGCCGGCTATTTTTTCGCGAGACGCATGTGCCGGAAATGCTGCGCCTCGGCCGCTGCCGGCTGCCGGTTGTTCTCCAGACCGTGATGATGATCGACAGCCTGGACATGACGGAAGCCGATCGCCATGCCATTCTCCAGGAATGCCGCACTTGCCCGGAAGACCGGATCGTCATCACGCACGGCACCGACACGATGGTGGAAACCGCTCACCTGCTGGCCCAGGGGGTGAAAGACAAGACCATTGTGATGACCGGCGCCATGGTGCCCTATGCCTTCGGCAGCTCGGACGGGCTGTTCAATCTCGGCAGCGCCCTGTCATTCGTGCAGGCATTGCCTCCCGGCGTTTACCTCGCCATGAACGGCATGTTTTTCACGTGGGACAATGTACGCAAGAATCGCGAACTGGGTGTGTTCGAGAGAATGCGGTGAGACTCTCCGCGCACGCCGGTGGGCAGGCCTCTGGTGTTTGAGCGTCCTGGCGGTCTGGGGAGAGGGGGCGCTCAGCCAGCAGGAATCGATGATCATTCTGGCGCCGCCGGTGTTTCAGGCGGCCACCGAGAGTGAAACCGACTCTGCGGCAGTCACGCTGACGACGGCAGACAGCGCGAGTTTGCGTTTGCGCTTCGATATCGATGCCGGCTATCATCAGCCACCGGTGCATCCCTATTTCCGCGATGAATACCGTATCTTGCAGGATGTGCGCCGGCTGCTCGATTTCGTTGCGCCCTACCGTGTGCAGGGCATGGAATCGCTGCCGGAGTTGAAGGCCATCGCCGAAGCCCTGCCGGGCGCCAGGCAAACCGAGATCATCCGCGTGGCGGTGGCCGGCAGCATCGCCAACTATGCTTCCGAGATGGTCAGCCGGCATTTGCGCCGCAAGAAGCTGGACTTTGTACAGTGGCAGCTCGAGAAAGTGCTGCTCCGCCGTCAGTTCGGCAGATTCCACGTGCACTGGTACGGCGGCATCAACGCCAGGGGCATGAGCGTCACGCTGCCGGCGTGGCGTCTCTCCTATTCCCGCCATGAAACCCCATACTACCGCTACGACAGTTTCAATTATTGGCCCTGGCCGTTCCTTGGCTTCAACTACATGCGGCTGGACCAGCGCACGCTGCTGGGGCCGCGCCTCGCCCTCGCCGGAGGCCATCTTGCCCTGAGTTATGATCGCGACCTGCCCACCTTGATTTCCGGCTTGGCCCTGCGCCGCGCCAACCGGCTGATCATTCGCCTGGAATATGTCGACTACTTTGAAATCAAAAACGCGGATTATATCAAGAGCGAAGTGCTGCTGCAATGGTAGCGCAGCCGGCGCTTTGCGGCTTCACAACTGGGCCGCAATAAAATCCCCGCACTCGCGCGTGCCGAGTTTGCCACCGATGTCAGCCGTCACCTGATTCTCATCCACTGCGCGCTTTACTGCTCGTTGCACCGCCGCCGCGGCCTCCGCATGGCCGAGATGATCGAGCATCATGGCGGCCGCGGCGATGGCCGCGATGGGGTTGGCCTTGTTCTGGCCCGCCATGTAAGGCGCCGAGCCGTGCACCGGCTCGAACAGCGACACCTGGCCGGGGTGAATGTTGCCCGAACCGGCCATGCCCAAACCGCCCTGCAGCATCGCGCCCAGATCCGTGATGATGTCGCCCAGCATGTTTTCGGTGACGATGACTTGAAAGGCCTCCGGCGTTTTCACCATTTTCATCACCAGCGCATCGACGAAATAGTGGTCTTTTTCGAGCTCGGGATATTCGGCGCCGACCTCGGCAAACACCCGCTGCCAGAGATCATGCCCGTAGCGCAGCACGTTCGACTTGTCGCTCATGGTCACGCGCGTGCGGCCATGCGTGCGCGCATACTCGAACGCGGCGCGGATGATGCGCTCGACGCCCTTGCGCGTGTGAATCGATTCCTGGGTCGCGACTTCATCCGGCGTGCCTTTTTTCAGAATGCCGCCGGCGCCCACATAAGGCCCCTCGGTATTCTCGCGCAACACCACGAAGTCGACCTCCTTGACGGTTTTGCCCTTGAGCGGGCACAAACGCTCGTGCAGAAGCTGCACCGGCCGCAGATTGATGTAGAGATCAAGCTCGAAACGCAGCGCGAGCAGGATTTCCCGGCCGTGGCGCATGTCGGGAATGCGCGGATCGCCCAGCGCGCCGAGATAGATTGCCGCATAGTTCTTGCGAAAATCTTCCATCTGGCCGGGCGGCAGCCCCACGCCCGTCCTCAGGAAATAATCCGCGCCATACTCGAATTCCACCAGCTCCAGGCCGAGCCGAAAGGATTCGTTGGCGCGCCGCAGGACCTTCACCGCCTCGCGGGTCACGTCGATGCCGATGCCGTCACCGGCGATGATCGCTATTTTCTGCATACCAATTCCTTCCTGAATAAGAAAACCTGATGACGCCGGCGCACCGGTTTGATCGGGACAAATTCCGTCGCGGCTTATGCCTGCGCCCAGCATTCGCCGCACTTGGGACACTCGCCCGGATGGCAGCGATGGCAAATGCTGCGGCCGCACGCCGCACCGTTGCTGCACGCGCGGCAGAGCAGGGCGGCTTTTCTTCACACACCTGCACCGCATTCAGCGCGGCGTGGCAGCTTTCACATGTGGCCGGCTCGAACTCCTTGAGCAGCGCATTCCACACGAAAAACGCTTCACAGCTCAGCTTGCGGCAGCGCAGCCCGGCAGTCACCACCTGCGCGGGCACCTTGAGACGCAGGAAACTGACCGGCTCGACCTCGATTTTCAAAGCGTATTTCTCGCGCTGCTCCGCGACTTTGCGGTTGCGCTCCAGCGCCACGGCGTGCCGGCGGGCTTGCTCGTGCTCGCGCGCGGTGCCGGTGAGTTGTCGGTGCACGATCTTGCGCGCAATCTCGGTGCTCAGGCTGTGGCAGTACTCGCCCAAACGTGTGATGTCGCGCTGCAGCCGGCGTTGCAGGCTGCGGTGGAAATCCGCCAGCTCCCCGGGAATGAGCATCTGCGCCTGGCGGCAGGCCGCGCGCTGGACGGCCTTGAACGGCAGCGGTTCCAGGCCGGTATAACTCCGGCCTTCTTCGCAATCCACCATGCACAACTGCGAGACCAAACGATGCGCGGGCGCGAGCGTGTGCTGGTTGAGCACGGCGCACACCATGCCCTCACAGGGCAGCCGGAGGTCGACGACGATGTCGCTGAACTCCTCCTTGAGTGTCGAGATTGCCGGGGCCGACCTCGTCGGACAGCAGCACCCGGCCGCGCATTTGCTTGAGCACTTGCTTGACAGTTTCGACTTGGAACCAATAGCGCTCGACGTTGTGCAGCGTGTCCAGGCAGAGCAAGTCCTCAAATGCCCGCAGCAAGGCGAGATGATGGAGATCGAGCCGGGCGCGGAAAGAGGCAAGGCTGGCCGCATCCGCCGCATCGGCAACGGCCTCCACCGGATTATAAGGAAAACGTAACGGGAATTTCCGCGGTGATGACTCCGGGCATGGAGAGCAGAAGGTTGGCAAAGGAGTCTTGGTTCAATCGGCATTGCCTGCAAGCTGCGTGTGCCAATATAAGAAGGCGTGTGAGAATGTCAAGCCTGCGCTGCCCCCGCGGCGCACGCCCGCAGGCAAGAAAAGCTTTCCAATTTACCGTTTTTGAGATTATCTTCCGGCACTGGTTGCCGTCAACGTTTGCCGCCGCCTTGACGCTCTGGCAGGCTGCGGCACCGCCCCGCTTCGACCAAGGGTGAGCGCCAGAGCACAGCCTGAGTTGGAACTCATGCGAAATTCGAATCTTTCCCGCCTGCGCTGGCACCGTGGCGATTGGAACGGCTTCTGGGCGTTGTTCGCCGACAACCTCGCCAACATGGTCATCCTCTCCGGCGTGCTCATCGGCATTTTCAAGTTCGAACATGATTTGGTCTTCGGCCGAATCCTGCCCGGCCTGGGCGTGGCACTGCTCTTCGGCCTGCTGTGCTATGCCTATCTCGCGCAGCGCCTCGCCGCCCATGAAAAACGCGACACGGTCACCGCGCTGCCGTACGGCATTTCCACGCCGGTGATGTTCGTTTATTTGTTTGCCATTATCGGACCGGTCTATTTCGCCACTTCGGATGCCCTGCTGGCTTATCGCGTGGGCTTGGGCGCGGGCTTCATCGGCGGCCTGGTAGAGATGAGCGGCGCGTTCGTCGGGCCGGCATTGCGCCGCGTCACCCCGCGCGCCGGCATGCTCGGCACGCTTGCCGGCATCGCGCTGGTGTGGATTGCCGCCGTGCCTTGCGCCCTGATTTTCGAAAACCCGGTGGTCGGGCTGCCGGCGCTGTTCATCATCCTGCTCGGCTTGATTGGATTCTACCGCCTGCCCTTCGGCCTGCCCGCCGGCCTGGTGGCAATCGGCCTGGGCGTGGTGATTGCCTTCATCACCGGTGAAGCGGAGCTGCGCTGGGAAGCCGCGGCCTGGCATCTGCCCCTGCCGGTGCTGGAAGACTTGCGCCTCGGCTTGCAAGCCATTCTGCACCGGCCGGAAATTCTCGCGGTGGTGATTCCCATCGAGATCTACAATTTCATCGAGACCATGAACAATGTGGAGAGCGCGAAAGCCGCCGGCGACGATTATCCCGTGGCGCGCTGCCAGGTGATCGACGGTTTCGGCACGGCGCTGGGCGCGGTGTTTGGCTCGCCCTTTCCCACCACGGTCTACATCGGCCACCCCGCCTACAAGCGGCTGGGCGCACGCACCGGCTATGCCTTGCTGGTGGGCGTGGTTTTCTTTTTCGCCAGCATGACCGGCGTCATTGCCTTTCTGCGCCATCTGATCCCGGAAGCCAGCGTCGCGCCCTTGCTGGTGTTTGTCGGCATCGTAATCGCGCAGCAGGCGTTTCGCGCCACGCCCGCCGGCCACGGCGTGGCGGTTGCCTTTGCTTTGATTCCGCACCTGGCTGATTTGCTGAACAAGCAATTGCAGGGCACGATTCTCGAACTGCTCGGACCGCGGGCCGTCACGCCGGAGCTGATGGCGCGCCTGGCCGAGCGCCAGGGCGTGCACCTGCAAGGCTACGCGGCGCTGTCGCAGGGCGCGATCCTCACGGGACTCTTGTGGGGCGCAATCATGGCATTTTTGATCGACGGCAAGCTGCGCGCCGCCATGTTGTTCAGCGCCCTGGCGTTTTTGCTTGCCCTGTTCGGGCTGATTCACGCGCCCACTCTCGGCTTCACGCTTTCTCCGCTGGCTTTGGGATACCTGTTGTTGACGATACTGCTCGGCCTGTGCGAGCTGTTCAAGGTCAAAAAGCTGGAAGGCAGCGAATTCTAACTTGTGTCTGTTCGACAAGATCATCGCTCGGGCGCTTTGGAATGAACGATCCCGGCAATTGCCAGACTTGCACACGCTGCAATCTTGACCGCCCTTGCGATCTTCCTGTTGCTGGACGGACACTCACGCCCCAAACATCCGGTGATGGATACTGAACAAAACCACAGTCCCGCCCCGCACCAGCCGCTGCGGCTGGACTGGCGTATCGTGCTTTTGGGATGGACGCTCTTCGGCCTGTTCATGGCGGGGCAGGCGTACTTCGTCTCCGTGCGCTTCGGCAGGGGCATGGCGTGGAGCCTGGCGCTGCTCAGTGAGATGTTGTATGCCTACTTGTGGGCCGCGTTGACGCCGTTGGTCGTGTGGCTGGGCCGGCGTTACCGCCTGGAACGCCAACATCTCGCCGGCCGTCTTGCGCTGCACGTTCCCGCCAGCCTGCTGTTCGCCATGCTGCACAAGGCAATTTATGGCATTGCCATCCTGCATATTCGCGCGCAAGCCTCCGGCAATCCCGTGACCGGCGAGGCCTTTTTTCAACAGGTGATGACCTTTCTCGATTACGGCGTGCTGCTTTACTGGATGATCATCAGCATCGACTATGCGGTTGACTACTATCGCCGTTATCAGGAGAAAGCCCTGCGCGCCGCCCAGCTCGAAACCCAGCTCGCGCACGCGCAACTGCAGGCGTTGAAGATGCAGCTACAGCCGCATTTTCTGTTCAACACACTCAACGCGATTTCCGTGCTCATTCAAAAAGATCCGGAGCTGGCGCGGCACACGCTCGGCCGGCTGAGTGATCTGCTGCGCACCACGCTCGACAGCGGCGGCGTGCAGTTTGTCACCCTCGGCGCGGAGCTGGCCTTCCTGGATCGCTATCTGCAGATCGAGCGCACGCGCTTCGGCGACCGGCTGCAGGTGGAGATGGAGATTGCCGCAGAAACCACGGCTGCGTTGATTCCCAATTTGATCCTGCAACCGTTGGTGGAAAATGCCATCCGCCATGGCGTGAGCGGGCAGCGCGGTCCGGCGATTTTGAAAATCTCGGCGCAACGGCATAATGGCAATCTCCATCTCGAAGTGCGGGATAACGGGCGTGGCCTGCCGCCCGCCTTTGATCCGGCCGGGCAAACCGGCATCGGCTTGCGCAACACCCGCGGCCGTCTCGAGCAGTTGTACGGCCGGGATTATCGCCTCACGCTTGCCACGGCCGAGGCCGGCGGCACGATCGTCACTTTGGATATTCCGTACCGGGTTTAGGCCTGAAGGCCGGCAGATTTCCGCCAGCGGAAGAGCGCCGCCAGGTCACCTTTTTTCAACTCAGCCATGCCTGCACTGCAGCCACATAAGATTCGAACGCTGATCGTCGATGACGAGCCCCTGGCGCGCGAAGGCCTCCGCCAGATGCTGGCCACGGAGGGCGATATCGAAATCGTCGGTGATTGCGGCGATGGCTTTGCGGCCATTGTCGCGAGCGAAACGCGCCGGCCGGATTTGATGTTCCTCGATGTGCAAATGCCCGAGCTGGATGGTTTCGAAGTGGTGGCCGCCCTCAAGCCCGATCCGCTGCCCGTGGTCGTTTTCGTGACGGCTTATGATCAGTATGCGCTGCGCGCCTTCGATGCGCATGCGGTGGATTACCTGCTCAAGCCGGTGGATCCGGCCCGCTTTCAAACAGCGCTTGCGCGGGCGCGTGCCAGCCTGCAACTGCATCAACTCAACGGCAATCTCATGGCGCTGCTGCAGGAATTGCGCGAGCAGCGCAAGCCGGCGGCACGCTTCCTCGTCCGCACGGCCGGCCGCGTGGTGCTGGTGCGCGCCGAAGAAATCGACTGGATCAGCGCGGAGGGCGACTATGTTTGCCTGCATGTGCAAAAGCAGAAACACCTGCTGCGCGAGACGCTCAACACGGTGGAGCAGCAGCTCGATCCCACGCAATTCGTGCGCATCCACCGCTCGGTGATCGTCAACCTCGACCGCGTCAAGGAGCTGGAATTGCTCTCCCATGGCGATGGGGTGCTACTGCTCAAAGAGGGCGCCCGCCTGACCCTGAGCCGCAACTACCGCCCGCGCTTCGCCGCGCTGTTCAATAACCGCCCCTGAGTTTCCCCACTC
This sequence comes from bacterium, assembly GCA_037445455.1. Classification (GTDB taxonomy): domain Bacteria; phylum Zhuqueibacterota; class Zhuqueibacteria; order Zhuqueibacterales; family Zhuqueibacteraceae; genus Coneutiohabitans. The sequence goes on along the minus strand of JBBIKM010000061.1, from coordinate 9,451 downwards.
GACCTGCCCGGGCTCCGCCTTGCCGGCAGGAATCTCCAGTTCATCGCAAATTCATTGTCCTGCGGGAAAAATGCCCGTAAACTCCGTCCGTGAGCCTTGCTGTTTCCGTCAAGTACCCACTCTTTTTCAGGAGATTCCCATGCGACGATCAGGTCTTGCACTCTTGTTGGCGGTGACTCTGCTGCCGGTGCTGCCGGCGGCAGCCGTGATTCGCCACGTTCCCGCGCAGTATGCCACGATTCAGGCGGCGGTCAACGCGGCAGCGGCCGGGGACACGGTGTTGGTGGCGCCCGGTACATACTATGAAAACGTACGTTTCCGCGGCAGGCAGATTTTGCTGGCGAGCCGCTTCATCCTGAGCGGCGCCCCGGCGGACATTGCCGCCACCATCATCAACGGCAGCCGGCCGGCCCATGCCGACACCGCGAGCTGCGTGCTGTTCATCGATCGTGAAGATTCCCGTTCGGTGCTGGCCGGGTTCACCCTCACCGGCGGCAAAGGCACGCGCTGGCGCGATGAGCACGGCGCCGGCGACTATTGGGAAGGCGGCGGCGTGCTGTCGGCACTTGCGGCCCCGGTGATTCGCCACAATCTCATCATCGACAACGAGGCGATCAACGGCGACCGTGCCGTGAGCGCCGGCGGCGGCGGCCTCCGCTGCGGTGACGGCGCGCCGCGTATCACCAACAACGTGATCATCGGCAACCGCGGCATGTACGGCGCCGGCATTGTCTTGAATTACTGCGCCGGCGCGGTGGTGCAGAACAACATCATCGCGGAAAACCGCGTCTATCCCGCGGCCGCCGGCAAACAGACTTTCGGCGGCGGCGGCATTTGGATCAACAACAGACTGGTTGGCGCCAACACGGCGAACCTCCTCGAGAACAACACCATCATTGGCAATGCCTCGGCGGGCGCGGTGAGTGCCGCACCGCCCGCAGGCGCCGGCGGCGCGCTGGTGGTTTGGAACAATGCCGTGGTGATTGGCCGCAACAACCTCATGTGGGCAAACACACAATCCGCGGGCGGCGCGATTTACCTCGCCGGTTCCAGCTTTGCACTGTCCTACAGCAACGTGCAGGGCGGCTTTGCCGGCACGGAGAATATTTCCCAAACACCGCTGTTTGCGGACAGCAGTTTCTATCTCGAGCCGCAATCTCCGGGCGTGGATGCCGGGGATCCCAATGTTGCGTATTTTGATCCTGCTGATGCGGGTGCGCCGGCGCAAGCAGGGTGGCCGGCGCGCGGCAGCCGGCGCAATGACATGGGCGCTTACGGCGGCCCGGCCAGCAGCGTGCTGGCGCCATTCTCCCGGGCTTCCGCGGTGCTGCCCGCTGAGGGCCAGGATTTTGGCAACATCCTGCCCGGCAACCTCGGCACCCTCGCGATTCCCATTCTCAACCTGGGCGGCCGCACGCTGGTGATCGACAAGGCTGAAATCGCGGTGAATGCCGGCAACACCCTCGCCGTGCTCACCGCGCTGCCGCAGCGCATCCGGCCGGCGGCAACCGACACGCTGCGGTTGCAATGGGCGCCGGCGCAGAACGGTGTCTTGCTCGATACCCTGCGGCTGTACAGCAATGATGCCGTTCATGCCAACCCCCAGCGCGTGGTTTTGCTGGGCAATGCCAATCCCACGCCGCGGTTGATCCTTAACACCGCGACCTTGAATCTTGGCGATATCGAGGTCAACACCCAGCAGGTTGACACCACGTTTTGGATTTACAATCGCGGCACGGGTGCGGACTCGGTTTATCTGTCCCTCAATTACCGCGGCCTCCGGCCGGCCCAGGCCGCCGCCCTTTCACCGCAGGCGGTGGAGCTCGCGGCGGGCGATTCGCTGCTGGTAACCTTCGCGATTTTTCCTCCCCTCTTCAGCAAACCGTATTTGTCGACCTACAGCCCGCGCGCCGTGGTCAGATCGAGATTCGGCCTGGGCACGACCACGTTTGAGAAGGAAATCCGCTTTCGGCTGGTTGGCACGCTGGCAGTGGATGGCCAGGGCGGCGCGGTGCCGGCGCATTTCGCGTTGCGCCAGAATCATCCCAACCCTTTCAATCCCCAAACGCGGATTGCATTCGACTTGCCGGTTGGCGCAATGGTTTCTTTGAAAGTCTACAACGCGCTGGGCGCGGAGGTGGCGATCTTGAGCGAGGAGAAATTGCCGGCGGGCACGCACAGCGTTACGTTTGATGCCCGTGGTTTGGCGAGCGGCGTCTATTTCTACCGTTTGCGTGCGGGTGATCAGGTCGCAACACGCAGGATGAGCCTGGTCCGGTAAGAGCGCGGATTGATGAATCGGGGGAAAGGTCGCAGCGGGCATGCCTCGGCGCGGCAGAGAGACGGATCATGCTTCCGCTCGCGCCGGCCGGGGCGAACGCTGGCGATCGGAGGGTTGCTTCATGAAATTCAGGGCGTGACCGCCGTACGCCGCCGGCACTAGAGCAGGTCGGTGCCGTTGGCCACCAGATTGAATTGGCAGCCGAGAAACGTCGCGGCTTTGCGGCAAAACAACATGCGGGAGAGGAAGATCTCGAAGTATTCCGCCACCGGCGAAATTTTGGTGTCGAGCGACAATTCCAGCCGGATGATGCGCTGTTTGGCATCCACCACCAGACTGCTTTTTTCCACCGCGTAGTTCACGCGGTCGTGAATGTCGAATTTGATCATTTCGGGATTGCGCACGCGCGAGCGGTGCACGTCGGCTTTGTCGGCAATAATCAATCCGGAAGCCACGGCGTTGATTGGCTCACAACTGACCTCATCGTGATTGCCGATGGCCGCCACGATTTGGGTGATTTCCAGGGGGTCCATGCCCATTTGCAGCAGCAGCGTGTGCGCCAGCATGGCGCCGGTGAAGGGGTGGTTGACCCGGTTGACGACCTTGCCGATGTCGTGCAGGTAGCCGGCGATGGCCGACAGCTCGGCTTCGCGCTCGGGGTGGCCGAGATCGAGCAGAATCTTGCGCGCGTTGCGGGCCACCATGCCGCAGTGCCGGCGGCCGTGTTCGGTGTAGCCAATCACTTCCAGGTATTCGTCGGCGCGTGCGATGTAGGCGTCGACCAAAGCGTCCGCTTTGACGTCATTGAGCGTGATCATTGTACGGTTGCTCCTCATGGCAGTGCAGCAGACCTGGCGGCGGCCGGCCGCGTGTTGGAAGGCAAGAACAGCGTGCCGGCGCGGGCCGGTCAATCCATGTCAAAAAGCTCGCTGCCCGGCTGCAAAAACGGATTGTGGCGCCGCTCGAATCCGATCGTCGTGTCTTCGCCGTGACCCGGCAACACCACCACCTCATCCTCCAGGACCAGCAGCTTTTCCGTGATCGTCTTCATCAAAGTTGCATAAGAGCCGCCCGGCAGATCGGTTCGCCCGATTGACCCGCGAAACAGAACATCACCGACCACGGCCAGCTTGTCACCAATTAGCATCAGGCTGCCGGGCGAATGCCCCGGGCCGTGCAGAACCTTGAGCTGGCTCCGGCCGAGCGTGAGGGTATCGCCTTCCGTGAGATAGCCCGCCACTTGCGGCGGCGGAATGTAACCCAGGCTGAAGCCCAGCAGTTCCGCCTGCCGCCCGATATTTTGCAGCAGCGGCACATCATCGCGATGCAGATAAACCGGCAGATCGAATCTTTCCTGTGCGGCGCGGCAGTGCAGCACGTGATCGAGATGCGCATGGGTGAGCACGATGCGCTCCAACTGCACCGCGCTGGCTTCGACCGCCCCGGCAATCCGGTCGATTTCATCGCCCGGGTCGATGAGCACGCCTGCGCGGGTTGGCTCATCCCACAGCAGATAGGCATTCATCGCGAACGGCCCCACGGTGACGCAACGCCATTTCAATGCCATTTTTTTCTTCTCCCTTCGACAAACTCGCGCAGGCGATCGACCTGTTCGCGCGAAATCGTGTACTGCCCGAGTTTCTCCAGGCCTTTGGCGCCGCCATGAAAATCCGAGCCGCCGGTTTGCAGCAGACCGAATCTTTCCGCCAGGGCTTGAAAGAAGCGCTGGCGCTCGCCGCTGTGTTTGGGATGAATGGTTTCGATGGCGTCAACCCCGAGCTTGATGATTTCCAGCACGATTTCCGCCGTGAGATTCTGGCCGGGATGGGCCAAGCCGGCCAGGCCGCCGGCCTGGTGAATGACGGCGATGCCCGTGGCCGGCGCCAGTTCGGGTTTGGGCACGAAGGCCGGCTTGTCTTCCGCGAGATAGTGATTGAACGCGTCCTGAAAAGTGGTGACGTAACCTTCGCGCACCAGCGCATTGGCCACATGCGGCCGGCCGACGCACCCCTCGCCGGCTACTTCCAGGACCGCATCGAAAGACATGGTCAAGCCGAGGTGATTGAGTTTCTCGACGATGCGGGAGGCCCGGCTGAGGCGTTGATCCTTGAGCGTGTGCAGGAAGCGCAGCAGCCCGGCGTCGCCGTAATCGATGAAATAGCCCAGGATGTGCACGTCATAGCCGCGATGGCTGGTGCTCAGCTCGACGCCGGGGATGATGTCCACACCGGCGATCGCGGCCTGCGCCAGCGCGCGTTCGATGCCGCCGATTTCATCGTGATCGGTGATCCCCAGTCCCTGCAATTTTTTTTCAGCGGCGAGGGTGACCAGTTCCTCGGGCGAGTACTGGCCGTCGGAGCGGCTGGTGTGAGTGTGCAGATCGTACATGCCGGTCAAACCTTTGGCAGCGTGACACCGGTCTGCCCCTGGTATTTGCCGGCTTTGTCGGCATAAGAGACTTCGCAGTCCTCATCGCTCTCGAAGAACAGAATCTGGGCGATGCCTTCATGGGCATAGATCTTGGCGGGCAGGGGCGTGGTGTTGGAGATTTCGAGCGTGATGTAGCCTTCCCAGCCGGGCTCCAGCGGCGTGACGTTGGTGATGATGCCGCAGCGGGCGTAGGTCGATTTGCCGACGCAGATGGTCATCACGTTGCGCGGCACGCGGAAATATTCGATCGTGCGGCCAAGCGCAAAGCTGTTGGGCGCGATCACGCAGACATCGCCGCGATAATCCACGAACGATTTCGGGTCAAAGGCCTTGGGGTCCACCATCGCGCCGAAGACATTGGTGAAGATTTTGAATTCATCGGCGATCCGGACGTCATAGCCGTAGGAGGACAAGCCGTAGGAAATCACCTGCGGCCGCACGCGCCGGTCTTCGAAAGGCTCGATCATTTTGTGTTCGAGCGCCATTTGGCGAATCCAACGATCGGATTTGATGCTCATGCAAGCTCCGTCTGAGTCATTTGCGCCCCCGGCTGTTGCTTGGGCAGGCGCGTTTGCTGCAAAAGGTGCTGGCTGTCGATCCGCGGCGCGCGGCTTGTGTGCCGTCACACCTCGGCAACTGCCCAGGCAGGGGTGCACAGGAATGGCGCGCCGGCGGGGAGGCGTCCGGCAGGCTCACGGCGTGCCGGCTTCGCGCAAGGCGTTCCGCACCGCCGCAGGCAGGGCAAGCCGCGAGATCCAGATGCTGATTTCATACAATCCCATCAGCGGCACGGCGAGCAGGATCTGGGTAAAGGCATCCACGGAAGGCGTGATGATCGCGGCAACGACAAAGATGGCAATGATGCTGTAGGGCCGTTTTTGCCGCAAAAACTCCGGCGTCAGAAGGCCGATGCGGGTGAGCAAATAGGCAATCACCGGCATTTCAAAGAGAATGCCGAAGATGAAAATCAACGCCGTGACGAAGCCGAAGTATTCCTCGATCGAAATCATCGGCATGAGATCCACCGACTGGAAACTGAGCAGGAATCCCAGACCGAACTTGAGCACGACGTAGTAACAAAAAGCGGCGCCCAGTCCGAAGCACAGCACGGTGAAGAACACCAGCGCCGGCACGAAGCGCTTCTCCTGCTCCAGCAAGCCGGGCGCCACGAATTTCCAGAGCTGGTAGAAAACGAACGGCAGGCTGGCGAGCAGGCCGGCAGTGGCCGCGAGTTTGACATAAATCATGAAGCCGCCGGTGGGGGTGAAAAACACCAGCCGCGATGAGCCGGCTGCGCCGGCCGGCTGGCCCTCGGCCGCGATACGGAGCGCGTCATTGTAAGGGGCCACCAGAAACGCAAAGATCTGGTTGATGAAAAACAGGCTGGCGAGCGTGGCCAGCACGACAAACAACAGCGAATAGAAAATGCGCCGGCGCAATTCTTCCAAATGATCGAGAAATGGCATTTCACGTTCGTCCAGGCGCCGGCGCGGCCGTTTGACCTCTTGGGGGGGTGCTTCCATCTCATGCAAAGATCTCGAGGCCCTTGAGTTCCTCGAGAAATTCCTCTTTCGCTTGAAACTTCCGGTAAACCGAGGCGAAGCGCACGTAGGCCACTTCGTCGATCTTGCGCAGCTTTTCCATCACCAGTTGGCCGATCAGCCGCGAGCTGATTTCCTCGTGGTTGCCATCGCGCAGGCGCGATTCGATTTCATCGACGCACTTGTTGATGGTTTCCATCGAGACCGGCCGCTTGCTGCAGGCGATCTGAATGCCGTGCAGAATCTTTTCCCGGTTGAAGGACTCCCGCCGCCCGTCGCCTTTGACGACGATCAGCGGCGTTTCCTCGATGTATTCCTTGGTGGTGTAGCGTTTTTGACAAGAGAGACACTCACGCCGGCGTCGGACGACGCGGCCCTCGTTGCTGGTGCGCGAATCAATGACGCGACTGTCCTCGTGATTGCAGTAGGGACAACGCATGGTTCGACCTATTCGCTCGAGGTTAACTCCGCGTACAGGGGGAAACGATGGCTCAAGTCGAGAACCTGCTCTCGCACGCGAGCGATCGTGGTCTCATTCCGAATGTCGGAAAGCACTTTGTCAATCAAGAAGGCGACTTCGCGCATCTCGTTTTCCTTCATGCCGCGCGTGGTGAGCGCCGGCGTGCCGATGCGAATGCCGCTGGTCACCGTCGGGGGCTGTGAATCGCCGGGCACCATGTTCTTGTTCACCGTGATGCCGGCTTTCTCCAGCGCGGCCTCGGCATCCTTGCCGGTCAGCTCGCGATTGCGCAGGTCGACCAAAAAGAGATGCGTGTCGGTGCCGCCCGAAACAATGTCGTAGCCGAGATCGATGAGCTTGTTGCACATCGCCTGGGCGTTGGCGATCACCTGGCGCGAGTATTCCAGAAACTCGATTTGCAACGCTTCCTTGAAGGCCACGGCTTTGGCGGCGATCACGTGCATCAGCGGGCCGCCTTGAAAGCCCGGAAACACGGCGGAATCGATCAACTCCGACCATTTCTTTTTGCGGCCCTTGGGCGTGGTGAGGCCCATGTCGTTTTCTTCGTCCTTGCCGATCAGGATCATGCCGCCGCGCGGGCCGCGCAGGGTTTTGTGCGTGGTGGTGGTCACCACGTGGCAGTGCGGCAGCGGGCTTTCGAGCAGCCGCGTGGCGATCAGGCCGGCGGGGTGCGCGATGTCCGCCACCAGCTTGGCGCCCACTTCATCGGCGATTTCGCGAAAGACGCCATACTCGAACTGGCGCGAATAGGCGCTGGCGCCGGCGATGAGCAATTGCGGCTTGTGCTGGCGGGCGAGCTCGCGCACGCGATTCATGTCCACGCGCTGGGTTTCTTCGTCCACGCCGTAGAAGACGACATTGAAGATCTTGCCGGAGAAATTCACCGGGCTGCCGTGGGTCAGGTGGCCGCCATGCGCCAGATTCATCCCCAAAATCGTGTCACCCGGCTTCAGAAAGGTGAAGTACGCGGCCAGGTTGGCCTGGCTGCCGGAGTGCGGTTGGACGTTGGCGTATTCCGCGCCGAACAAGCGGCAGGCCCGCTCGCGCGCGAGATCTTCGACGCGGTCGACATATTCGCAACCGCCGTAGTAGCGCTTGCCCGGATAGCCCTCGGCATACTTGTTCGTCATCGGCTGGCCGAGCGCCTCCAGCACCGCCAGACTGCAGTGATTTTCCGAAGCGATCAACTCCAGCGTCTCGTTTTGCCGGTTGATCTCATCAAGCACCGCGCGATGCACTTCCGGGTCGGTCTTGCTCAGATGCTGCACAAACGATCTCCTTTTGCGGCTGCGCGGCCGCCTAGTGGTGGAGCCATGCGTAGCACGGTCCGGTTGCCTGGCCATGATTTTTGTTCATGAAATAGTCTTCACTGCCGGGCAGCAGCGAAGCGAGAGCTGCCATCCGTTGTTTCGCTTCCGTGCGCGTCGCCGAATCCTGTTGGGCCTGGTCATAGGCCTCGTAGGCAAGTTGAAAAACCAGCTTGTCGTCGAATTCCACCCGGCCCCTGGCGCGCACACACTCGCGCGCGCAGGTTTCATAAATCTCGCCGAGTACGAGCAGCGCGCTGCCGTAGTCTGCCCGGCGCTGCAGCGCCTGCTGCGCGCAGGCACGCGCTGCGGCATATTGCCGCAAGCCGCAATGACACGCGGCGATCTGCACCAACAGCGTGGCATCGTGCCCCGCACGCGCGCGCGCCTGCTCGAAAGTGGCGAGCGCCGCCGCAAATTGCCCCAAATTCTTCTGCGCCTCGCCCTTCAGGCCAAGCGCCTTCGCAGTAGCGGGCGCCAGCGCAAGATAGCGATCAAGCAGCGCCAGCGCGGACTGGTATTCGTGGCGCTCCAGACGCGCCTTGGCCAACCGCAACAAGCTGAGCGTGTCTTCCGGCTGGCGTGCCAGCGTGTGCTCCAAACTCGCCAGCCATTTTTCCGTCGCGCCGCTGGACTGATACAACTCTTCGAGCTGGCGGCGTGCTTCGGCATCGGCCGGGTTGGCTGCCACCAGCGTTTCAAACAGCGGCAGCGCTTCCTGCTCGCGACCGGTGCGGCGGTACAGACCGGCCAATTTGCGCAAATCTTCCCGCGTGGCCTGCCCGCGTTGCTGCAGCTCGCGGTATTGCGTGATCGCAGCCGCGTAATCGCCCCGGCTGGTGTAAAGAAAAGCCAGGTTGCGTCTCAGGTTGTCATCCGCGGGGAATCGTGCCACGCCCAGGGCATAAATGTGAAGCGCGCTGTCCGCGCGGCCGAGCTTGAAATATGCCTGTCCGAGGTAGTTGAAAACCTTGTCGAATCGGCGCGCGGTGTCGTGCGTCGCCACCTGCCAGAAATGCGGTAATGCTTCGGCATATCGCCGGTGCTGGTAATGATCCCAGCCCCGGCTCCAACTCTTTTCCAATGCCGCGCGGCCGGAATCCTGGCGGGGCGCGTCGAGGGGCGCCATTGTTGGCCAAAGGTTGGACAGCATGATGGCAGCAAGAATTGGGAGAGGTTTCACGGGCATGCGGCAACAGCGGCTGCTCATCAGGAATCTTCTTGACAGTGGCATCTCCCCGCCGGCATGTGGCGGCGCTCGCACTGAATTGACGCGGATGTTAATAAAAACGACCTAAAGATGCAAGCAAAAGGTCGGCTGCGGCCTGCTGCCGCAATCAACCCGACTGCCCACCCGCGATAACACCACCTGAACATGACCCCCTCCCTCCACCCGCCTCCTTGTCCCCTT
>JBBIKM010000060.1:0-28794 GCA_037445455.1 bacterium | reverse complement strand
AAACCAGACTGGAGAAAAGACAAACCAGCCTGGAGAAAAGACAAACCAGTCTGGAAAAAAGCCAAAAGTCTCTCCTGGGCAGAATGAACCATCTCGAGGCGGTTATGAGGGAAATCGTGGATCGCCAGGACAGACTGGAAGCGAAAGTGGAATTGTACTGGCAAAAGACCGTGGAATTGATCAACCAGGTCTATAGAGTCGTCGAGAAAGAAAGAGAAGAAAACATGAAATTTCGAGATCAAATCTACACCATTGTCGATCGTATCAGCAGATACTTCACCGATTTCGACATGGAAAAGAAAGCGCTGGCTGCCCGGGATGATCGCATCGAAAGCCGCGTCGGTGTTTTGGAAGAATCCGACGTGCGGCAGAACCACACTCTGCAGGAACTCGATACGCGAGTGGCTGCGCTCGAAGCCCATCCCAACGACTGAGTGATGCGTCTCTGGCAAGCACTATCCTGCCCTTCCGTATTCCCTGCCGTCATTTCCTGCGTCGTTCACGCTTGATTTGTCGCATGTACGAATAAAAATCCGCCTGCATCGTGTGCCGGGTTGACTCGACGTAACGCCGGCGCATGCGCTTCCGTTCGCGGATGATTTCCCGCTGCATTGCTGCGGCGCTCGGCAGTTTGCACTCGCCGGCAAGCAGGCTGGCGACCCACTGCGCCTGCAGCTCGGCCAGCGGCATGATGGCGCCCAGCGGCTGCAAGAAACCGATGAAATAGAGATGCGGATGCTGCACTGACACCACCCGGCGGTAGAGCGGCAGTTCATTGTCCCGCACCGTCAAAACTTCCGGCTTGAAAAACGGGAAGGAGATATTGTAGCCGGTGGCGTAGACGATGCAGTCGATCCGTTCGCGGCTGACGTCTTCAAACACCACCGTGTCGCCGGCAAGCATTTTGACATTCGGTTTGATTTTAATCCGACCATGGCCGATCAACGTCAGCAAATCGGAGGAGATGGTGGGATGCGCTTGATGAAGCTGGTGCGCCGGTTCCGGCAAGCCCAGGCGTGCCTGCGAACCACGCGCCAGCCAAAGCAGCAAACGCATGCCGAGCGATTGCACGGCCAGCGGCAGCCTGCTGGTAAAGGGCGTGGTAAATTGATCGACGGGCCTGCCCAGAATGTACTTGGGGATCACATGGGCGCTGCGCCGGGTGGAGAGAAACGTCTGTGCCGCCACCCGGCTGCTTTCACAGGCAATGTCGACCCCGGAATTTCCGATACCGATGACCAGAACGTTTTTCCCGACAAACAAATCGGGGGTCTTGTAATCATGTGAGTGCAGGCGCAGACCGTCGAAGCGGCCGGGGAAATGCGCCCACTTCGGATCCCAGTGATGGCCATTGGCCACGAGCACGGCACGATAACGGCCGGTCTTGCCGCCGGCGAGCGTGACTTCCCAACTGCCGCCGGCCGCCGGCGCGACATGCACCACCTCGGTGCGAAAAGTGATCTTGTCGCGAAAACCGAAATGATCGACGTAGTCGTCGAAGTACCTGGCAATCTGGGAGTGGTGGGGATAGTCCGGATAGTCTTGCGGCATGGGAAAATCAGAAAATGCCATGCGCGCTTTCGAGGTGTTGATGTGCAGCGAGGCATATGCCGAGGACTGGCCGTTGTCATTCAGATAGCGCCAGTTGCCGCCGACCGTCGAACCCTTCTCGAAACAGTCGAAGGGAATGCCTTTGTCATGCAGCACTTTGGCCGCCGCAATGCCGCAGGCGCCGGCGCCAATGATGCAAACACGGGATTCATTCATGCCGGGAGGCGGGATTGTTGAGGGAGCGGCGATGGCGCTCCATCAGGAGATGAAAGCGCGTTTCCAATTCACGAATCTGGCGGCGCAGCCGTTGCGACTCTGCTGCAGACGCGCCTGCCAACTGTTCCTGCAACGCGACGAGGTCTTTCTTGATCTGCATTTCCTCCGGCAGGAGGTTGGCGTTCTTCAAGATTTTGAAGCTCAGCCGCAGGCTGGCGGGAATGGCGGAATCATCCTCCCAATTGAGCGGCCGGCCGTGACCGGGAAGATTGTCGAATTCCCCGTTGGCAATCGCTGCGAGGATTTTCTGTTCAGCGAGGCGCTCGAAGGCATTCATGTCGGCACTCCTGTGGCTGCGGTCTCAACTGCCGGTTCCGTGCTCAGCGTTCGCGCAGCACGGCGCGACTGCTCAGTGACGCCCACCACGACAACCGTGAAATCATCATGCGTGTTGGCAAGTCCGACGTGATCATAGATGCTCAGCAAGATGTGGTCCTTGAGGGCATCGGCCGTCTTGTAGTCACGGCGTTGCACCACCGCCAGCAGCGATTTTTCCTGGAATTCTTCGTCGTTGTCGTTGCGCGCCTCCACCACGCCGTCCGTGTAGAAGACAAAAAAATCGCCGGCGACCACCGGCAGCGTTATTTCCTCCAATGCGGCTTCAAACGCCGGCCCTTCCTCCAGGCCAATGGCCATGCCCGAGGGTTGCAGAAAAGTGGGCACGCTGGTATTCGGCGATTGCAGCAGGGGATTATGGCCGGCGCGGCTGAAGGTCATGGTCATGCTGTCGGGGTCAAAGACGGCATAGAGCAGGGTGATGAACAGGTTTTTCTCGAGGCTGCGGCTCAGAATGCGGTTGGTGTGGATCAGCACCTCACGCGGCGAATCATAATGACGGCCGAGCGCTTCGACCACGCCCTTCACCTGCGCCATGTAGAATGCCGCGGCTGCGCCCTTGCCCGAAACATCGCCCACCACCACCACGAGCTTGCGGCCACGGGTGAAAACATCATAGTAATCTCCGCCCACCTCCTGCGCCGCCACGCTGACGCCCGCGACCTCGAGGCCCGGCACCACCGGCATGACTTTGGGCAGCAGCTTGGTCTGCGCTTCGTGTGCGACGCGCAACTCCTGCGACAACCGCTCCTTCTCGATGGATTCCGCGAGCAAATGGGCATTGTGAAAGGCAATCGCGGCCTGGTCGGCAAAGGATTGCAGCATATCCTGATCGAACTGATCGTAGCCGAAGTAATCCTGTTTGGCCGAGAACAGCACGCCGAGTATCTGCCCGCGCGACATCAACGGCACCGCCAGAATGGCGCCAATGTCCTTCTTCCACGGCCGCACACCGGCCGCACGCGCATCCGCGGTGACGTCATTTATCAGCAGGCTCTTTTGATTTTGAATGACCCAGCCGCTGATGCCGGCTTCGCGACTCATCGGCATCTCCTGCTGCTCGCGGTCGGTGAGGTTGACCGCCGAGCGCAACCGTGGCGGCGCGCCGTTCTCTTCGAGCAGCTCCAGCCAAGCAAAATCGGAGCGCGTGACTTGCAGCGCCCGCTGCGTGATCATTGCCATCAACTGCTCGCGCTCCATGAAATGGCTGATGGACTGGCTCAGCTCCTGCAGCGTCTTGATGGCGTTGATTTTCTCGTCGAAACTGCCCGCGGTGGGCAAATGCAGCAGCAGCGCAAAGGCAGTGACGCCGGCATAGACACTGAAGAACAGCGCGATCGCGCCGCAAACCGCGGCAAAGGCGATGCTGTAATCCGCCACGAAGCTGCTCGGCAGGCGTTGCGTCAACATGATGCCCAGGCCGCACGCCAGCCCGGAGGCGAGAAACACCACCCACTTCTGCCGGCGATTGAGATAATCGATCCAGCGATGGCGAAAAGCATTGACCACGATTAACAGCAACAGCAGGATGAAGGGGATATCCGCAAGCCAGTTTTGCTCGAAAGCCACAAAGAAGCTCACGCGGCCGCGCGCGGAAGAGGTCGCCGCCACCAGCAGCATGGCAAACACCAGCAGGCGAAAGTTGCGCAGCGTCGAACTCTTGCTTTTGTAGAAAATCAGATTGGCGAGCAGGCCGGAAAGCAGCAGGTGCAGCAGCACCAGCAAGAACGCGGCCGCGGTGCCGATGAGAAAATGGCGCGTGGAAACGAACAGCCGCGAAGCGGGAAACGGGGCATCCGGGGCCGCGATTACATACTGGTCAACGACAATCATCACCACCAGCGCGGTGAGGGCGGTCAAGAAGATGTAGCGCAGGGTGTGAAAAATGCGGCGCTCGGAGAAGACCCTGATCTGCTGTCGCAGTGGCAGGAGCATCACGATGGCCGCCAGCAACACGCCGTCCCGCAACAGGCGCACAATCTCGGGGATGCGCTCGATCATGAACCACACGGTATCGACCAGCGTCACTCCGAGGAAGGTCAAAAATGGAACGGAAAGTATCGTGTTCTTGAGAATGCGGCGCATGCCGGGGGTCGTTTTCGGTTGTTCCGGTGCCAGGGTTGAAGTCCCGGCCTCGACTGAAAAACAGAGCATTAAAGCGCAGCCGGCGAGCGGTGCGCGTTCAACTCTCGTTGCCGAGGCTGGAATTCTTTCGCACAGACACCAACTCGCTTGTCAGCGCCCGGCAAAGTAGACATCAGCAAATGGAAAGTCAAGCGCGATCTCTTCTGCGGTGCGCCGAATTCGGCCTTGAATGTGAGGGCGGCGATTTCGTATTTTGACCGGCGTACCAAAGCAAAGGTTTCAGATGCAAACTCCCCAGCCCCAGACTCGCGATCACACCCACGATTGGGCGATGATCGATCGCGCCCTCGCCACTGCCGCTTTCGCGCACCGCCAGCAAACGCGCAAGAGCACTGATATCCCCTACATCGTGCATCCTTGTGCCGTCGGCTTGCTGCTGCTTGATGCCGGCTGCGCGACCGAAGTCGTGGTCGCGGGCATCTTGCATGATGTGATCGAAGACACGCCGGTGACGCTCGCAACGCTGCGCCGGGATTTCGGCGCCACCATTGCCGAACTGGTGGCGCAATGCTCGGAGCCGGACAAATCCCTGCCCTGGGAAAAGCGCAAACAACACACAATTACCTTTCTCGCCACCGCGCCCGCGCCGGTGAAGCTGGTGGTGGCGGCGGATAAACTGCACAATCTGCGCAGCATTGCGCTGGAACTGCAGCGTCTGGGAGAGGCGGTGTGGCAGCGTTTCAATCGCGGCCGCGAGCAGCAGGAATGGTATTACCGCGGGGTGGCGGAGAGTCTCGTGCAAAACTTGCCGGTGGGATGCAACACTTCGCTTTTCGAACAACTGCAGCGGGAAGTCGCCACAGTGTTTGGCTAGGCGAAAGACGGGATCAGACGAACGAAGAATCCGGAAACGTTACCAACCTCAGAAGGATCGTCCACGCTTGAACATTCGCGTCAAGGTCAAGAAACTGCATCCGGCGGCGCGCGTGCCGGAATACAAAACCGCGCTGGCCGCCGGCATGGATTTGCATGCCCGGCTGGAGACGGCCAAAGTGTTGGCGCCGGGCGAATCGGCCCTGATTCCCACCGGCATTGCCTTGGAATTGCCGCCCGGTTATGAAGCCCAGGTGCGGCCGCGCAGCGGTTTGGCGCTCAATCACGCGGTCACGCTGTTGAACTCGCCGGGCACAGTGGATGCCGACTATCGCGGCGAGATCAATGTGATCGTCATCAATCATCACCGCCAGCAGTCCTTCACCATCAACCCGCACGATCGCATCGCGCAGCTTGTAATTGCCGCTGTGGCGCGGGCGGAACTGGTTGAGGTGGAAGAGTTGAATGAAACCGCCCGCTCGGCCGGCGGCTTCGGCAGCACCGGCCGCTGAGGGCGCGTCGTCACGCGATTATTTCGCCAGGACCATCTTCTTCGTCTCCACGAACCCGCCTTCGACTTCCAAGCGATAGTAGTAGATCCCACTGGGCGCCGGCTCGCCGGCGTGATTGCGGCCGTGCCACATGACCGTGTGAAAGCCCGCCTCCTGCCGGCGATTCACCAGTCGCGTGACCACCTGGCCCAGGGTGTTGAAGATCGTCAAGCGCACCTGCGCGGCGTGCGGCAGTTGATACTGGATGCTGGTCGAGGGATTGAAGGGATTCGGGTAATTCTGACGCAAGGCAAAGCTTGCCGGCTGCGCCACTTCGATCTGAAGCGGGCCGTGACTGATGAGATTGCCGTTCAAATCAATCTCTTCGAGTTTGTAGAAATAGCGACTCCCCGCGCTCGCGGTTTCATCCACGAAGGAATACTCGCCGCCCGGCTGCGGTGGGAGAATGCCGTTGTTGAGCTGATGATATTGGCCGTTGCGTGCCTGGCTGCGCAGCACGTTGAAGCCGGCAAAGTTGGTCTCGCCCGAAGTTTTCCAGCTCAAAATCACCCCCCTGGCATTTGCCGCGCTCGCCGAGAAGCTGAGCAGCGATACCGGCACCTTGATCAACCAGTCCGTGGCGACGTGATCGGTGCCATCCGACACAGTGACCTTGATGGCGCTGTAGCTCTCCGCGGTGATGAGCGTGTAACGCGCGGAGTCACCACCGACCGGCAGGCCGTTCCGCTCCCAAATGAAGCTGAGTGGATCGCCGTCTTCGTCCGTCGCCTGCACGCGCAGTGTGAGACGTGCCTGTTTGCCGGGTTCGGTAATCAGCGTGGTGTCGGGCTTGTTCGGGTTCGCGTCGCCCACCGGGCTGCGGCTCACGATGCGCGGCGGACGATTGCGGTTCAACACTTCAAGGCGCACGATTTCGATGTCGATGCCGCCGCGATTATCGCGCACATAGAAGGCCGGTTCATAGACGCCCGCGGCATTGAGATTCGGCACCCAGGTGAAAGTGAGCGTCGCGAGTGAATCAAAAGTGGCGCCCGGCGGCAAATTGCCCGCGCCGAATCGAATGGGATCGCCATCCTCATCCCTCGCCGCCAGCGTGAACTCCACCCGCTCGCCCTCGGTCAAGCGCCGATCCGGCACGTCGGTGAAGATCGGGAAATTATTGGTGAAGCCGTTGGCGACGAACTCGACCTCCGGCAGACCGGAACGAATGACCTTGACACGATTCACGCCGGGGTTCGGACCGAGCGTCAGTCTCACCGCCGCCACGCCGTTGCTGTCACTCAATGCGCCGGCGCTGGAGAGATTGGGCTGGCCGTTGAGATAGCCGCCGCCGGCCGTGATCACAAAATTCACCGATTCATCGGGCACGGGATTGCCGAAGCGATCGGTCAACTTTGCCTGCAGCGGAAAGTTGAGCGGCTTGCCCACGGTGCCGCCCTGGTTGTTGGTGCGCGGCACCGCCGCCATGGCCGCGGCCGCCGCCGCGGTCGCATAAACCGTCACGGTTTGCGGCGCAATCGGCAGCGTGCTGACGCGGGCGCGAATTTTTCGGGGTCCGCTGACGTGGTCAAACATGATGGTGAAGCTCACCAGACCGCCGTCTTTGCTAATGGCCTCCGGCGCCAGCAGCACGCCGGTGCCAGAGACAATTTCGAGCCGCACCGGAATGCCGTCCACACCATTGCCAAAACGGTCACTGACACGAAACGCCGTGACGGACAGCGTGCCGCCCACGGGCGCCGAGGGCGCGGTGGCAAGAATGGAATTCATACAGCATGGCTGGCCGCCAATTCCAATGGCGCGAAAATCAAGCGGTGAGCCTTCCAGGCCTGCCGAGCTGACCCGCAGCGTGTTCAAACCCACTTGATCACCCAGGCGCCAGGCCACGGTGGCGAGTCCGTGAATATTGGTGCGCAGCACTGCATGGCTGACATACCCGCCGCCGAAGGCCACGGCAAAATTCACATTGATGTTGGCCACCGGCCGGTTGGTATTGTCGGTCACTTTGACGCTAATCGAATCCGGCAATTCCTCGCCCGCGATGCCGGTTTGATCATTCCCCGCAATGCTGAGCAGCTTGCGCGCGGGCCGGTTGACGGCATTGGCGGTGAGAATGATGGGGGAGTTGTTCAGACCGGCGGACTCCGCCCAAATCTGGCTTTCGCCGATGGTGCTGCCGAAGACATAGTGGGTCTCCGCAATGCCACTGGCATTGGAGCTCACGCGCAGGCTGCGGTTGCCGTCGGGAAAGCGGCCGTCACCCGTTTTCACGGAGAAAATCACCGGATGCCCGGCTACGCCATTGCCAAACCGGTCTTCGACTTTAATGCGCAGAGGATCAGGCGTTGCAGTGTAGAGGTTGCCAGTTTGACTGTTGCCGCTGGCCAGCGACAATTGCTGCGGGGCGAGCGCGAGAAACTGCACAGTCGAGCCGTTGGTGATGCTGATGCCGCTGGTAATGCGCGCCGTGACGGTCTTCGCGCCGGCGCGCCGCGAGGTGAAGCTGCCGGTGGTTTTGCCGTCGCGGTCCGTCTTCTTGGTGGGCTGCGAAATCTCATTCGGGCCGTTGGTGACTTCGATAATCACCGCCTGATCGGGCACGGGATTGTCATACACATCTCGCACGAAAATGGTGACCGGCATGGGTGTCAAACCGTCGGCCGGCACGGCTCCGCTCGCCTGCACGTAGGACGTAATCGCGCTCGGTTTGCCGCCGGTGGCAAACGCCACAAAGCGCAGGGGCGAATTGTTCAGGGGATTGACGCCATCATTGGCAGCGGCCTGCACAAGCTGGCTGTCCGGCAAAACGGCCGGGCCAAGGCGCCAGGTCAACTGGGCAATGCCATTGTCATTGCTCATCACCGTGGAATCGCTGGCACCGCTACTGAAAGCGCCCCCGCCCCGCAACACGGTGAAGCGCACGGGATGATTCTTGACGCTATTGCCGTTGGCGTCACGCACGCGCACGCGCAACGGCTGCGCCAACAACTCACCCGAGCTGCCGGTTTGCCGGTTGCCGCTTTCGGTCGCCAGGCTCGCGGCTTTGCTCGCTTCCGCGCTCGCCACAAAGCGCACCGGCGAGTTGGCCAGCGGGATCGAGCCGTTGCTGGCGCGCGCTTCGACGACGTTGTTGTAGCTGCCGGCTGCCGGTCCCAGCGTGAGCGTCACCTGCGCGCGACCTTCAGCATTGGTCCTGACCGTATCGCTCGACTGGCCGTTCAGATTGCCCCCTCCTGCCACCACTTTGAAAATGACCTCGACATTGGCCACGTTGTTGCCGTGTTTGTCCACCACCCTGGTCACAAACGGCACACCGAGCTGATTGCCCACGACCCCGCGCGCGCTGTCGCCAGCAACTTTCGACAGAGTCGCCGGCGCATCCACCTCTGCGGTCGCGGTGAATTGCACCGGCGAGCCTGGCAAAGCCGGAGTGATCGTGGCGCTAACGCGATTGACGACCGGCCGAATGCCCAGGCGCCAGCGCACACGCGCCTGGCCCAACGAATCGGTTGGCACGGCCTTTTCCGTGACACCTCCCTCCAACTTGCCGCCGCCCTCCGTGATTTTGAACACCACCTCCCGGCCGGCGATGCCTTGCTCTGCCGAATCAACCACCGCTGCTGCCAGTGGATTGAGCAGGAATTGATCGACAATACCGGTCTGCTCATTGCCGGAGGCCAGTTGCATTCGTTTCAGGCCATAATTCACCACCGTAAACGTTTTCGGTGAGCCAGTCACCGGCTGGCCGTTGAACGTCGCCGAGGCGCGCACGCGGTTGGTGGCGCCCGGCGCGGGATCGCAGGTGAAGATGGCCTGGGCATCGCCCGCGGCATTGGTGTTGATGGTGACCGTGGCTTTTCCGCCGAAACTGCCGTTGCCCTGGCTGACTTCAAATTTCACCGGAAAGCCCGGCAGGGCATTGCCGTTTTCATCTTTGATGCGAATCGTCAACGGCTGCTTCAGCACACGGCCGGCAGAGCCACGCTGGTCATCGCCGGCAACTTTGGTGAAGGAGCCGGGCGTGGCAGCGATGCCGGTGAAAACGACTGGGCTGCCGCTCAGGCCGCTGGCCGAAGCTTCCACCGTGTTCGCAACATTGGTCTGTCCGCCCAGAATCAGGGTGATCGCTGCCCGGCCGTTGGCGTCGGTCGCAATGGTCTTGGTCGTGCCGCCCTCTTGAAAACGGCCGCCGCCTGCTGTGATTTTGAACGTGACCGCCACGCCGCTGACACCGTTGATGCCGGTGACATCGGTCACGCGCACCACGAAAGGCTTGCTCAACGGTTGATTGACCGAGCCGACCAAATTGATGTCGCCCTCCGGCTGCAGCATTGCAGCCGGCCCGGCGGTGGCGCTTGCCGTGAAGCTCACCGGGCTGTTCGCCAAACTGCCCACCAGCGCGACCGCCTGCACTTCCTGACTGCCCGCCGTGTCGCCAACCGTCCATGTTGTTGCCAGCCGGCCGTTGGCGTCCGTCGCCGGATAGAGTTGGACATCATCCACAAAGAAGTGGCCGCTGCCGCTGGTCTTGAATTGCAAAGGCCGGCTGCCGGCGGTGCCATTGACGCCAAAGAGACGATATTGCACCCAACTCTCTCCGGTCGCCGAGGGCAACAGATCAATCGTTTGCTGCAACAACTCACCGGTGCTGCTGCTCTGCTGCCAAACCACCTGGGCAGTGCCGCTCACCACTTTCGCCCAAAACGTCAGCACGTAGTTGGTGTTCTCTGCATACTTCGGTGATTGGCTCACGCCCACGCCGCTGCGCGCCGCGTTGATTTCCAGGCTGCGCAAACCCGCTTTCGGCGCATTGGTGGAGGCGGTAACTTCGCTGGCGGTTGGCGAGTTCAACAGCGACCACGAAGCCGGCGTGGTGCCACTGGCGGTTTCAAAACCGCCGTTGCGAAAACCGGTCTGTGCAGCCAGCGTGCCGCCGCCACGCTTTACGGTGAACTCGATCGGCACGTTGGGCACGCCCACGTTGCTCTCCTCCAGCACGCGCACGGCGATTTTCTCCGGCAAGGCCGAGCGCGCCGGCGCTGTTTGATTATTTCCGCCCACCCGATTGAAAATCTTCGCAAAGCCGGAAACCGCGGTGGCCTTGAAGAGGCGCGGTGAGTTGGTAAGCGGAAGGCCATTGTTGCCAATGCTGCGTGCTTCCACCTGATTCTCGGCCTGCACGTGCCCCAACGTCAGCATGGTGGAAGCTCTGCCGTCGCGATCAGTGAGGCTGGTATAGTTGCTGAGCCTGCCCTCGCCCGCGGTAATCACCCAACTCACCGGATGCCCGGCGGTGGGATTATTGCCGGCATCATACACGCGCACGCTAAAGGGCAGCAACAGCTCTTTGCCGGCCGCGCCGGTTTGATTGTTGTTGGTCAGGTCTGCCAGCCGCACGGCCGCACCGCCTGAGGCCAGGGCAGTAAACTGTGCCGGCACGAGGCTCTGGTGCCGCGCTTCGATTTTCACCTCCCCGGAAGTTTGGCCCAGGGTGACGATGGCGCTCGCCTGGCCATTGCCATCCGTCACAAAGCCGGGGTCTTCCAAGCCGGTGGGGATGAAATTCAGATCGGACGTGATGAGGAATTTGTCGAGCCAGGTCTCTTCATAGCGCGCCTTGAACTCGATGGTGTGGCGGCCGGCCGCAAAATTGAATTGCCGGGGATTGAACTGGGGATTTTCCGCGGGACCATTGCCGCGCCCGCTCAATCGGTTCCACGTCCATTTGTCGCTGATTTGCCCTTGAAACACATCATAAATTTGATCGGCGCCGCCATCGACGCTGACCATCCAACTGCCGGCCGGCGCTTGATTCTTGCGGCTGCGGGTCCAGATAATATAGGTGCCGGCTTGCGCAATATCGAAGGTATAGGTGGCTTTGGCATCCTGGGTGTTGCCGGCGGGATAGACGAGGTATTTGCCGCGCGCGGCCTCGGCATCATTGCGCACGCGCAGCGGCGCCTGAATTGTGCCGGACTCGGCTTCGATCCGAATGTGCCCATCCGGCGCCGGCGGCGGGCTGACCGCGGCATCGCCCTTGGTCACCACGAAATCCACCGTCTTGCCGGGCGAGGGATTGGACTCGCCATCCATCAACCGCACCACCAGCGGCTGCGGCAACGTCGCGCCAACCGAGGCCACTTGATCATTGCCCGCGACCGCCGTGATGCTGGCGGCCTCCTTGATCGGCACCGAAATTGAGATGGCATCAATGGCGTTCTCCGCACCGGCGGCCGCCAGCATGAAGCCGGCATAGGGCCCGTTTTCAAGCTTTTGGGGATCTGTCAGTTCGCGATCAAAATTGCCGTTGATGAATACTGTGAAGGAGTTGAATTGTTCGGTAATGTTGTATTCCACGCGCATGACCGCGCCCGGCCCAATCTGTCCGCCGAAGGAATTGCCGCTATCGAGCTGATTGGTGAGCGTGCCGTTTTCCACGCGCCACAAGATTGTCTTGCCGGAGGAGTTGTTGTGCTGAATGAAATAGCCGTTGGGCCGGCTGGTCGCGTTACTCGCCATCACCAGGATGCCGCTCTCATTGATCGGCCCCGGCACCGCGGTTGGCGCCCAGGTGAGCGAGACTTCGCGCGGATACCGGCGGGTGCTCAGCACCGCGGCTTGATAGCCCGAGCCGTTGTTGTGAATGGCGCCGTTGACGATCGCCACACCCGCGCCTGCCACCCAGCCTTCGCCCAGCGCCGGGCCGGGGCGTTCAAAGTTGTCGGTGAGCGCGGCGAGCAGCGCCGTTGTGCCTTGCACGACATTCGAAATGTCGCCGGTGTTGCCGCCGTCATCTACGGCTTTGACGGCGAAGTAGTACGTCGTACCGCCCTGCAAGCCGCTGACCTCGAGGTTCTCCAGCGTGCCGGCAATTGACGGCGGCTTGAGACCGAGGGCACGGGCGGCCAGGTTGAAATTCGAAGCATTGATGGCGGTGGTGGAGTAGCGCACGTCATAGCTGGTGCACTGGCCGATGTTGCCGTCATCGCCGGGCGCGGTGAACTGCAGCGTCACGCCTGCGGAACTGGTACCGAGCACACTCAGGTCGGTGATGGAGCCGGGCGCCGCCAAATCGCTGGCCGTCGTGGCAAAGAAATCGTCGACGCCGTTGTTGGTGGCGCCGTTGATTTGCACGCCGGCAAAGAGCTCACCCTCGTTACCCTGCCGTTTCCGTGGATCGACCAGCACGCCGTCAAAGACCCCGCCGGTGGTGAGCGTGAATTTGTGACCGTCGTTGTCCGTGGCGATCTCGACACGGAAGAGATCGCCGGCTTTGGGCGCCGGCGCGCGCGCCGGCTGAATCTGAATCGCCGGATTCACCGGCACGCCCGCGCGCAATTCATGCAGGCGGATGGTGTTTTCCCCCGTGCTGTTGTTGAGGTTGTGAAAAACGAGATAGCCGTCGGCGGTGTTGGGATCGGCGCTGTTGAGCATCACCGCCAGGCCGGTGAAGGCACGGCCGACCTCATCGCTGCCGGCGCCGTACTTGAATTCGACGATGCGCGGGTTCGTCATCTCTTTGGGGATCGCCAGGAAGCGGTCCCAGGCATCGACGGTGGAAGTATTGACCAGTTCGTTGTTCTTGATTTGCATCGCGCTGTTGAACGCCCATTTGGCGCCCAACCCCGGCCCGGTGCGGTTGAAGTTGTCTTCAAATTCCCGCACCACTTGCGGCGCGTGATTCTTGCGAATCTCCTCGTACCAGACCTGGGCAATGACATCATAGCCGGCATCGTTGGGATGCACGGCATCGAACATGCGCGCCGTCTGCCAGTTGGGATCCGCGAGAAAGCGCGTGTTGAGATCCACCAGAAAAATCTTCACGCCCTGGGAGCGCTTGCTCAACACCAGGTCGGGCAGCAGGGCATTGAGTTCCTCAACCTCGCTTTGATGGCTGTCCTTGCGCGGCAGCAGCGTGGCGAGATAGATTTCGATCAGGCCGTTGAATTGAAAAATGTTGTCGATGATCTCGCCGATCTCGTTGCGCGTGCTGGTCACGCCCTGATTTTGGTTGAGATCATTGGTGCCGATGAGCAACAGCACGAGATTGGCAGGATTCTTCTGCAGGTAGGATTTGACGTTGTCGCGAATGAGATCGGCCCGGTAGCCGCCGTGTCCCTCGTGCTGCGTGTCCGGAAATCCGGTGCCGCCGTTGAGACTGCCGACGAAATCGAAGGCAATGCCCTCGTTGGTGAGGCGGGTATAAAGTCCGCTGCGATAGGCGGCGGCGTTGGAGGAGCCGTCGCCGTCGGTGATGGAATCGCCGAGCGGCATGATCTTCAGTTGCGCGTGAGCGGCGACTGCACTGAGCAGGACGGCCGCCAGCGTCAGGCGCCATGGCCGGCGGACCGGATAAGATTTCTCGCTTCGAGTTTTGCGGAGGTGGGTAAAAGCGGATAATAGGCTGGGGATCCAAGACGCACTCACGATGTCATCTCCTGGGGGTAAAATCTTGAATCGGCTCCGCCCTCGCTGGCGGAGAATCTGCCGACGAAATTTTCAACCAGCAACTCCGCGCGCCGGCGAAGAAGTGAGAATCAAAAACGGTTTACACCACAGCAAATGTCCATTGACTCAACCAATTGCGTCCGTCTGAAAACTCTACCGCCCAGGCGCTTCACCAGGAACAGAAGCAAGTTCAATTTGACTTGCGCATGCTGCGGGATCAAGCGCCCGGGCGGTTCTCTCTCTGCCTGACAGACGCCAGTTCACAATCGGCGGTCAAGTCTCGCCGGCGGCATTGCCGCGGCGGGTCACTTGGCCAACACCATCTTCTTGGTGATGACCAGGCCATCGGCCTCGAGGCGGTAGTGATAAACGCCGGAGGGCACCGGATTGCCGTTGCGGTCACGGCCGTCCCACACCACGGTGTGAAAACCGGCCGGCTGCTCGCGATGCACCAACTGCTTCACGAACTGGCCCAGCGCATTGTAGATCACCAGCCGCACCTGCGCCGGCCGCGGCAGTTGATACTGAAGGTTGGTGCTGGGATTGAAGGGGTTCGGGAAATTCTGGCTCAGCCCGAACTCCGTGGGCAGCGCGGCCTCGATTTGGATCGGACCGTGAGTGGTCACATTGCCGTTGGCATCAACATCTTCGAGCTTGTAAAAATACCGGCCGCCCGCGGCAATGTCGGCATCGACAAACGAATACTCGCCATCGCGGCGCGGCGGAATCAGCTCGCGGTTGAGCCTGGTGTAGCTGCCGTTGCGCACTGCGCTGCGCAAGACATTGAAGCCGAGATTCTGGCTTTCGCTGCTCGTGCGCCACTCCAGCTTGACGCCGTTTTTGCCGTCGGCGCTGGCCGAGAAACTCACCAACACCACCGGCACTTTGATCTGCCAGTCTTCCACGACTTGATCGAAACCATCCGAAATCGTGACGCGGACATAGTGAAACACCGGCACGCCCACGAAACGATAGGACGGGGCATTGGTGCCGACGCGCACGCCGTTTTGCTCCCAGGCATAGGTCAAACGATCGCCGTCAGGGTCATCCGCCACCACGCGCATGGTGAAGCGCGCCACGCCGGTGGAGTCCACCACCACGGTGGAATCCATGCCGTTGCGATCGGGCAGGCGGTCGGGAATCCGGCTGAGCACAACGGGTGGCCGGTTGGTGTTCTTCACGGTGATGCGCACTGCCTCGATATCAACCCCACCCTTGCCGTCACGCGCGAAGAACAACGGTTCGTACACGGGGCCGTTGTTGGAGGTGTTGAAGTCCGTGCGCCAGGTGAAGATGCGGGTGTTGAGTGAATCGAAGGTTGCGCCCGGCGGCAGATTGGCGGCGCCGTAGCTGATCGGATCGCCATCGTCATCGCTGGCGCGCAGGGTGAATTCCAACCGCTCGTTTTCGAACACAACTTGATCCGGGACATCGATGAAGATCGGGAACTTGTTGGTGAAGCCGGAGGCTCTAAATTCCACATTGGGCAGGCCGGATTTGATCGCCACGGCTTGATTGAGGCCGGGCGCGGCGCCCAGCGTCCAGGTGGCGGCCGCCACGCCATCGGTGTCGCTCAGCGCCGACACGCTCGGCAAACCAGTGAAGCTGCCGCCACCACCGGTGATCACAAAACTGACTGATTCATTCGGCGTGGGATTGCCGAAACGGTCCAGCAGCTTCACCTGCAGGGGAAAATTGAGCGCACGATTCACGGTACCACTTTGGTTGTTGGTGCGCGCCACGGCGATCATGGCCACCGCCGCCGAGGGCTTGACATAGACCTGCAGCAGCAGCGGCGAACCCGACAACCCCGGCACGAGGGCACGAACCGTGCGGAATCCGCTGAGATTATCGGTGTTGTTCAGCCGCGTGCTCGCGATGCCACCGTTGCTGGTGTAGCTCTCCGTCGCGGTAAGGCTGCCGGTGCCTTCAATCAACTCAAACGTGACTTTCTGGCCGTCCACGCCATTGCCGTTGCGGTCGCTCACTTTCACGCGAATCGGATCCGAAAGGCCGCCGACATAGCCGTTGATGATGCCGCCCAGACCAGCCAGACAGCAAGCCTGGCCACCGGTGCCGTACGCCGAGAAGTCTATCGGAGAGCCTTCCAGTCCTTCCGCGCTCACGCGCAGCGTATTCAAGCCGGCACTGTCGCCCAAGCGCCAGGCCACCTTGGCCTCGCCAAAGACATTGGAATTCACCAGCGATGGATTGACACTGCCGCCGCCAAAGGCAATGGTGAAACGCACCGGCACGTCATAGACCGGCCGGTTGTTGACATCGGTGACACGCACCGCGATCGAATCGCGCAACACTTCGCCCGCCACCCCGGTCTGGCCTTCGGTGCCGGTGGGGCCGTTGCCGCCCACGTAAACCAGTTTGCGCGCCGGGCTGTTTTCCGTCGTTTCGATGAAAATCACCGGCGAGTTGTCCAGGTTGGCGGACTCGGCATAGACCTGGCTCTCCCCCGCGCTGGCGCCGCCGATGAAATAAGCGCGTGCGATGCCGGCTTCATCCGAAAACACCTGCACGGCCGGCGAGCCGCCGAACATGCGGCCGCTGCCGCGCTTCACCGCAAAGGAAACCGGATGATTCGGCACACCGTTGCCGAAGCGGTCCGAGATCTTCACAGACAGCGGATCACGCACTGCGGCATTCACGTTGCCCCTTTGATTGTTGCCGCCGCGCAGCGCCATTTGCTGCGCTGCCTGCGGCGTGAAGGTGACGGTGGCGCCGGCGGTGATGGCGATGCCGCTGGGAATGCGCGCCGTCACCACCTTCTCGCCCGAGCGCGTGGAAGTGAAGCTGCCGGTGGTGATGCCGTTGCTGTTGGTCACCTGCGCCGGCTGGGATATCTCATTGGGCCCGTTCGTCACTTCGATGATGACACTCTCGCCCTTCACCGGGTTGCCGAAGCAGTCGCGCACAAAGATCGTCACCGGCAGCGGCGTCACGCCGTCAGCCGGGTTGCTGCTCGAGGCGGCGGTCACGTAGGACTTGCCGTCGCACGGCCGGCCGGCATTGGCATAGGCCACAAACTTGATCGGCGAACCGATAAGATCACCGGTGATGCCGTCATTCGCGGTGGCATGCACCAACTGGCTGTCGGGCTTGATCACGCCGCCCAGGCGATATTGAATTCGAGCCACGCCGCTGGCATTGGTGACGATGGTGGTATCCGTCGCGCCCGTGGGGTGAAACGAGCCGCCACCCCGCTTGACGCTGAAGCGCACCGGATGACCCTCCACGCCATTGCCGTCTTTGTCATTGATGCGCACCCGGAAAAACTCAGACAGCAAATCACCGGCGCGGCCGGTCAGGCCCGAGCCGCCGTTGTTCACGATCGTCACCGCGCGGCTGGCGGTCGCGGAAACGCGAAAACGCGCCGGGGAATTCTTCAACGGAACGGAACCGTTTTTGGCTTCGGCCTCAACCACGTTGTTGAGCAATCCGGCAGTAATGCCCAGGGTGAGCGTCACCTGCGCCTTGCCCTCGGCATTCGTGACTCGTTTGAGGCTGGACTGGCCTTCGAGATTGCCACCGCCGCTTTTCACCGTAAACGTCACCTCGATGCCCTGAATGCCATTGCCGTGCTTGTCGGTCACCTGCGCGACCAACGGCGTTGGCAGCGGATTGCCGACCACGCCCTTGCTGCTGTCTCCTGCCGCTTTCACCAGAATTTCCGGCGGGCCGGCTTTACCGGTCGCCTTGAACAGCATCGGCGAGCCCTGCAGTGTGGCGGGATTGCTGGTCGCGGTCACACGGTTTTCGCCGGGCTTGGTGCCGAGCCGCAGGGTTAGGGCAACGAAACCGGTGGTGTCCGTCTTCACGGTCTTCTGCGTCACGTTGCCTTCGAGCTGTCCCTCACCGGCAGTGACTTTGAATGTCACGTCCTGACCGGCGATGGCCTTGCCGGCCGAGTCACGAATCGACACCTTGAGCGGTTCCGGCAGCAATTCCCCCACAATGCCCTCCTGGTTGTTGCCGCTCTCGAGTTTGAGGCGGTTCAGCCCGTGCGAGCGAATGCTAAAGATCTGCGGGGAACCGGAAACCTGCTGGCCATTCACGGTTGCGCTGGCCCTGATGCGATTGAGACCCCCGGGAGCCGGCCCGCATTTGAACGGTGCGCGCGCCACACCATCCGCTTCGGTGCTGAGCGTGATGGTGCTTTTGCCGTTGATCGTGCCGCCCCCCTCCAGGACTTCGAACAACACCGGATACCCCGAAATGGTTTTGCCGCCGGCATCGGTAATACGAATGGCAAGCGGCGCATTGGTGAGATAACCGGCGGAACCGCGCTGACTGCCGCCGCCGCTGATCTCGAATTTACCGGGGACGGCCGCCACTGCGGAAAACGTGAGCGGGCTGCCGCTCAAGCCCGATGCCGATGCTTCGACGCTGTTGGTGGCGCCATTTTGCGGGCCGAGCGTCAGGATCACCGCGGCCAAGCCATCCGCGCCGGTGGCGCGGGTGAGCGTCGTGACGCCGCCCTCCAGTTTGCCGTTGCCTGCAGTGACTTTGAAAGTCACGTTGACGCCCGCCACGACATTGATGCCGGTCAAATCCGTCACCTTTACCACAAACGGCTGGTTGAGCGGTTGATTGGCGGAGCCGACCTGACCATCACCGCTGTTGGCCCCGTTTTTCGCGAGCGTGGCAGCCGCGCCAGCCCGGGCATTGGCGGTAAATGAAACCGGCGATCCGGAGAGATTGGCACTGCCGGCAAAGGCACGCGCCTGTACCTCCTGCGTCATCGCGGTGTCGCCCAGAGTCCATGTGGCGGCGAGTTCGCCGTTGCTGTCGGTACTGCTGGTGATCTTGACGTCATCAATCAGAAAATTGGCGGCGCCGGAGGAGCGCAGGATCAAGGCGCGCTCGCCCGCCTGGCCGTTGGTCACGGTGGCGAGATATTTCACCCAATTGTTGCCCGTGCCGGAGGGCAAAATATCGATGACGCGCTCCGAGAGATTGCCAGCAGCATCGTTTACGCGCCAGACGATGCGCGCGGTGCCGCTCAACACTTTGGCATAGAAGGCCAGCGTGTAGTTGGTGTTGGCGGCATACTCAAAACTCTGGCTCACGCCCACGCCAGTGCGGCTGGTGTTGATTTGCAAGCTGCGGTTGCCGCTGCGCGGCGAGGAAGTGGTGAGCGATACTTCATTGCCGGTGGGTGCACCCTCCAGCGACCAGTTCGTGGGCAGGCTGCCAGTGAAACTCTCAAACCCGGGATTGCGCAGCGCCGCCTGCAGGCTCACCGTTCCGCCGCCGCGCAGCACTTCGAATTCCACCGGAAATCCCGGCACCCCACCGCCGCCGGCATCCGCGACTTTCATCACCAGCGGCTGCGGCAACTTGGTGCGCACTTGCGCATTTTGGCCGTTCCCGGAGACGCGCGCCGCCGAGGCTGCGAGCTTGGCATTTGCGGTTGCCGTGAACACCACCGGTGATCCGGTCAGCGCCAGGCCGTTGGCATTGTGGCTGCGCGCCTCCACGCGCTGGCTGGCCTGCACACTGCCCAGCGTCAGCGTGGTGGTCGCAACGCCATTGAGGTCCGTGACGCTGGTATAGCTGCTCAGCTTGCCTTCGCCTTCCAGCACCACCCAACTGACCTGATGGCCGGCCACGGCGTTGTTGCTGGCATCGCGCACGGTCACGGAAAACGGCTTCGGCAAAGCCTGGCCGCCCGCGCCGGTTTGGTTGTTGCCGTTGTTGGTGGCAGTGATTTCCATGCGTGCTGCGGCTCCCCCGGTGGCCGTGAGCGTGAAGCGGGCTGGCGGCAACGAGGCATGTGTGGCCTCCACAAAAAACTGGCCGGCTTTGTTGCCGAGCTTCACCTGCGCCCGTGCCTTGCCTTCGCTGTCGGTCACGAAGCCGGGGTCTTCAGTGCCTTCCGGGACGAAATCAAAATCTTTGGTGATGATGAACTTGTCCAACCAGGTCTCGGCATAGCGCACGCGAAACTCGATGGTGTGCGTGCCGGCCGTGAAATCGAAAAAGCGCGGGTTGAATTGCGGATTGGATCCGTAGGTGATGTCGTTGCCGCGATCCGACATCCGGTCCCACGTCCAGGTGTTGATGATCTGGCCCTTGAAGACGTCGTAGATGAAAACCTCGTTGTCGACCTTGATGTCCCAGCTCACCGCCCGGTCGGAATTGTTGAGGCTGCGGGTCCAAATGATGTATCTGCCGGCCACTGGAATTTGAAAGGTGTAGACTGCTTTGGCATCCTGGGTGTTGCCCGAGGGATAGTTGATGTACTTGCCGCCGGAGGCCGCCGCGTCATTGCGAATTGCAATCGGGGCCTGCAGATTCCCGGCTTCGGCTTCGACGCGAATGTTGCCATCGGGCGAGGGCGGCGCCGACAACACCGCCATGTCTGCCGGCGACACGGCAAAATTGATCTTCTGGCCGGGAGCAGGATTGCCGTCCTCGTCGGTGAGCGCCACCACCAGCGGTTCGGGCAGTTGCTGGCCAACGGAAGCAATCTGGCCGTCGCCCGAATCAATGCGCAGGATGGTCGCCGGCTTCACCGGAAATGCCAGCACGATCTCGCCGAGCGTGGCAGTGGGATTGCCTCCGTTCAACATGAAGCCGGCAAAATTGCCGGTTTCCCGCTTCAAGTCATCGGCAAACTCGCGGTCAAACTGGCCATCGACGGTGACTTCAAAGATATTCGAGCTTTCCGTGCTGGTAATCTTGACGGTCATCGTGGAGCCGGCTGCGGCAATGCCGCTGTATTGCGACCGGCCGCCGGCAATCTGTTCCAATTCGCCACTTGCTTTGACATGCCACAGGTTGGTACGGCCGCCGCTGACGTTCTCGCGCTGAATCAGATAGCCGGAGGCCGTGCTGCTGCCGCTGCTGGCCATCACAAAAATGCCGGTGTGCTGGATCGCCTCCGGTGTGGCCGTGGGTCCCCAGGTGATCGTCACTTCTTGTGCGTTGCGGCGGGTGTTGAGCACGGCCCGCTCCCAGCCGAATGAGGGACTGACGTTTTTCACTTCGCCGCCGGCAATTTGAATGTTGGCGCCGGCCGCCCAGTTGCTGCCCAAGCCGGGTCCCGCGCGTTCGAAGTCATCCTTGACGGTGGAGAGCAGCGCGGTGGAGCCCTGCACCACGTTGGAAATCTTCGAGGCATTGTTCGCCTCGTCGAGCACTTTGATGGCGAGGAAATAGGTTTTGCCCGAGCTCAAGCCGGAGACGGTCACGCGCTGCACCGTACCCGCGGGCGCGGGCTGATCAGTGACATTGGCCGCCGTGGCGCTGTTGAAATTATTCTCGGTAATGGTGGAGGCGGCATAACGGACATCATAGCGGGAGGCGACGCCGGTATTGCCGTCGTCGCCGGTGGCGGTGAATTCGAGCGTCAACGTGGTGGAACTGGCGCCCACCACACTCAGGTTGGTGATGGCCGCCGGCGGCACGGCGTCCGAAGGCGTGCTGAGGGAGACGAAATCAACGCCGTCATTGGTGTTCCCGTGAATCTGAATGCCGGCGTAGAGTACCTCCCCGTTGCCGGCCACCTTGTTGGGGTCGAGCAGGATGCCGTCAAACGTATTGTTGATGTAGACGGTAAATTTGTGACCGGAGCCGTCGCTGTCCAACTCCACGCGCAAGGTGTCGCCGATGTTGGGGGGCGGCGCCAATGCCGCTTGATCCGCAATCGCCGGCGTGCGCGGCACGCCATCAAACAGTTCGAACAACTTCAGACGCTCGCCGTTGTGCACAACAAGATAGCCCTTGGTGGTCTTGTAGTTGGTTGTGCTCAGCCGCAGCGCGGCGCCGGTAAAGGCGCGGCCCAGACTGTCTGAGCGATTGCCGAACACCAGTTTGACCACGGTGGGATTGGTGAAGACTTTGGCGATCGCGAGAAAACCGTTCCATTGATCGACCGTTGAGGTATTCACCAATTGATTGTTGAGAATCTGCATGGCCTCGTTGGCGTCCCAGTTTCCACCCAACGCCGGTCCGCTGCGGTTGAAGGTGTCTTTGAATTCCTCCACCTGAATCGCCGGGGGCGTGGGCGCCGGGAATTGCGCGAAAGCTGTGGCGCAGAGCAGGTGGCTGGTGAGAAGGAAGGTGACGAGAGTTCCCAGGCGTGGGTGCACAAGACGCGGGCGGCGCAATGGCTGTGCGCAGGCAGGCGCACCTGACCGAAGGATCCAAGTTGCTCTCACGATGCAGCACTCCAAGATGTTGATGCACTCGAATCGTCAAGAAGCTCGAATTGTCTGATGCTGCCGCCCTCACGCAAGGCTTGTGCCAGATGGAATGAACCGGTCCGCGCTCTGGCGGGCGCGTTGAAGTTCGCGATGATCACGCCGCATTGCTAGCTGGGCTTGGCAAATCTGCCTGCAGAAATCCGTTCCGGAATTGGTGGGACGCCGCTGCCGGCCCGCACGGGCCGGTGCTCCCTGGCGCGGAATGTGGGATGGCAGGTCACCCTTGCTGCGGCCGGCGCAAGGAAGATCAGAATGATTTGTTTCACCGCGGACACTGTTTCAGAGGCAAACAAGGCTGTTGTTCGAATCTGTCAGGCTGGGTAAGCATGCCTCCGGCATCTGGCAGTATGTACCGACTTGCACGAAGGCTGCGGACGAGCGACCGCCTTCCGCGGCTGACAGGTGATCGCCAAAGCCGGGCTGCGGGCGCGCATCACAGCCGGTGTAAGCGCGGACGCAGCAGCCGAAGCGCCGTGGGTTTTGCTTGGTGGGAAGGTGCCTGCAACATGAGGGCAGTGCGGCGGGGTACAGAAACACGAAAGCCGCGGGCTCCCAAACGGGAACTCGCGGCGTTGCACGCGCTGCGTGCTGACAGCCAGCGCTCAAACGTCTGCCATCGTGCTTTCCAGGTCGGCCATGTTGATGTTCTGACCGAGCAAACGCGGCCCGTCTTTGAAGAGGACTTCGATGCGGGTATTGTTGTGGATTTTCGTGATCACACCGATGCCGAAGGAGCGGTGCCGGATGGCCTTGGTTTCGGTAAAATCATCCGCGCTGGCATAGTCCTTCACGTCGGTCTCCACGATCTCAGCGATCAAGGAATCATAGTCCTTCTTGCGGCGCGTGGTTTTGGGGGCGGCCTTCTTTACCGTCTCCTTCGCGGCGGCCGCGCTTTTGTCGCGATAAATGTGCTCGCTCTTGCAAGCGTTGCACATCACGCGAGAAATGCTCCCATCCTTCTTGACTTTGATGATGGTATGTAAGGTGTCGGTCTTGCACTTGCCGCAACGGGTTTCAACTTCCCGACCAATGAGTTGGTCAGCAGAGATTGTAGGCATGGATGGAACGTCTCCTTCAAAGAGTGGGTCGACTGCCGAGGTTTGCACCATCGCTCGAATTCGTCGCAAAAATAGGATTTATTTTTGCAAAATACAAGTGTTTGGTTGCATTATTTCATGGTGCGCCTGCGGACTTGCGCTTCAGTCATAAATTTGCTATCATCAGCCCACTTTCACTTTGATCCGGCACACGCATGCACGATGCCCGCGAAAGCAGGGTTGCCAGCGCAATTCGAAGGGAGAAGCGGCCGTGAATCCCGTTCCCAGTTCCGAAACCAGACAAATTCGCACACCTTTGCCCAAAGACATCGATCGCCTGATGCACGGCGATCATCACGATCCCTTCTCGATTCTGGGGCCACACCTGATCCCCCTCGATGAAGGACAGGCCTTGACCATTCGCGTGTTCGCACCCGAAGCGGAAGCTGTGAACGTCATTGACCTCGACCGCGGCACGGCTACCGCCATGAGTAAAGCCAACGGCATGGGATTCTTCACGGCGATATTCCCGGACCGCACCAGCCGCTTTCGCTATGAGTTGGAATTCATCAACCGCTATGGCCAGTCGTACCGCACCGCGGACCCCTATGCCTTCCTGCCCATTCTCACCGATTTCGATCTGCACCTCTTTGCCGAAGGCAATCACTGGACCATTTACGACAAGCTCGGCGCGCATTTGATGACGGTGGAAGGCGTGCCGGGTGTACACTTTGCCGTGTGGGCGCCCGCCGCACGCCGGGTGAGCGTCATCGGCAATTTCAACAATTGGGACGGCCGGCGCCATCCCATGCGGGTGCATCTCAGCGGTGTTTGGGAAATCTTCATTCCCGGCCTGCGGGCCAACGAACTTTACAAATTCGAGATCAAAACGCGCGAAGGTCACTTGCGCGTCAAAAGCGATCCCTATGCGCGGGCGACTGAACTGCGCCCCAACAATGCGGCGATCGTGACCGAACGCAAAAAGCACCAATGGCAGGATCAAGACTGGATGACCGCGCGCCGCGAAACACTGTGGCTCGATCGCCCCATGTCGATTTACGAAGTGCATCTCGGCTCGTGGAAGCGCAAAGGCCCCGGCGAAAATGATTGGTACGGCTACCGGGAGATCGCGCCGGAGCTGGCCGCTTACGTCAAGGACATGGGCTACACGCACATCGAGCTGATGCCGCTGATGGAGCACCCTTATGATCCCTCCTGGGGCTATCAAGTCACCGGCTATTTCGCGGTGACACGGCGCTACGGCACGCCCGAGGATTTCGCCTATTTCGTCGATTTCATGCACCGCAACCAAATCGGCGTGATCATGGACTGGGTGCCGGCCCACTTCCCCAAGGATGACTGGGCGCTGCGCTGGTTCGACGGCACTGCGCTCTACGAGCATCTCGACCCGCGCCAGGGCGAGCATCCCGACTGGGGCACGCTCATCTTCAACTACGGCCGCAACGAAGTGCGCAACTTTCTCATCGGCAGCGCGCTGTTCTGGCTGGACGAGTATCACATCGACGGCTTGCGCGTCGATGCCGTGGCCTCCATGCTCTATCTCGACTATTCCCGCCAGGAGGGCCAGTGGCTGCCCAACAAGTTCGGCGGCCGCGAGAACCTCGAGGCCATCGACTTCATCAAGAAACTCAATGAAGTGGTGCACGATCGCTTTCCCGGCGCCATCACGATTGCGGAGGAATCCACCGCCTGGCCGATGGTGTCGCGCCCCACTTACCTCGGCGGCCTGGGCTTCACCTTCAAATGGAACATGGGCTGGATGAACGATTTCCTGCGCTATATGCGCGAAGATCCCATTCACCGCAAGTATCATCAGAATCTCATCACCTTTTCGATGTATTACGCCTTCACGGAAAATTTCATCCTGCCGCTTTCCCATGACGAAGTCGTGCACGGCAAGCGCTCGCTGCTCGACAAGATGCCGGGCGATCTCTGGCAGAAGCTGGCAAATTTCCGCGTGGCGCTCGGCTACATGTATGGCCACCCCGGCAAGAAGCTCACCTTCATGGGCAGTGAGTTCGGACAATGGTGGGAATGGAATCACGCCGACGCGCTGCAGTGGCATTTGCTCGACAATGAACACCACCGCCAGTTGCAGCGCTTTGTCAGAGATCTCAACGCCCTCTATTGCCGCGAGCCGGCGTTTTATGAAGTCGACTTCTCGTGGGAGGGCTTTCAGTGGATCGACTTTCAAGATTTCGACGCCAGCCTGATTTCCTTTCTGCGGCGCGGCAGGAACCCCGAAGATGTTCTGGTCCTTGCCTGCAATTTCACTCCCGTAACGCGGCCCAACTACCGCATTGGCGTGCCCTTCCTCACTTCGTATCAAGAACTTCTCAACAGCGATTCCGAACTCTACGGCGGCAGCAACGTCGGCAATGCCGGCTGGGTGCACGCCGAGCCACGGCCGCATCACAATCAGCCCTACTCGATGGAAATCACCTTTCCGCCGCTCGCCGTACTGGTGTTCAAAGCCCGGCGCGAGCAACCGGAATAACGCAACGCGCAGGAAGGACAATCCACCTTGGAGAATTTGGCAGTTTGGGGCAGCATCGCCGGGCTGGGCCTCGCCTCCGGTGTGAATTTGTATGCGACGGTGTTGGTAATCGGCCTGGGCACGCGTCTGGGATTGCTGCAGCTCAATCCGGCGCTCGCGCATTTGCAGATTCTGAGTGATCCAGTCGTGCTGGCGGTGGCGGGCGTTGCCTACCTCGCAGAATTTCTGGCGGACAAGATTCCGTGGGTTGACAGCGCCTGGGACAGCCTGCACACTTTCATCCGGCCGGTGGGTGCTGCACTGCTGGGCGCCACGGCCATCGGCGCAGTTGATCCCGCGGCCAAAACCGTCGCCGCTTTGCTGTGCGGCGGTGTTGCCCTCTCCGGCCATTCCACCAAGGCCGGCATTCGCCTGCTCGCCAATCACAGCCCGGAGCCTTTGACCAATGTCGGGCTGAGCCTGGGCGAAGATATCTTGGCAGTGGGCGGCACCTTTGCAGCCTTGCAGTACCCCATCGCCACGCTCCTGGTCCTTGGGCTTTTTCTCATCCTGTTCCTCGCTTTCGCTCCCCGGCTCCTTCGCCTGCTGCGTGCTGAAGTGAGCGGCATTCGCTTCCTGCTGAAGAAGCTGCTCTCCTCCCCCGCCGCTCTGCCGTCGCCCCTCGTGGAAACGCTGCCGGAGAATTACCGCACCTTTGCAGAAAAAAGAGGATTGCTGCACAACCTGCGCTGCTGCCTGCCGTGTGTGATCGGCGCCGGCGTGAACGGCATTCGCCACGCGGCTGCCTTCTTCTGCCTGAGTGAAGAACGTGCCTTTCTGCTGACCCGGCGCTGGTTCCGCGTGCGGGAGGTACCGCTGGACCTGACGCGCAGCGAAGCGCAGCACTTCGAATCGCGCCTGTTCTTCGATGAATTGCGCTGGCACAGCAACGGAAAGCGGCGCACGCTTTTCTTCTATAAAGAAAGCGCGAACCGCGG
Organism: bacterium; assembly: GCA_037445455.1. Classification (GTDB taxonomy): domain Bacteria; phylum Zhuqueibacterota; class Zhuqueibacteria; order Zhuqueibacterales; family Zhuqueibacteraceae; genus Coneutiohabitans. The sequence continues at coordinate 1,959 of JBBIKM010000060.1, read as the reverse complement.
CGAAAAGATCCTGCAACTCCTGTCGAGGCCGGCCGTGCGTGCCGCAAATTGATTGGCCGGTTACGGATTCGAGCAGGTTGGCCGGTATATCTCTGGCCGTTCATGCCAACGGCACGCAGTTCCATCTTTGAAAGGACGTCGATGAACGAGATTTTGGTCGCGGTTGTTTTGGGAATCGTCGAGGGGCTCACTGAATTCCTGCCGGTCAGCTCCACCGGTCATCTCATCCTGGTCGGCAACTGGCTGCAATTCACCGGCGAAAAAGCCAACACGTTTGAAATCTTCATCCAGTTGGGCGCCATCATCGCGGTGTTGATCTACTTTCGTGATCGCATTTGGCGGCTGGTGCGCGCGATGCTGGGCCAGCCCCGGCCTGCGGACGGGCTGACGGTCGACCAGGCGCGGCGTTTCGGCGTGGGGGTCATGGTCGCCTTCGTGCCTGCGGCCCTGATTGGATTTTTCTTTCACGATCTGATCGAAGCGCTGCTGTTCAATCCCAAAACCGTCGCGGCGGCCTTGATCGTCGGCGGCGTCGGCATCATCCTGATCGAGCAATTGCACCTGCGCGTGAAAGTCGATACGATGGAAGACCTCACCTGGAGGCAGGCGCTGGGCATCGGTTTGGCGCAATGCTTGTCGCTGATTCCCGGCATGTCGCGCTCGGCCTCGACCATCATGGGCGGGCTGGTGCTGGGCTTGAGCCACGCCGCCGCCGCCGAGTTTTCGTTTTTTCTCGCCATTCCCACCATCTTTGCCGCAACGCTTTACAGCCTGGCGAAGCGTTTCAGCCTGCTCAATGCCGATGATGCCGTCATCTTTGCCGTCGGCTTCATCGTGTCCCTGCTGGTGGCCTGGCTGGTAATCGCCGCCTTTATGTCGTTCATCAAAAAGCACAGCTTTGAAGCCTTCGGCTGGTATCGCATCGTGCTCGGCTTTGCGATTTTGGGCATGATGCTGTGGCAGGGCTGAAAGTCGCAGCGCACCCGCGGCGCGCCAGCCGGCGACCTTCATCAAAAAGATTTGTTGAAATTTTGCAACGCAGTTTCTACGTTCCTGCCATTGCCCAAGCCGCCGGGCAGCAGTGAAAACCTCTTTGCCGGGGGTGACATGCAAAAATATCCAATGCGCCTTGCTGAATGGCCGGAAAACGAGCGCCCGCGCGAACGCTTGTTGAAACACGGGCCGGAAAGCCTGTCGGATGCCGAGTTGCTCGCCATCGTGTTGCGCACCGGCAACCACGGCCAGTCGGTGATGGATCTCGCGCGCAAACTGCTGATCGAAGCCAGGGGCTTTCGCGGATTGGATGCCAGGGCCGCGGAAGAGCTGTGCCAAATGCACGGCATGGGCACAGCCAAGACCGCGCAGCTCAAGGCCGCGCTGGAAATCGGCAAGCGGCTGTCCCGGGAACAGCATGAAGAACAGCCCTACATTCGCACCAGCCGCGACGTGTTCGACTATCTGCACCTGCGGCTGTGCAATCAACCACGGGAGCAGTTCTTCATCCTGTTGCTCAACACCCGCAACCGCCTGCTGCGCGAACGCAAGGTGTTCGAAGGCTCGCTGCAGGAAAGCATGGTCAATGCCCGCGAGGTGGTGAAGTTTGCCATCAACGAGCAGGCGGCCGGCATCATCTTCGTGCACAATCATCCCAGCGGCGAGCCGGCGCCCAGCCCGGAAGACTTGCGTGCGACCAAAAAACTCAAGAGCGCCTGCGAAGCGGTTGATCTGCGTGTGCTCGATCATGTCATCATCGGCAAAGACCGTTACTTGAGCTTTGCCGAAGAAGGCTTGTTGTGAACAACCTCGCAGGTTCGATGCCGTGTCTGCTTCCCCCTCGAAAATCAAGCTCCTGCCCCCGGATCTCACCAACAAAATCGCGGCCGGCGAAGTGGTCGAGCGTCCGGCCTCGGTGGTCAAGGAGCTGGTCGAAAACGCGCTCGACGCTGGCGCCACGCAAAT
>JBBIKM010000059.1:0-29472 GCA_037445455.1 bacterium | reverse complement strand
GCGTCCCGCAGCGCAATCTCCCCGGCTATATCGATCTGCTCGCCGGCCACTTTCCCGCAGAAAAGACGGGCATCGCAGCATTGTTCGCCGACATGCAAGGGCTGTCCGAGGATATCAATAAATTTTCACGCGCCGCGGGCCAGGTGGATATGATGCGCTTTCCGGCTGAATTTCCACATCTATTCAACTGCTACAACAAAACCTGGGAGCAGATGATGGCCGTGCGGCTGCGCGATCCTAAATTAAAAGCCATCGTCTCGGCGCTGTGGGTGTACTATGGTCTGCCGCCCGCACGCCTTGCCAGTTTCTTCTACGCCCTGCCGACGCTTGGTTATCTCACCGGCGGTGGGTTTTATCCGCGCGGCCGCTCGCAGAAAATCAGCAACGCTTTTGTGCAATTCATCGAAAAGCACGGCGGCAAAGTTTTGCTGAACCAGCGCGTAAACGAAATTCTGGTGCACGATCAAATTGCCGTGGGTGTCACCACTGCAGAGGGCAAATCCTACAAGAGCAGAGTTGTGATATCCAATGCCAACGCCCACGACACGTTTCATACGCTGATGAAGCCCCTGCCGGCGCTCGGCGAATATCTCGCGAAAATGGCGCAATTCAGCGTTAGCCTGTCGAGTTTTCAAGTCTTTCTCGGATTGAAGAAGGATTTGATCAACGAGCTTGGCCTGCAGGACACGGAAATCTTTTGCGAGTCCGGATACGATCCTGAAGCTGGCTATCGGCATTCGCTCCACGCGGAGGTGGAGAACGGCGGCTTTGCGCTGACGCTTTATGACAATGTGTATGCCGGCTATTCGCCGAAAGGCAAGAATACGCTCACGATCATGACGTTGCAGGGCTATGATCATTGGCAGAAGTATGAAGCGGATTATTTCAGCAACAACAAAGCAGCCTATCGCGCTGAAAAGGAGCGCATCGCAGACGTGCTCATCGACAAGGCCGAGAAAACGCTGCTGCCGGGCTTGCGCCAGGCCATCGCTGTGAAAGAGATCGGCTCGCCGCTGACCAACGTGCGTTACACCGGCAACTACCGCGGCGCCATTTACGGCTGGGATCAAACGCTCGACAACTCCGGACCGCAGCGCCTGCCGAATGCCACGCCGATCAAGAATCTCTATCTCGCCGGTGCGTGGACTCAGCCTGGCCACGGCTACGGCGGCGTGATTGGCAGCGGGCTGCAGTGTTTTGGTGAGATCATGAAGAGTTGGTGAAGCGCGAAGCCGGATATGCCTCCTTGCACGATCTGCGCCGCCATTTGGCGATGCCAACGAACCGCCGTTCGCGGTTTCAACCGAGGAAGAGTAACCGTGTCGAAGCGAATACTCATTTCCGGCTTGCCGGGCGGCATCGTGCTGATGTTGTGGGCAACTGTGACCAGCGTATTTTCTTGGATTCAAAAGCAGGATTGACAGGAAGCGGATTCCCAATGACAGCCGGGTTTATCAACTTTTGAAAGCGCGCCTCGTCGCGCCCGGTGGTTATGTGTGCAGTCCTGCGTTGACGGCGACGGGCGCTTTTCCGGCTGGCGAGCCGGTCTTCAGCATTCGCTACGGCGGCGTGGGCGATGCAGCCGCCGCGCGAGAGCTGGTGGTGCAACTGGCGGCGGCAGTCGCCACCATGATGATTGCGGGCTGGATGCTCCCGGTGGCTTCGCCCCGGATTCTCTCAAGCTATTCCCGGCGCGTGCTCTTTCTCGTCGCCATCGGATTGTTGCTCGCTGTTTTCAGCGATCCGGCAAAACTCGGCAGCGGTGGTTTGCTCTGGCGCTCCGCGCTGTTGCTGGCTGCGAATGACTTCATTTCCTGGACACTGGCCGGTCTGGTGGTGGCGCGGTGTATGGAACCCCCGCGGAATGCCATGTCGTTGTCATGAGTTTTTCACCGCCCAAGAATGAGGAGAAGCAGTATGAAGAAAGTCACGAAAGTGCTGATCGGTGTCGCCGCTGCTCTGGTGGTGGCCATTGTTGCGCTCATCGCCGTGACCTATTATTACATGACGCAGGGCCCGGATTTGTCCAAATACGAGCACCTCAAGAACCCGCAGATTGCGACGGTGCCGAATCAAAAGATGATCGTGGTCGAGGCCAAAGGCGATCCCAATGCCACCGCGAACAAGGCATTTGCGACTTTGTTTCAAGTGTATTTCAAGACCAAGGGCACCGTCAAAGGGCCGGGTCAGCTAGTGCCGCGGGCGCGCTGGCCGCTGGCGTGGGATACTCCGAAATCGGAGTGGCTGGGTCGATATGCCATGCCCGTTCCCGAAACAATCACCGAACTGCCGAGCTTTGAGGCGCCGGCGGGATTGAAAGTCTCGTTAGAAACCTGGGAGTATGGCGAAGTCGCCGAGATTCTGCATGTGGGGCCTTATGACAAGGAGCAGCCCAGCTTGGCGCGGCTGATGGAATTCATCAAAACGCAAGGCTACGAGGTTGCCGGTGAGCATGAAGAGGAATATCTCAAAGGCCCGACGATGTTTTCGCGGGGCGATCCCGAAAAATACGCCACCATCATCCGCTATCGCGTGAGGAAAGCCGGGCAGTCGAACATGTGAAAATAGGATGAACTCGCGCGCGGTCATCTTCTCGGGCAGGACGAGTCTTCGACCAGGCGGCCGGTGCCTGGATTTGTCCTGCCCTGCGGGTTGCGGCGGGCCATGCCGTGACAACAATGAGGCCGAGCCAGGCAAATCATCGATCTCACCAATGAGCCTCAGCCGCTCCATTTTGCGTGCCGCGAGGATTGGAAGGCAGAGATCAAAGCGGCGGGCAATCACCATGAGCTTGCCAGGATCGCCGACTTGAAAGTGACTTCCAGAACCCCGGTGACGAAGTACAAGGGTGTCTATCGCAGCATGCGAGACATCGGCAGGGAACTTGATTTGACCTCGCTGCTCGAAGGAAGTGTCCGGCGCTCGGGCAGGCAGGTGCAGGGCGCCGCGCAGTTGATCGATGCTCACGACGAGGGCCATCTTTGGGCGGAAGTCGACGATGAGGAAATGACGAAGATCTTCGCCATTCAGCGTGATCTTGCCCGGCAAATTGCCGGTGCGCTCAAGGCCAGGCTCGCCGCTAAAGAAAGCGGCCACGCCAGGAAAAAGCCCGTCGCAGATATCACCGCATATGATTTCTATCTCAAAGACCGCGAGTACTACTCGCGCCATGACCGCAATTCCTGCGAGATGGCCGGCAGTCCCTTCGTCAAGGCGCTCGAGCAGGACTCGGCGTATGCGGCCGCGTATGCCGGTCTCGCCGATGCTTGCGCGCAGAGAGATCTGCTCGATGCAGCCGTTGTGCCGAGCCAGCGCGCGATCACGCTGGATCCGAACCTGGCGGAATGATACAAGGCGCTGGGGCTTGCCTACGACAACGAGGGAGGGATGCACAAATCCCTGGAAGCCAGCATGCACGCGATCAAGCTGAATGCCAATCACTTTCCCGCCACGGTCAATGTGGGCTGGGTGCTGCTGGAAACAGACCCCGTTGCGGCGCTGCCCTGGCTGAAAAACGCATTCGTGCTGAATTCGGCTTCAGCAAGTGCGGCGAGCGTCATTGGCTTGGCCTATATGAGCCTGGTTGACGAGGTCAATGCCGGGAAATGGTTCCAGAAGTCCGTGGAACTGGCGCCGGATTATCTCCGGAGTTGTCAACGCCTGTGACAACTCTGCCTGCAGGAAGGACAATCGCAAGCCGCCGAAACCATCCGGATGAATATTCTCGCGGTCGCGCCGCATTAATTCCGAGTTTTGTGTTTGCCGCCTCTGCTGCAGCAGGATTATCAGCAGGCCATGAGTTGTTTCCACAAAACCATCGCGGGTAATCCGGCACTTCAGTCGCTGGCGCTCTCGTCTGTCTGACTGAAGACCGGGAGGAAGAAGGAGGCCGGCAGGAGGTTCGATCGATTTGCCGCGAACTGCCAGGCGCGAATCGCCGCAGGGAATGAGAGGAGCTGGCCGCGCCATGATCTGGCACGCATCCAGGCAGCGCGCCGCCAGAAGGCAGAATTTTATCACTGGCTTGAGCAAGCAATCGCTGCCGGCGGGCTGGAGTATCGTTGGGCGTTGATTGATCCCCTGCTGGAGAACGTGCACGCGGAGGCGCGCTTCCAGGAAATGATGGCCCACGTCGCAGCGAAAGTCGATCAAATGCCTTGCCAGGCGCCATTGACAGAAGAGAAAAAACAGGCCGGCCAATTCGCACTGCCCTGCCAGTGCGGCGTCTGTCAGGAGTGCGGCAAGGGCCTGCATCGATTTCATCATGCGCAAAGCAAAAGCACAATTCCTCGTCGGCACTTCCGGCTGGTCCTACCCGGAGTGGCGGGGAATCTTCTATCCCGAAGCATGGCCGCAGCGCCGGTGGTTTGAATACTATGCCAGGAAATTCACAACCGTTGAAGTGAATGCGACATTCTATCGGACGTTCAAGGATCAGACTTATCACCGGTGGCGCGAACAGGCACCGGCAGCATTCCGTTATGTACTGAAGGTTCCCAGAATCATCACGCATCGCAAGCACCTCACGGACGCGCAAGAGGAAATCAGAAATTTTTGGCGATCAGCCTCACTGCTTGCAGACAAGCTGGGCCTGATTCTTTTGCAGCTTGCTCCCGGGATGGCGTATGATCCGGACCGGCTCAGACAGGCACTTCGCACCTTTGGCGATGCGAGAAAGGTCGCGGTGGAGTTCCGGCACCCGCAATGGCTGACCGAGGAAGTCAGGGAGTTGCTGAAAGAAACCGGCGCGGCTTTCTGCACCGCTGATTCTCCGAAGAGCGAGCTGGTGGACTGGGTCACTTCCGAAGTCGCTTATGTCCGCCTGCATGGCCGCCAGCAGTGGTACAACTACGAGTATTCCCTTACGGAATTGCGCGAGATTGCGGTTCTGGCCAGGAAAATGGCGACACTTGGTGCGGCCACGGTCTACATTTTTTTTAACAACGATGTCAACGGCTACGCGCCGCAAAATGCGGCGGCGCTCCTGAGGCTGCTGACGGCCGAATAATCGGGAGCTTTGCTGCGCCCGGTGAAGTACAATGGCTGAAGGGAATACCGGTCATCATGGCTCTCACCATCGAAAAAACCTCATTCGGCGCGATCACCATCGCCGGCATGTCCCACCAGCATGATGTGCTCCTTCGCCTGTCGAAAGAGATCCATAGTTGCCAGCAGAAACTCTCCAAGCGGGACTCCGGGACTTCACGCATTTTGCCCTCGAACGTGACGAAGTACACCTGCGGGTTGCACGCAGGGCTGGCCTGGCTGCTGGCCCAGGCCCTGGCCCCGGCGAATGGGACGGATGAGATCCTGGGGAGATCAGCATGCAGTTTGAATTTCAGGGCCAGTGCGGCGCTGCGTGCGGCTGGCTGCACGTGGACGCCGGGACGTTGCAGGAGCACGCCGCCCGCGCCGGCTGGCAGCGCGCGGTGATTATCGCGGAGGAAGACGGCAACGATCTCGCCGAACTTCATGCTCATCACAAAGGGGAGGCGCCATGAACAACGTTGAGCGAAACACGACGCTCTGCTCTCTGCTCACGCTGATGACTTTGGGAGTGCGCAAGTACTTCAGCGTGCCGCAGGGGTATGTTTGCTTGATCACGGCATTGGGCAAATACCTGCGCACCGTCGGACCGGGGCTGGGCTCCTGTTTGAGTTTTTGGGGCCTCTACGAAAGGCCGGGTGCACCCGTGCTGGTCAAAGAACAGGTGAAGGACTATCCGCGGGAGGACGTCTTCACGCGCGATGGCGTGCGCTGCACGATCGACACGGTGGTGTACTTCAAGATCACCGATCCGGTCAAGGCCTCGTTCGACATCGACAACTATGAGACCGCGATTCTCCAGCTCGTGCGGGCGACACTGCGCAACGAATGCGGTGACTTTCCGGCGATGGAGCTGCTCGCCGGCCGCCGCAAGCTCATCGACAAGCTGAGAAGCACACTCGAGACGGAAACGCGGCCCTGGGGCATCACCGTGCTGCTGGTGGAGATTACTGAGATCATTTTGCATGACCGCCAATGAAACGGGAGGATTGCCATGATCAACGTGCAGAGCTTTGAAAAGGAACGTGACTGCTTTTCCGATGAAAAGGAATTGCTGCAAAACGATGCGGAACATCTGCGCAATTTCTATTCGCTCACCGGAGAGTCCCGCAAGGAGTACATCATCAAGATGGCCGAGGCGGAAGCCGAACGCATCAGGATCGTGCGCCGCGCCCAGGCCGAGGGTATTCTGGCCATCCGCCAGGCCGAGGCTGAAGGCTATCGCCGCATCGGTGAGGCCTTGGCTCATATCGAAACCCGTGACCTGGTGGTCAAATTGGCGGGACTGATGGCGCTGCAACAAGTCTCGCAGTCGCTGGCTGACGGCAAGGCGACCAAGCTGTTTCTGCCGCAGAACCTCGGCGACCTCTTTGCGTTGATTGCCGGCTGGCAGGAGACGCTCGCCGCCACTGAAAAGTTGCCGGACGCGGTGGCGCCGCCGGAACGCCAATAAATGATCAATGACACAGGCCGGCAGCGGCCGCAGGCCAGTTGCCGGCGCGGCGCAGACTCTTTTTTTTCGTTCCCGGTTTTTTCGCCTGGGAAGCAACCATGATGACGAGACGTGAGGGCGATGATGATCAAATTTCTGCTCTGGTGTCTGTTGCTGATCCTGTGCTGGCCGCTGGCGCTGCTGGCCCTGATTCTCTATCCCATCGTGTGGCTGTTGTTGCTGCCGTTTCGGTTGGTGGGAATCGTGGTGGACGGCGTGCTGGAATTGCTGTGGGCGATCGTGATGCTGCCGGCGCGGCTGCTGCGCGGCCGCCCCGTTTCCGGGAAAAGCTGACGGCGGCAAATCTCATTTGGGAATGACCGGCGATTCTATTATACTACGGGTGGCAACTCCGGCCAATTGACGCGTGATCCCCTGAAGCTCCGCGCAGCGGTGTGCCTGCCGGCAGGTCATGCCGCATGCCAGCCGGCCATTGCGGGCGCGCGTGAGCATGTGCAAAGGCTTGGTATGAGGAAGCAATTCTGCCAAAAAGATCGCCGGCGCTGGCGGCGCACCTGCAACAATCACCCGGCGAATGCAGTTCTCTGCGCCCTGCTTTTCACGGTTTGCTTCTGCACCCCGGGGTACGGCCAGCCGCACAGCCTCACCTTTGAAACCCTCTCGATCGAACAAGGGCTTGCGCAAAGCATAGTGTTCTGCGTCCTGCAGGATCGTGCCGGCTTTCTCTGGTTTGGAACCGAAGACGGCCTGAATCGTTTCGACGGATTTGATTTCACGGTTCTGCAGCATGATCCTCTGGCCACAAACTCGCTGACCTGCAATGAAATTCGAGCCATTCAAGATGACAGTGCCGGCGCGCTGTGGATCGGCACTTTCGATGAAGAACAGAATCACGCTCCATAACTTGACGGCGAAGAGGCATGGCACCGGCTCCTCGCCAGCCTGAACATGGCGGCGCTTGCGGCGCATGACATCAAACAGAAGATCGTCACGGCGGTCAAGCGTTGCTCCGGCAGTACGCAACAGGACGGCGACATGACCGTGGTCGTGGTGAAAGTGCTGTGAGTGCTCACGCCAGGGAAGAATGATGAAACGTTTGCGCTCAGCCCTCTTGATGGAAGAACACGTCTGCCCGTGGTGGCTGGCTTACACTTTTGATCACCGCTTGCGCCGTCTGCTGCATCGGCCGGAGCGGCTTCTCGACGGTCTGGTCTCTGCCGGCCAGACCGTGGCGGATATCGGCTGCGGCATGGGGTTTTTCAGCATTGCCATGGCTCGCCTGGTTGGCCCGGCGGGCCGGGTCATTGCGGTGGACGTGCAGCCGAAAATGTTTGAGGTGCTGCAGCGCCGGGCCATGCGCAGCGGCCTGTGGTCGCGCATTCAGCCCCATTTGAGCGAACGCGACAAGCTGGGACTCAACGATCCGCTCGACTTTGCTCTGGCGTTTTGGATGGCGCACGAAACGCCCAGTCCCGCAAACCTGTTCAATGCGCTCCGCCAGTTGCTGAAACCTGGTGCCGCACTGCTGCTGGTAGAGCCGGTGATTCATGTTCCCGCGGCGCGCTTTCGCGTCATATTGGCGGCCGCGCATGCTGCCGGTTTGCAAACGGCGGCGCAGCCCAAAATCGCGCTCAGTCGCGCTGCAGTTCTGAGAAGGCCGGCATGATCGCTTCGTTGCGATGATGCCGGCTGGCCAGTGAAAATACAGCAGTCATTTCATCACCCTGTTCTTGGTGTCCTCGTGGTGTTCCAAATCTGACGGGTTCGTTGCTGCCGCAAAAGTGAGATTGGAACATCTTTGGAAGGACACGATTCAACTCCGGGACACTCTTATGATTACCAGAACGAGCCGTGCATTCGTCTTCATTCTGTTTGCAGTCACGCTGGCAGCCCTCGCTGGTTGCCGGCGGCAGCCGGAGATCACTGTCATTCATGTCTCGCCACAGGGCCGCGACGATTGGTCCGGCCGCCTGGCGCGGCCGAACGCGGCAGAAACCGATGGCCCGCTGCGCTCGTTGCTGGCCGCACAAGCCGCAATGCGGCGGCTGAAGCAGGAGAATCAACTTGGTCCGGCCGGGGGCATGGTACAGCTTCATCAGGGCGTCTACTTGCTCCCAGAGACGATGAGTTTCGATGAAGAAGATTCGGGCAGCGAATCCGTGCCGATCGTTTGGCAGGCGGCTCCCGGCGCAGAAGTGATGCTGAGCGGCGGCCGCGAGATTCGAAATTTCGCGCCGGTCACCGCGCCGGAGGTGCTGCAGCGTTTTCCGGAGGCCGCGCGGCCGCACGTGGTTCAAGCTGACCTGCGGGCGGCGGGCATCGATGACTATGGCGCGCTCGACGAGCAGAAAGGCCCCGGCCTCGAAGTGTTCTGCAATGGCAAACGGCTGCCGCTCGCACGTTATCCCAATCAGGGCTATCTCGAGATTGCTGCCGTGCCGCAATCCGGTGCCGGGCTGATCAACGAAGGAAGCTGGCAATGGCAGCGCTTTGGCATTCCGGTGGGACGCCATTTCGGACGAATTCAATTTGCCGATGATCGTCCGCGGCAGTGGCAGCCCGCTCCCGATATTTGGCTGCATGGCTATTTCTGCTGGGACTGGCGCGACGGCTTCCAGAAAGTCGGAAGCATTGATCCACAGAAACGGGAAATCATACTGGCGCCACCCTATCACACCTATGGCTTTCACCAGCAGCAGCGGTTCTATTTTCTGAACGTGTTGGAAGAGCTGGACCAGCCCGGCGAGTGGTATTTGGACCGCACCAGCGGCCGGCTGTATCTCTGGCCGCCGGCAGCGCCGGCAGAGGCCGAGATTCTGGTTTCCGTGCTGGCCGGTCCGCTGGTGGCGTTGCATAACACCTCGCATCTGCAATTCAAAAACATTATCTTTGCCTTCAGCCGGGGCGACGGGATGGTGATCAAAGGTGGCGGCAATAATCTCATCGCGGGCTGCACGCTGCGCAACCTGGGCCGGAATGCCATTGTCATAGAAGGCGGCACGCAGCAGGGGGTGCAGAGCTGCGATCTTTACCAGCTCGGTGGCGGCGGCGTGGTGCTGGACAGCGGCGAGCGCAAAACCCTGACGCCGGGCAACAGTTTCATTGACAATACGCACATTCACCATTTTGGCGAGGTGCGCAAGACCACCTGTCCCGCGATCGACACGCGCGGCGTGGGCAATCGCATCACGCACAACTTGATTCACGATTCGCCCGATGCCGGCGTGATGTATTGGGGCAATGAGATGCTGCTCGAGTTCAACGAGATTCACCACATCGCCCGGGAGAGCGACGACGTCGGCGCGTTTTACACCGGCCGTGACTACACCATGCGCGGCAATGTGATCCGCTACAACTATTTTCACCATCTGCAAAAACCCATGCACGTCGGCGTGATGGCGGTCTATCTCGATGACTTTGCCAGCGGCGCAACGGTGGTGGGAAACGTTTTTTATAAAGCGGGCCGCGCCGTGTTCCTGGGCGGCGGCCGCGAGCACCGGATCGAGAACAACATCTTTGTGGAATGCTCGCCGTCGGTGTTTCTCGACGCGCGCGGTTTGGTGCGCAACACCGAATTCTTCGACGGCCGCATCACCACGCTCACTGACCGGTTGCAGGCGATGAACTACACTGCGCCGCCTTACAGCGAAAGATATCCCGAGTTGTTGACCCTTTACCAGGATGATCCGGCGCGGCCGAAGTACAACCGCATTTTGCGCAATATTTCGGTGGGCGGCCGCTGGCTCGATCTCTACAGCGGCCTCGAATTGTCACTGCTCGAAATCACGAACAACCTGATTGCCGACTCCGTCATTTTTCGTACCAGCCCCGAAACCGGTGTGGAGACCGGGAATTTTACGGAATTCCAGCACAGCCATGCGGCCACGGCGGCCGCCTTCGAGCAGCGCGGTAACCGCCTCATCACCGGCGATCCCGGGTTTGTCGATTTTGCCGGCAGGGATTTCCGCCTGCGGGAAGATTCGCCCGCCTACCGGCTCGGTTTCGAGAAGATTCCGCTCGAGCAGATCGGATTGTATCGTGATGCTTATCGCAAAGCATTGCCCGAGCCCGCCGCGGCAGAATGAAGCACGGCCAGAAGCAGCACGCCGGAAAGCGGGTCGACGGCCGGCGCGCGTGAGCGGATTTTGCTGTGTTGCCGTTGCCGGCAGCAGCCTTGCGGGTGTGGAAGGAAAGAAAACTCGTTCAGCGCCAGCCTTGCGGTTTGGTGGAAGCGTTGTTTGTGCCAGCATTGCGGAACAGGAGCACCGATGACAAAGCATGCGAATGCAGGGACCCAGGCTGAAAACGGCGAATCTGCGGATGAGGTGATTTGCATCCGCTCCTTTCATGCCTCCGAAGCGCTCAAGCACGAGATTCGCAAGATCATCGCGGAATACCAGGCGCAGGGCTGGGAGATGGCGGGCATCCATATCGAAGGCGAACAGGTTCACTTGAAGTTCAAACGGAGCTGAAGCACAGGCGACTACACGGCTTGATCGCCGGGGAGCTGAATAACTTGAAAGCCTGAACGCTGGTGCGTCGCTGTCGCAGCCAATGAATCGACGTGTGGAAGCGATGTCCACGGGGGCAGGACTGCGAAAACGCGGTGCCGGAGCGCTGGAGGGACAGGTTTCAATTTTGATTCGCTGGAAAGCGAGACCGGTGCGGTAGCGAAAACGCTGTTCGAAACGGGCGCGTACGCCGATCGCTATATCATTCCGACCGGCCTCACTGCCCATCCCCAACCTCTCTACACCGGCATGATCACGCTGATCTATCACCTGTTTGGCGTAACGTTGACCGTCGGCTGTGTGCGCTGCTTCCTTTGCCTCACCTGTTACTCAGCGATGTACGCCATGATCCCCTGGTTTGCCTGCAAAACTGGCGCAGACTGGCAGGGCGGTGGGCTGGGCGGCCTGGTGGGCGCAATGATTCCACAGCAGTCGTTCGGCGAGCTGATGGGATGGTCGGTGAATGAGCCGCTGGCGGCAATCGCGCTGGCTGTGCTGCTCGCCGGCTTCCTGCAACGGTGGCGGGAGGCAGATCATTCGTTTGGGCGTGCTCTCGTGTGCGGAGTGGGATGGGGGGTGGCGTTTCATTTTTCACCTGCACTTTTGCTGGTGATGCTGACCAGCCTCGCCTTTGCGCTGTGGTGGAGCACGAGTCGCCGCAAAGGGCTCTCGTCTCTGCTGGTGATCCTGGGCGCGACGCTGGCCTGCCTGCCCTGGACGTGGCGAAATTACGCTGCCTTCCACCAGTTCTTCTTCATTCGCAGCAATTGGGGATTGGAATTGCGAGTGGGCAATCACCCGGGGGCAGCGGCGGCCAAGGAGGTGATGGACGCTCGCGAGGGCGACCGCATGCGCCATCCCGCCGACAATCGCGCTGAAGCCGTCAAGGTTCGCGAACTGGGAGAGAGGGAGTACATGCGGCAAGCGCAGTCGGAGGCCTGGAACTGGATCAGAACGCATCCGGCTGAGTTTCTCCGGCTGACCGCGGCGCGCGTGATTCACTCTTGGTTTGGGCCGCTGCACCAGCCGTTGGTCGCCGCAGGAATTTCTCTTTTGACTGTTTTGGCGGCGCTGAGTGCCGGACGTGCCCTGCCGGCATGGACGCCGCCGCAACGCGCCGCGCGGTTGATTCCACTGGCGGCTTTTCCGCTGGTCTACTACGTGGTGGCCAACATGTCGCGCTATGCCGTGCCAGTGAACTGGCTCCTGCTGATGCTTGCGGGAAATGAAGTCTGGCATTGGATCAAGCGCGGTGGCGTGCCAAATAACGCATGAACAAAACCTGACCCAGGCCGTAGAAGCTCAACGCAATGCCTGCCAACTGCCGGACTGATGCGAAAAGTGATGAGGCAGGTATGAACAAGGCAATCAAAGATCCATGTCTGTGAGATTGACATGCCGGGGCAGGGAACAAGCGTATCCTCCTTTGCGGCCCCGCCCCTTCTCAGCGGAACAGTGCTGGCCGTCCACCAGCCGGTCTTGTCCCTCCCTGACTCGAGTGCGTCACCAGCTCCCTCGCCTCTGCGCTCACCTGCCAGCCGTTCTTCATTGTGTTTCCGTTCTCAGCTCGCCAGGGCCGGGAGCGATTGCCGTGTGCTGCAACAAACCCACGTCGCGAGTGGTCAGAGACCATTCTTGTTGCCCCAAACCTGGAGGCCTGTCATGAGCACCACTAATACCAGTTTCGATAACCGTGAGGTTGCGCCACCGGTCAAATCCGATGAGAACATGTGGGCGATGTTTTGCCATCTCAGCGGTTTGTTCGGCTTTGTATTTCCGTTTGGGAATATCATTGCGCCGTTCGCGATTTGGTTGCTCCACCGGGAAAAATTCCGGCTGGTCGACGACCAGGGCAAGGAGGCGGTCAATTTTCAGATTAGCCTCAGCATCTATTTGATTGCCTCCGCGCTGATGGTGTTGATCGGCATCGGCCTTTTTCTGTTGATCGGGTTGCTCGTCTTTTCCCTGGTTGTCATCATCAAGGCGGCGCTGCAAGCGCGCGACGGCGGCAAGTATCGCTACCCGCTCACGATTCGGTTCATTCAATAATCCTGCAGACTGCGGTGCAAGAGCAGTTATTTTCTCCTTCGCCGGCAGGAGGTGAGCCATGAAATCTCTGCCCCGTTTCGTGCCCGCGCCCGCGGTCGCCTGGTTGATCGCCTGGCCTGGCTTCAGATTGAAGAGCTCCGGATTGCGCGGTGGCGTTTCACATCTGGCGGCGACCCCTCTCCGCGACGATCCGGAAATGGGCCGGGTTTTTCGGCCGCATTATGAATTGACATATGAGAAGTTGAAATCTTACGGCTTCGATCCGCATGCGGAAGTTCTGGACGCTTTGGAGGTTTTGTGACCGGTGTGTGAGATGACGAACAATGCAGATAAGGAGAAAACGAAAAATGAACCACCAGACCAAAGCTCGTTTGTTGATGCAGCACATTTGCCGTTGCAGGCACAAGCCAGTCATTCTCTCTTTGTTGATCTGCCTGGCTGGTGTATCGGCATGGCTCGGCTGCACCCAAGCCTCGATCAAGGAGTTAGATCTGGCGCTGGCCCTGTATCGCCAGAACCAGCTCAATGAAGCCCTGCCCTTGTTCGAGCAGGCCATCGCCAAACTGCCAGGCGATGCCGAAGCGCATGCCTGGCTGGCTGAAACCTATCGGCGTCTGGGAAGGAGGGAGGAGGCGGTGAGACTGGCGCGCCGGGCGCTTGCCCTTGCGCCCTGCCAGAGTTTTGCCCATACGGTTCTGGCCGACGTGTACAATCCGCTCTATGGGCTGTGGCAGGAGGCAAACTCGGACAGCACGTGGCAGCATTTGCAGCAGGCCATCGCTTGCGATTCCACTGACGGCAATGCCTGGGTGAATATGTGGACGGAGGCAATGCGCCGCGGTGAAACCGCGATCGCCGGGCGCACGCTTGCCACGGCCGCCAAAGCCGGCTTCTTTGCGCCGGCCGCGCTGGCCTATTGCCGCTGGATGCTGCAGAGTCTCCCTGAACAAGCGCTGCTGGTGACCAATGGGGACATGGACACTTACCCGGCAGTGGCGCTGCAGCAGGCCGAGGGTTTTCGCGCCGATGTTGCCGTCGTCAACCGCTCACTGCTCAACACGCCATGGTATGCGCGTTACATGCGAGAGCATTATGGTCTCCCGCTTCCTTTTCCAGAGGCGCAATTGGATTCTCTCCGTGCTTTCAAGGACGAAGAGGGCAGGCTGGTGACGGTTTCCGATCAATTTCTGCGGGCATGGCTGGCGCAAAAGGCGACGGGAGAATTCACCCGGCCCGTGGCTTTTTCGGTGACGGTTGACTCCACTGCAATCGCGACCTTCAAGGATCGAGTGCAATTCGCCGGGCCGTATTTGCTGTGGCAAGCGGGTTCTCTCCCCGCCGCGGCCGACACTGCGAGGCTGCGGCGCAATCTGGCCAGCCTCAAGGCGGACGAGTTTGCCGGTCCGTTTGTCAGTGCCCAGGACCGCAGCCCGGTGCGGCGCGTCTACACCAGCGGCCTGGCAAGAAACCTCACCGCCGCCGCGCTGGCCTACAGCAACCTGCTGATCAATGCCGGCAGTTTCACTGAGGCGCAAAGCTGGTTGAGCTGGGCGGAGGAGTTCGAAAAGAAGACAGAGGCCGGTCCAACTTTCACTGCACGAATCTCCAGCTTGAGGGACGCCGCGCAGCAAGGCTTGGAACGCCGTCCCGAGAAAGAATGATTGCGGTCATATCTCCAGCGCCGCTCTTTTCTGCAAAACCGAGCCGACAATTTTCCGGAGGCCAGCCATGCGATGCGAACGTTGTGGCAATGATTTCCCCTCAGAGTACTATTTCAAAACCAAGACGATCTGCCGCGAGTGTTTTGACAAATTGACGCCGGAGGAGCAGGCGCGCGCCCGCCAGCCGCTGCCCATCTATCGCATGACGACAACGGCATTCACCCTCGATGGCCAGCGCATCGTCAAGACCTTCGGGATCGTGCGCGGCATCATCGTGCGCTCGCGTTCGATCTTCGGGACGCTGGGCGCTGCCCTGCAGACGGTGGTGGGCGGCAACATCACCATCTTCTCCGAGCTATGCGAACAAACCCGCTTCGAGGCTTTTGAGATGATGGTCAATCACGCTCTGGAATTGGGCGCGAATGCCGTGATCGGCGTGCGCTACGATGCCACCGAAATCATGGACGGCGTGACCGAAGTCCTGTGCTACGGCACCGCCGTCTTGATGGAGCCGGAAGCGCATTGACCGGGGCCGGGCGGTAGCCGCGCCTCAGGCAAAGAATCATCCAAGCTGGCCGCTTCCAGCGGGAGCATGCTATGACTCTGTTCACTTTTTTTCTGTCGCTGGCCTTGCTGGCGGCGGTGACCAATGTGATCTTCTCCATGCTGATTGTCGGAGAGCTGCAGCGCCGCATGGTGAAGAGCAATTTTTTCTTGTTGCGATTGTGTTTGCCCAAGTATGCGCAGCAGTACAAGCAAATCAGCCTGCAGGAAACCGGCGAAGTGGGCGGCCTCTACTACGGCTGGCTGGTGTCGATCACTGCCGCCTGGATTTTGGCTGTCATCGGCTTCGTCCTCCGTTGACTTGTCGTGGGCTGCTGTTGCGGGCCGTCGCTTGCGGCTGCCCACGGTTCCAGTAAATGCCATGACAGCCGTTCAGCAAACTGCCGCCCTTCCGCTGGCAGCGATGCTGCGTGTGGCCGGCTGCTCCGCAACCGTTGTTGACCAACCGGATACCCGGGCGCGAAACCGCCTGGCGCAAACTGGAGCGGGATTTTCACTGAGTTCACCCGTGCAAGGAATTCATCTGATGAATGACCACGTCATTGCGATGCACCATGTCACCAAAACCTTCGGCCAGCAAGTGGCGGTCGACGATCTCTCGCTGCTGGTGCCGGCGCAGAGCATCTACGGCTTCATCGGCCCGAACGGCTCGGGCAAGACGACCACGATGCGGATGATCATGAACATCCTCTATCCCGACCGCGGCGCGATCAGCGTTTTTGGCAGGAGCGTATTCGGCCGGCCGCCCGACGAGATCGGTTATTTGCCGGAAGAGCGCGGGCTCTACAAGAAGATGAAAGTGCGCGAGCTGCTGGCATTCCTCGGCGGCCTCAAGAGCAACCGCAATGTGGCGCGCGAGGTGGATGATTGGCTGGCGCGACTGCAACTGGCTGCCTGCGCCAACCAGAAGCTCGAAACGCTCAGCAAAGGCATGAGCCAGAAGGTGCAGTTCATCGCGGCGGTGGTAACGCGACCGCCGCTGTTGGTTCTCGATGAACCATTTACCGGTCTGGATCCGGTGAATGCAGACGTGATCCGGCAGGCGATTCTGGAGCTGCGCGCGCAAGGCACCACCGTGATGCTCAGCACGCATGATATGGCGGTGGCGGAGAACATGTGCGATTACATTTGCATGATTTTCCGCGGCAGGAAAGTGCTGGATGGCACGCTCGACAGCATTCAATCCGCATACGGCCACGATACCGTGCGGCTGCGCTGTGAGGCGGGCCTGTCGGCGCTGCACGATCTTCCCGGCGTCATGATGGTGCAGGACTTCGGCCAACTGCAGGAACTGCAGCTCGCGCGGGACTGTGACCCGCAAATGATTCTCAAAACCATAATCGCGCGCACGGCGGTGCAAAGCTTCGAGTTGGCGCGGCCGTCTTTGCATGCCATTTTCGTGCGCATCGCCGGTCCGGAAGCGCAGGAGGTGGGCCGTGCGTAAGATTCTCCTTATCGTGAAGCGCGAATATCTCGCCGCGGTGCGCACCGTCGGTTTTGCGATCGGGCTGGTGGTTGCGCCGCTGCTCTTCGGCGGCGGTTTCATCGCCGTCAAGCTTCTGGAAGGGCAGGTGGACACGGCTGACAAGCGCGTTGCCGTGGTGGATTACACCGGCCGGCTGTCTGCCGCGCTGGTCGAAGCCGCGGCGCGGCGAAACGCCGGGGAGGTGTATGAAGCCGGCACCAAAAACAAAATCAAGCCGGCTTATCTCCTCGAGCCAGTCTCACCGCTGGCGGCCGATCCGGCGCTCCTGCGCCTGCAGCTCTCTGAACGGGTGCGGCGCCGCGAACTGCATGCCTTTCTCGAAATCGAGGCGGGCGTGGTGCATCCGCGCCGGGATTCCGCGCAGGCGCGCATTGCCTATTACGCGCCCAATGCCGCGATCAACGAGGTGCGAAGCTGGCTGCGCGCCCAAATCAATGAAGAGTTGCGCAGACTGCGCCTGGCCGATGCCGGGATCGATCCTGTCACCATTCCCGATCTCTTCGACTGGATGCCGGTGGAAGGTCTGGGGCTGCTCTCGCAGGATCAGGCAACCGGTGAAGTCGGAGAGGCACAGCGCGTCAGCGAAGCGCAATCAATTGGAATTCCGCTGATCATGGGCTTTCTCATGGTGCTCATGATGATGATGGGCGCTGCGCCGTTGCTCAATGCCGTGACCGAGGAGAAGAGCCAGCGGATTGCGGAAGTGTTACTGGGCGCGGTGAAACCCTTCGAATTCATGCTCGGCAAGGTGCTTGGCGGCGTGAGCGTTTCGCTTACCGGTTCGGTGGTTTATTTGCTCATCAGTTTGGTCGCCACGATCTCTGCCGGCGCCGCCGGCGTGATGCCCTTTGCCGTGGTGCCCTGGTTCTTTGTTTACATGATTCTCGCCATCCTGATGGTGGGCGCCATTATGGCGGCGCTGGGCGCGGCCTGTAACGATGCCAGGGACGTGCAATCGTTGACCTTCCCCGCCATTGTTCCGATTCTGCTGCCCACTTTCATTATGATCCCGGTGCTGGGTGAGCCGAACTCCACGTTCGCGGTGCTGGCCTCCTTGTTTCCTCTGTTTTCGCCGATTCTCATGCTTGTCCGCCTGAGTGTGCCCGGCGGCATTCCGGCGTGGCAACCCTGGGCAGCGTTGATTGGCATGATCGCCTTTGCTTTGCTGCTGGTGTGGGCAGGAGGGAGGGTCTTTCGCGTCGGCATCCTGCTGCAAGGCCAGCCGCCCAGGCTGCGGGAGATCATGAGGTGGGCGGTGCGCGGCTGAGACGCGCCCAGGAATCGCCTCACTCGCTCTGGCTGGGCAGCGTTGGTTTCGTTGCGAGAGAGTTGCTTTCGTCGAATTTAATCGCTTATATAGGAGGAACGAGTGCGTGCGGACCACGGGAGGTCGGACTGCACCGCCATCACAGAAAAAGACTGAATCGAAATTTCCGGCCGGCGCCGGCAGGGTCTCGCCGCCGCCGCTGGCTTGGTGTGGAGAAAGGCAGATGAAGGCTTTGGCGCCCCGCAGGAAACGCCCCGGCCCGTGCGCGGGAACAATTTGCAGGACTCTTCGGTGCGCACCCTTGTTCATTGTGGTTTGCGGCTGCGCCGCTGCTTTGCACTCCCAACCGCGCCTGCGCTTCGAAAGAGTTTCTTTGGAGCACGGCCTGTCGCAAAGCGTCGTGCGCGTCATTCAACAGGACAGCAAGGGCTTTCTTTGGTTTGGCGCGCAGGATGGCCTCAACAAGTACGACGGCTATCATTTCACGGTTTACAAATACGACCCTTTCGATTCCACCTCGCTCTCGGAGAATGACATCTGGTCGATCTACGAAGCGCCGTCCGAGCCGGAGGCGCTGTGGATCGGCACCGGCAACGGCGGCCTCAATCGCTTCGACCGCGAAACTGAGACCTTCCGGCGCTTTCGCAGCAATCCCGCGGATCCCACCAGCTTGAGCCACGATTTCGTCGGCCGCCTCCATGAAGATCGTGCCGGGAATCTGTGGGTGATCACCGGCGCCGGGTTGGATCGCCTTGATCGCCGGACGGGCAAGTTCACGCGCTATCGCCACGATCCCCACGACGCCAACAGCCTCAGCCACAATCGAATCACCGCCTTTCATGAATCCCTGACCGAGCCCGGCGTGCTCTGGCTGGGCACGCCCGAGGGCCTCAATCGCTTCGATGCCAACACCGGAAGTTTCAGGCGATATCGGCGCGAGCCACAAACAGCAAACAGCCTGAGCTTTGACTTCATTCTGTCGATATTTGAATCGGCACGCGAGCCGGGCATCTTGTGGATTGGCACGGGCAATCCGCAACCGCCATTCACCACCGGTGGCGGCTTGAACCGGTTCGACCCCGCCAGCGGCACGTTTACACACTACCGCGCTCGGACCGGGAACCACAGCAGCATCAGCAGCGACGTGGTTGGCCCGATGCTGGAAGATGATCATGGCATGCTGTGGATGGGCACGGCCGCCGGTCTCGATCGGTTCGACCGTCGGTCTGGCACCTTCCGGCATTTTCAACCCAACACCGGCCAGTCAAACGTGTTCAGCCACATGGTGATCACGCTGCAAATGGACACGCGCGGCTATCTGTGGCTGCGCACGCCGCTGGATGATGGGGTGCATCGTTTCGACCCCACCACCGGGCATTTCATTCATTGTCAGTTCGATGCGCTGGATCCCCGCAGTTTGAGTCTAAATGCGGTTCGCGCCATCCATCAGGATCGCTCGGGCGTGCTTTGGTTCGGCACCGAAGCCGGAGGCCTGAACAAGCTGGACTACTACGCGGACAAGTTCATCGCCTACGCGCCGCAGCCGCAAAACGCCAACAGCTTGAGCAGCCAGACCGTGCGGGCGTTGCACGAGGATCGCTTCGGCGTGCTTTGGATCGGCGTGGCGCAGGGCGGCCTCAACCGCCTCGACCGAACCACCGACACCTTCAAACACTACCGCCACGACCCTGACCGGCCACACAGTTTGAGCAATGACAATGTTTGGTCCATCTACGAGGATCAGGCCGGTCGCCTCTGGGTGGGAACCTTGGGGGGAGGACTCAATAAATTCGATCGCCACAGCGGGAGCTTTCGGCATTACCGCCGCGACCCCGCCAATCCTGCCAGCCTCAGCAATGACAATGTGCGGGTGATCTATGAGGATCGCTTTGAGCCCAACGTGCTGTGGGTGGGAACCGACGGCGGCGGACTGAACCGCTTCGAGACGCAGCACGGCAAGTTCACCAGTTTCCGCAATGATCCTCAAGATTCCAACAGTCTGAGCAACGACTTCGTGCGCGCGATTCATCAGGATGACACCGGCGTGCTCTGGCTGGGCACGGCCGGCGGCGGCTTGAACCGGTTCGATTTCCGCAAGAAATCATTCCAGCGCTACCAGCATGAGGACAACAACCCCAACAGCCTGGGCGGCAACCTGGTGCAATCGATCCACCAGGATGCCGCAGGCCGGTTGTGGCTCGGCACCTATGGCGGCGGCCTCAGCCGCTTTGATCCCGCCACCGCCCGCTTCACCGTCTACACCGAGGACAACAGCGGGCTGATCAACAACGCCGTCTACGCCACCCTTCCGGATGAACACGGCAATTTGTGGATGAGCACGAATGCCGGCGTCTGCAAACTCATTCTGAGTGACAGCACCGGCCTGCATCCCGCCACTGCGCAATTCAAAAGCTACGATGTCGATGACGGTTTGCAGAGCCGTGAATTCAACGGCCAGGCGCATTGCAAGAATCGCAACGGCGAAATGTTTTTTGGCGGCATCAGCGGCTTCAATGTTTTTCATCCGGACAGCGTGAAGGACAATCCCGTTGCGCCCCAACTCGCCTTGACGGACTTCAAGCTGTTCAACGAATCGGTGCCGATCGGCGGCGATTCGCCGCTGCGCAAGCACATTTCCGAGACCGAGGCCCTGACGCTCGCCCACTGGCAGAATGACCTCTCCTTCGATTTCGTGGCCTTGCACTACAGCCGGCCCGCCAACAACCAATATGTTTACATGCTGGAGAATTATGATGCCGGCTGGCGCAAAGCCGGCGCGCGGCGCACCGCGACATACACCAATCTCGATCCCGGCAGTTATACCTTTCGCGTCAAGGGATCGAACAACGACGGCGTCTGGAACGAGACCGGTATTGCCCTGCGGCTCACCATCACACCGCCGTGGTGGCGCACGCCCGCGGCCTACGTGACGTATGCTCTCGTGCTGCTGGCGGGCCTGGTAACGGTTGAGCGGCTGCACCGCACGCGGCTGCTGCGCAAGGAACGCGAGCGCGCGCATTTGCGCGAAGCCGAGTTCCGCGCCCAGACTGCGGAGCTGCGCGCGCAGGCGATCGAAGCGCAGGCGCGCGCCATGCAGGCGGAGAACGAGCGCAAAACGCACGAATTGGAAGAGGCGCGCAAGCTGCAGCTTTCGATGCTGCCCAAAGTCATTCCCGTGCTGCCGCATCTCGAGATTGCCGTGTACACGCAAACGGCCAATGAAGTCGGCGGCGACTATTATGATTTCAAATTGCACGAGGACGGCTCCCTGACCGCCGCCATCGGTGATGCCACCGGCCACGGCCTGCAGGCCGGCACCATGGTCGCCGCCACCAAGAGCCTGTTCAATTCGCTGGCGCATTTGCCGCATCCGGTCCCGATCCTGGCGGAAGCTTCGCAGGCGCTGCGCGGCATGGGATTTCACAACATGTACATGGCGATGACGATCGCCAAATTCAAAGATCATCACCTGCATCTGGCCGCGGCCGGCATGCCCTGCACGCTGATCTATCGCGCCGCCACCCGCCGCGTGGAAGAAGTGGAACTCAAGAGCCTGCCGCTGGGCAGCCGCACCGACGTCGTTTATCCGCATCAGCAGCTCGGGCTGCAGGGCGGTGACACGATCCTGTTCATGAGTGACGGACTGCCCGAGCGGTTCAACGCCCGTGGCGAGATGCTGGGCGAAGAACGCGCGCGCCGATTGTTTGTGGAAGTGGGTGCCCTTGCGCCGCAGCAGATCATCGAACATTTGGTGGACGCGGCCAGGCACTGGGGGCAGGAGCATCCACAAAACGATGACATCACGCTGGTGGTGGTCAAGGTGAAATGAAGCGGGCAGCGCCGGCAGGGCACCAACAGTGCAGAAATTTTGTTCACGGACAATCGGTGAAACGGGAAGCAGGCAAATGACACATATGATTTCCAGGCTGGCGGTACCGGTATTGCTGCTGCTGTGGCCGGCTGCCCTGCTTGCGCAGAATCAGGAGGAGGCCATCGCCGTCGTGCGCAAGATCGACGAGCTTTATCGCAGCACAACCAGCGCGGGTGAGATGGAAATGGAGATTGTCACCCCGCACTGGCAGCGGACCCTGCGCCTGCAGATCTGGACGGAGGGGATGGACAAGACCTTCATCCGCATCCTGGCGCCGCCCAAGGAAAGAGGCGTGGCAACGTTGCGCCTGGGCAACGAGATGTGGAACTATTTGCCCAACACCAACAAGGTCATCAAGATCCCGCCGTCGATGATGATGAGCTCGTGGATGGGCTCGGATTTCACCAACGATGATTTGGTGAGCGAATTCACTTTGCTCGAAGATTTTCATTTTCGCCTGGTGACGCCGGACACGGCCCGGCCCGGCCTGCTTTATCTCGAAGCCATCCCGCGCGAAGGCCTGCCCATCGTGTGGGGCAAAATCGTCACCGTGGTGCAAAAGCAGAACTATCTGCCGGTGTCGGAAGCGTACTTCGATGAAAAGGGCAATCTGATGCGCGTCATTCATTTCAAGGACGTGAAGCTGCTGGGTGGCCGCCGGATTCCCGCAACGCTTGAACTTATTCCGCAAAACAAGCAAGGCCACAAGACCGTGATCCGCTACCTCACGATCGACTTTGACGTGAAGCTCGATCGCGAGGTATTCAGCCTGCGCAATCTGCAAGCGCGCTGACGGACCGGCGCAGTGTAACGGCCGCAGTGGCCGGTACCTCATTCCCGGGAACAAGTCGCCATGGTGTTCAAAATCGCCTTCCGCAATGTCTTCCGCCAGAAACGCCGGACGGTGCTCACCGCGCTCACCCTCCTGGGTGGTATGGTGTTGTCCGCGCTTTCCATCGGTTTGACCGACGGCACCTATGCCGCGGTCATCGATTTATTCACGCGGACTCGTCTCGGCCACATTCAGATTCACGCTGCCGGCTATCTCGACAAACCCGCGTTGTTCAAAACCATCGATGACTTCCAGCGGGTGGGCGAGGCGATCGCGAACGTGAAGGGGGTGGAGGCGTGGGCGCCGCGGCTTTATTCCGCGGGTCTGGTGGCGGTGAGAGAGAAAAGCGCGGGCGTGCAAATCATCGGCATCGATCCCGGACGCGAAGTGATGGCCACCCGCTTCGACCGGAAGATCATCGCCGGCCGGAATTTTGCGACGGACGCCGCGCCGCAGGCGATGGTGGGTAAAGGGCTCGCGCAAGTCCTGCAGGCCGAAGTGGGCGATGAGATCGTGGTGGTTTCGCAAGCCGCCGATGGCTCACTCGCCAATGCGCTTTATTCCCTGGTCGGCATTATCGACAGCGGCGATGAGCTGAGCGACCGCATGGCATTCTATCTGCCGCTGCCGGTGGCGCAGGATCTGCTGGTGCTGCCCGCGCGCGTGCACGAAATCGTCGTCATCGTGGATGAACTCGAAAGGGTGGGCCAGCTCACGGGTGAAATCGCCGCAACGCTAAACGATCCCGGCCTGGCGGTGGCGCCCTGGCAGGAGTTCGCCAGGCCGTTCTACGAGGCCATGCAAATGGATCAGCGCGGCAACTGGATCAGTTTGTCGATCATCCTGCTCATCGTTGCCATCGGCGTGTTGAACACGGTGTTGATGTCGGTGCTGGAGCGTACGCGCGAATACGGCGTGCTGAAGGCGGTGGGAACGCAACCGGCACAGATTTTCACGCTGGTGCTTTATGAGGTCAATGTCATCGCGGGGGCGAGCATCCTGGCGGGTGCCGTGCTCAGTCTTATCCTCAATTCCTGGCTGTCGCGGCACGGCATCGCGCTGCCGCAGGCTTTCACCTTTGCCGGCGTCGAGTTCAAGGAAATGAACGCAGCGGTCAATCTGCGCAGTATTTTGATTCCGGCGGTCACCGTGTTCCTCACGGCGAATCTCGTGAGTCTGTTTCCCTCGCTCAAAGCGGCGCGCATCGAGCCGGCACGCGCCATGCGGTTGCATTGATCCCTGCGCCCGTTGCAAGTGCGATGATGGCAGGCGGGGCAAAGACTCGCACCCCGGAGTGAACCGAGCTAACGGAGCGGGCCGTCTTCCATCGCATCTCCTTTCGATTTATGTTCATGCGGATTTCCTGACAATTCCGCAAGTCTCCCACGCGCTCTGGTGACTCCTTTTGCTTCTGTTGACCTGGTGGCATTCCAGTTGGTCCGGCTGAGGGGATGAATCGTTGGTTGGAAACGGCAGGGTTCATGGTCTTCGATCTCAAACTCGCCTGGCGCAATCTCTTTCGCAACAAGCGCCGTTCGTTCCTTGCCGGCACGGCCATCGGCATGGGCCTCGCTGCCCTGATTTTCGTCGACGCGCTGGTTTTGGGCATGGAGCGCAACATGATCAAATCCGCCACCGGCTCGTTTTTGGGGGAGGGGCAGATTCACCGCGCCGGATTTCGCGCCACCCAGGAGGTTTCGCTCACGGTCAATCACGCCGGGGACGTACTGCACCGGCTGGAGCATGAGGCCGCTGTGGCCCATGCTGCGCCGCGTGTACTTGCCTTTGGCATGATCACCTCCCCGGCAAGCGTGAGTGCCGTCACCTTCGTTGGCATCGACCCGCAGCGCGAGCCGCCCCTGTCGCAGATTGATGAGGTGCTCATCGCCGGCGATTATTTCAGCGGCCGCCACCGCCGTGAGGTTGTCCTCGGCAGCAAGCTTGCGGAGCTGCTTGAAGTCGGCCTCGATGATCGCGTCGTTCTAACCGCCGCCCGCGCTGCTGGTGCCGGCCGTGACGCGGAGAGCGGCGATCTCGCCCAGGAAATGTTCCGCGTGTCCGGCATTTTTCATTTCAACATCCGCGAGCTGGACGCCGGCATGGTTTTCATCCGGCTGGAACAGGCGCAGCAGTTGTTGGGGCTTGCCGGCGGCGTGCATGAGATTGCCCTCAAATTCACCGACGCGCGCTTCGCGCGTGATGAGCACAATCCCTTCTGGCAGAAATATTCCCGCGATGGCAACGAAGCGGTGGGCTGGCCGGTATTGTTGCCGCAATTGCAGGCCGTTTTCGAGCTCTCCGCCTTCGGCATTTTCCTCACCGGCCTGATTCTGTTCGGTGTCGTGGCGCTGGGCATTGTCAATACGCTGTTCATGTCGCTGCACGAGCGCCTGTTTGAATTCGGCGTATTGCGCGCCATCGGCACCCGGCCCGGCCGCATGGCGGCGCTGATTATCTGTGAAGCCGGCGCCCTGGCCGTTTTGAGCATCGGCCTGGGCATTGTACTCAGCCTGGTGGTGACGTTCATCATCAGCAAAACCGGCATCGATTACACCGGCGTGGAGTATGCCGGCGTGACTTTTCGTGAGCTGCTCTATCCGGTGATGACGGTCAGGCAGTATGTGTTCTATCCCTTTTGGGTTTTTGTGTTCACTTCGCTGGTCGGCGTCTATCCCGCGTTGCATGCCGCGCGCCTCCGGCCGGCGGATGCCATGCGCAAGAGTCTGTGATTGGAGGTTCCATGTCAGGCGAAGAGTCCCGGGTGGTGATCAAGGCGGAACAGGTCGCGAAAACATATTCCGACAACGGCGTGCCGGTGCCTGCGGTCCGCGGCATCGACTTGACCATTCACGCCGGCGAGTTCACCGCCATCGTCGGGCCTTCCGGTTCCGGCAAGACCACGTTGCTGCATTTGATATCGGGATTGGACACGCCCACGGCCGGCGAAGTCTGGCTGAACGGCAAATCGCTCGCGCGCATGAGCGGCCGCGAGCTCTCGGATTTCCGCCGCGATCATATCGGCTTCATTTTTCAGGCCTACAATCTCATTCCGGTGTTGACGGTGGAGGAAAACGTCGAATACATCATGCTGCTGCAGAAAGTGCCCAAACGCGAGCGGCACGAGCGGGTGCTGCGCATCCTGCAGGAAGTGGGACTGGCAGGCCTGGCGCATCGCTTGCCACCGCAGCTTTCCGGCGGCCAGCAACAGCGCGTTGCCATTGCGCGCGCCATGGTTTCGAACCCCTCGCTGATTCTCGCCGATGAACCCACCGCCAATCTCGATTCCAGCACCGGCGCCGCCCTGCTCGACATGATGCGCGGCCTCAACGAGCGCACCGGCATGACCTTCGTGTTTTCCACGCATGACGAAATGATCATGAAACGCGCCCGCCGCGTGATTACCATGAAAGACGGATTGATTGCAGGCGAGGAGAGGCGCGATGGCTAAGCGGGCACCGGCGCTCGCGCTGCTGTTGGTCGCGGGACTGCTGGGTGTGCCGCCACTGCCGGCGCATGGCCAGCAAGCCGTGGATTTCGCGGGCCAGTACAAAAGCTTCTTCGTCGTCTTTCATCTGCCGGCTTATGACGGGCCGCAGATTCTGCCGCAAGCGGCGGATTTGGGCGCGGTTTACAATCGTCTGCGTCTCAAATTTTCCTGGCGTGACCGCAATTGGCTTGCTGTGCATGCGGCTTATGATCTTGCGCCGCGCGTGCAGGACCCGGCGCTGTTCGGCAAGCGATTGACGCTCACCGGCGTCGATCCCCGGCAATATCGCGCCGCGGATTTCAATGCGCGCCTCTATCCAGGCAAAGACAGCCAGGTCGGCAGTTTCGCCGTCTTGCAAAATCTCGACCGCATGCTGGTGGAACTGAAAACGGCGCCGGCGGATATTCTCATTGGCCGGCAACCGATCGCGTGGGGCAGCAGCCGCGTGCTCAATCCCACGGATGTGCTCGCGCCATTTGTCTTTCAGGAACTGGACACCGAGGAACGTGTCGGTGTCGACGCCGTGCGCGTGCGTGTGCCGCTCAGCGCGCTCGCGGAGTTGGACGCCGGTTATGTTTGCGGTGAGGATTTTGCCTTCCAGCAAAGCGCGCTTTTTATGCGGGCGAAATTCTATTGGGCCAGGACTGATGTCGCGCTGCTGCTGTTGGGGTTTCGCGGAAATTTGCTGGCCGGCATTGATCTCGCCCGCAGTCTGGGCGGCGCCGGTCTTTGGCTGGAAGCGGCCCATGTGTTGGCCGAGCGGCTGCAGGAATCTGCGGCTGGCGGGGCGCACGATTATTTTCGCGGCACTGCCGGCTTGGACTACAGTTTCAGTGGCCGGACCTATGCTTTCGTGGAATATCATTACAACGGGGCCGGTGCTGCCAACGCCGGAGATTACCTTGACCATCTTGCTGCCACGGCGTTTCGGGAGGGAGCGGTCTATTTATTGGGCCGGCATTATCTCGCGCCCGGCCTGGTCCATCAAATTTCACCCTTGCTCACGTTGAGCACCCAGGCGCTGTGCAATCTGAATGATGCCTCGCTGTTTCTCTCCGCGCAGGTGGAACACAACCTGGCGCAGAATGTCTACCTGGCGGCCGGCGCGTTTTTCAGCGCCGGCCAGCGGCCGGAAATCAAAATCAGTGACGCCGTCTTTCCCGCCCTGCGCCTGCATTCTGAATTCGGCACCTACCCTGATCTCTACTTCACCGCCATCAGAATCTATTTTTGAATCGCCGGCGTTCTAAATCTGCACGCTCCGGCGCGCGGCCCACCGGGCGCCCAGCAGCGCCAGGGTTTCCGCCTCCAGCAGGTTCTGCGCCATGCGAAAGACGATCTGTTCTTCCTTCGCAAAATGGGTCCGCGCGGTTTGAATGGTGTGCAGCAGGAGATTTCGCGCCTCGGCAAGCTCCTGCGTTTCCTGCATGAGCTGCAGGCTCTGCGCGATCGTCTCATGCTCCAGCCGCATCACCGCGAGCGGTCCGGATTTGGGATCCAGGTGCGCCTCGAAGGCAACGAAGAGCAGCTCATCCTCCAGGTGGGCATGCGTCTCGAGCGCCACCGCCAGCATCGTGCCCTGACTTTTGACGAGTGCCAGATCCGTTGCCGACGGAAGACATTTTTCCAAATAGTCGAACTGCGCATACAACACCCCATGTTCTCCAAGCAGTGCCTCGGTAATGTTCATGAATCCTTCTCCACAGGTTTGGCTTTTTTTCTGGTGTAAATTGCCCTGAGTTGACTGAGAACCAACCAACAGCCCTGACACTCTGCTTTGATGTCTGCCGGCATTATGGCTTCCACGCGCACCTCCTGTGCAAGCGCCTCATACATCTCGACGGCATCCTGCGCGCGTTTGGCATCCGCAATAAACCGCCGCTCCCAGCCCTCGGCGATTAATTTCGGATCCGGCGGAGCTACACAACCTGAAACATTGCTGTGATCAGCCTGACAATCACTCATGGTTCATTTTTCTTGCGCTTTACGTTTTCTGCTTCGCCATCACACGATGCCAACCGCTCTTTGCGCCATGCTCTCTGCCTGCTGCGCAAAGAGTTTTCGTACGCGCAATTGCCCCAACAATGCGCAACCCAGCGCCGCGGTGAATTGCGGCAGGTCACCTTCGGGCACGTTCACATTGTCGCCCAATCTTTCACGCAGAACGTTCGCCATCACTTCCCAGCGCAGAATGCCGCCGACCAGCGTATATTCCGGCTCCAGTTTGTTGCGCTTCATCAATTGCAGCGAGCGGTCGGTGAGCGAAAGAATCGCGCCGTACATGATGTCCTCCGGCGGCACGCCCTCGGAAAGATGGCTGATGACTTCGGATTCGGCGAATACTGCGCACACGCCGGAGATCGGCACCTTCTCTTTTGACAGTCCCAACAGCGGGCCGATGTCGGCCGTGGTGTAACCCATGTAGCGCGCCGTTTTCTCCAGAAACGCGCCGGTGCCGGAAGCGCATTTATCATTGAGTCGAAACGTTTGCACTTTCGCGTGTGCGTCGATGCGGCTCGCCTTCATCGTCTGCCCGCCGATGTCGAGCACGCTGCGCGTGTTCGGAAAGAGAAAACTCGCGCCCCGCGCCGTGGCGGTGAGATCGGTCACTTGCAGATCGCGGAACGGCACTTGATGGCGGCCGTAGCCGGTGGTGATCGTATATGCGAGGTCTTGCAATTTGAGGCCGGCTTCACGCACCACGCTGTCACGAACTTTTTCCGCCACTTCTTGCAAGCGCGAGCCGGTGGCTGTCATTTCCCGCGCAACGATTTGCTGATGGTTGTTCAAGATCACCGCTTTGGTGTAAGTCGAACCCATGTCAAGGCCGAGCGTGTAGGTCATGGTCGCATCTCCTTTCAAGGACAACCCAAGTCCGGCTTCCACTTCGGGATTTTTCAAAACTGGCAAGCTCGTGATGCGCAGGTCGAACTCCGCCAATTCTCTTTCTTGCTTTCTTATCTTCTTATTTGTTTCGCTTCCACGATGTGGTCTAATGCAAATAACGCCGCGCCCAATGCCCCCATGAAATGCGAATCTTCGCTCACGTTTACCTTCTTATGCAAACCCTCTTCCAGGGCGCGGATCATGCCGATATTTTTTGCGACGCCGCCGGTGAAGGTGATTTCTTCTTCAACACCGACACGGCGCAGCAGCCCGATGGAACGCGCGGCGATGGATTGGTGCACGCCCCACAAAATATCTTCCACCTTTTTGCCTTTACCGAGCCACGATAATACTTCCGA
>JBBIKM010000058.1:0-29762 GCA_037445455.1 bacterium | reverse complement strand
GTTCATCATCGTTTTGCCCAGCATGGTCAATTCGCGCGGCACGCGCAGGCCCGCCGCCACCGTGGCCGCGTGCTGCCACTCCGGCGCGTGATCCAATCCCTGCTCGAAAGCCCGAACGATGGGCGCGCAACCATCAGACTGCACCGCCACCATGCGCGGGCGGCGCGCGCTGATCCAGCCCAGGCCTTCCATTTCGTCAAAGGCCTTCCACATGCCGATCAAACCGGTGCCGCCGCCGGTGGGGTAAATGATCACATCGGGAAGCTGCCAGTCGAATTGCTCGGCCAACTCGTAACCCATCGTCTTCTTGCCTTCCACGCGGTAGGGTTCTTTGAGCGTTGAAAGATCAAACCAGCCGGCAGTCGCCTTGCCGGCCAGCACTTTCTTCGCGCAATCCGTGATTAAACCCTCGACCAGCTCCAAATGCGCGCCATAGAACTCGCACTCGTGCTGAAAGGCGGCCGGCACGTCTTTGGGCATGAACACATGCGCCGGCATGCCGGCGCGTGCGGCATAAGCGGCAGTGGCGCTGCCGGCATTGCCGGCCGAGGGGACGGCGACCTGCTGCACGCCCAATTCCCTGGCGCGGGAAATTGCCAAACACATGCCGCGCGCTTTGAACGAAGCGGTGGGGTTCGGCGACTCGTCTTTGATCCACAAATGAGCAAGGCCGAATTCTGCTGCGAGATTGGCAACGGGCAGCAACGGCGTCCAGCCCTCGCCCAGCGAGACGCAGTGCTTCTCGTCCTGTACCGGCAACATGGGCGCATAACGCCACAAGCTGGCCGGCGCGTGGCGCAGATCCGCCGGCGACCAATGCCGGCGCGCTGCGGCGACATCATAGCGGGCAAACACAGGCGCGCCGCAAACGCACAATTCGCAGCGTTCGTGCCTGGCAAAGGTGCGCGCGCAGCGCGTGCAGGCGAGATGGGTAAAGAAAGAATGAAATGAAGTCATCATTCTCTGTCCACAGACGGCATGGTGAGGGGATTGTCAATGCGCTGGCGTCCGATCCTGTTTCAATCGCGGCTGCGCCGGGGATTCGAAAACTGCGCGCGGGCTGCAATTTCTGCGGGCATCGCAACAACGGCGGGGCCGCGGCAGACGCGCTGTTGCCAGAAGACCGCGCCGGCAGACGGGCACGCCTCAGGATGGCGGCGCAGCGAGCTGGGCGCGCAGCAGTTCGCTGGCGAGTTGGGGATTCACTTTGCCGCGCGTGGCCTTCATCAATTGTCCCACCAGAAAACCAAACACCCTGGTTTCGCCGGCCCGATAGCGTTCGACTTCGCGGGGATGCGCCGCCAGCAGCGCCGCCACTGCCTGCTCGATCTCCGCTTGATCGGACACCTGCTCCAGCCCACTTTCCCGCACAATGGCCGTCGCGCTTTTCCCGGTCGCGAGCATTTGCTCGAAAACCTCCTTGGCTATCTTGTTGTTGATCGTGCCCTGCTCCACCAACCGGATTAATTCCGCCAGCGCCGCGGGCGCGAGCGGGAAGGCCGTAATGGCGATTTTCTGATCGCGCAGCACGCGCAGCACCTCGCCCATCACCCAGTTCGCGGCTTGTTGCACCTCCCGCACCTCAGCCGCCACCGCCTCAAAGTAATCGGCCAGCTCGCGTTCTTCGGTGAGAATCTCCGCGTGCGGCCGCGAAAGCTGATATTGCGCGCTGAAACGCTCGCGCCGCGCCCAGGGCAATTCCGGCAGGCTGGCAAGCACCTGCTGGCGCCAGGTCTCGTCGATGTGCAGCGGCGTGAGATCAGGTTCGGGAAAATAACGATAGTCGTGCGCGTGTTCCTTCGAGCGCATCGCCACCGTCTGGCCGCGGCCGGCATCCCACAGCCGCGTTTCCTGCTCCACGGTGCCGCCGGCTTCCAGCATTGCGATTTGGCGGGAGATCTCGGCCTCGAGTGCACGTTCGAGCTGGCGCACGGAGTTCATGTTCTTGATTTCCGTTTTGGTGCCAAACTCCCGCTGCCCGGCCGGCCGTACCGAAACGTTGGCATCGCAGCGCAGACTGCCTTCCTCCATGTTGCCGTCGCAAATGCCGAGATAGCGCACGAGCTGGCGGACACGCTGCAGGTAAAGCGCGGCCTCGCGCGGCGAGGAAAGATCCGGTCCGCTGACGATCTCGATCAACGGCACGCCGCAGCGGTTGAGATCGACCAGCGTTTCCTCGGGGTCGACGAACGGCTCGGCGTGAATCAGCTTGCCGGCATCTTCTTCGAGATGAATACGAATGATGCGCACGCGCTTGCCGCTCCCCTGCTCCGTCTCAATTTCAAGCCAGCCGTGTTCGCACAGCGGCTCTTCATATTGCGAGATTTGATAGCCTTTGGGCAAATCGGGATAAAAATAGTGCTTGCGCGCGAACAAGGAGACCGGGGCAATGGTGCAATGGGTGGCCAGCCCCATTTTAATGGCAAAATCCACCGCCTTGCGATTGAGCACGGGCAGTACGCCGGGCAGGCCGGCGCAAATGGGAGTCACCTGGGTGTTGGGCGCCGCGCCAAACGTGGTGCTGGCGGGCGAGAAGAGCTTGGATTCGGTCAGCAATTGCGCGTGCACTTCGAGACCGATGACGGATTCGTAGGGCATGAGGCTTCACAGAGTGGTTGAGGGGAACGACGACACCGGCGGCATTTGGCTTTTACCGGCAGCGCAACATATAAAAAATTCTCGTGGGTTGCAACTGCGGCGCGGCCCGGAGACTGGGTGGGCGCCGCTGCCGGCGGAGAGACGGGACGAATCCTTTGCCGCAACCTCCCCGCGTTCAAGAGCAGCCTCGCACGGCAGGCGTGCCGGCGCGGCGCGGGCATGCCGCTTGCTGAATTGTGCCGGCAGGAAACGCAAACCGGCTAAAACCATTACGCCAAAAGTGGAAAGCCACCAAAGCGTAATTCCGCCGCAAGCAAATTACATTTTCAGGAGTGCAGCGATGTCACCTCTGCGACGGTTTACCCTCTTGTTGCTGCTCGGCGCGGCCGCAGTCCTGCAGGCCCAAAACATCCCGGCCAACATTGCCGTGACGCCCAAAGTCACGATCACCTCGGTGAAAAACGATGCCGATGATCCGGCGATTTGGGTGCATCCCAGCCAGCCGTCCAAAAGCGTGATTATCGGGACGGACAAGTCAGGCAGCAATTCCGGCTTGTACGTCTGGGACATGAACGGCAGGCAATTGCAATTCGTGCCGGTGGAGGAACCCAACAATGTCGACGTCCGCTACGGCATTCGATTCGGCAATCGCACGGTGGACGTGGCGGTGACCAACATGCGGGCGCAACGCCAAATGAGGGTTTTCGAAATCAACCCGGCGGACGGCACGTTGAGCGATCTGACCACCGCGGCCGGCATCAAAACGCCGGAACTGCAAACCCCCTATGGCCTGTGCCTCTACCGCCGCAATGACGGCGCGCTCTTCGTCTTTGCCAGCAGCAAGGACGGCAGCTCGCGCACCAACCTGCACCAGTATCGCCTGCGGCCGGATGGCGCCGGCAAGGTCAAGGGGGAATACGTGCGCGCGCTTGGCAACGGCATCATTCAAGACGTGGTGGAGGGCATGGCGGCCGACGATGCGTACGGCTATCTCTACGCCGCAGAGGAGGGCCGGGCAGTGCGGAAATTCTACGCCGATCCGGCCGCGGGTAAAAATGAACAGATCACCGCCTTCGCCAGCGATGACGGCATCGAGGGCGATCGCGAAGGCGTGGCCATCTACGGCTGCAGCGACGGCACCGGTTACCTCCTGATTTCCAGCCAGGGCAACACCACGGTGAAAGTGTATCGCCGCGAAGGCGAAAACGGCGATCCTCATAAACACACGCTGGTCACCACCATCGAAACCAAAGGCTCCTCTGAGACGGACGGACTGGACGTCACCAACCGCCCGACCTCCGCACAGTTTCCGCACGGGCTGCTGGTGACCCATCATTCACCAGGCAAGCAGTTCAATCTCTACGCCTGGGAGGATATTGCCCGCGACTATTTGACGGTGTGCACCGCCAGCCCACCGGTAACGACGGTAGCCGAGCCGGATTCCCGCGGGCCGGCGACACTCACCCTGGCACAGAACTTTCCCAATCCCTTCAATCCGGCCACGCAAATCCGCTTTCACCTTGCCGCGCCCGGCCGCGTGAGTCTGGTGGTGTTTGATCTGCAGGGGCGGCAGGTGCGCACGCTGGTCAGCGGTGAGAGGCCTGCTGGTGAAGCCGAGGTGCAGTGGGACGGCCGCGATGAGGCCGGGGCACCGGCTGCCAGCGGCACATACTTGTATCAACTGCGCAGCGGCGGGCAAGTCGTGCAGCGCAAACTCGTCTTGCTGCGCTGAAGCGCTCCCGCTTGCGGCAGATTCGCAGCCGGCGCGCTCCCTGGCGGGGAAGCTGCGGCTGTGAGTCTGCCGTGGCGCGGTGCTTGTCGCCAATCCCTGCCTTTCCCGCCTGTTCCCCCGCCTGCGGCCGCTTTTCCTTCGCGGCGTCCGCCTGCTGCTCTCTGCGCCAACCGGCAAAACGTGCTTGTGTCCCACTCCCTTTCCTGGTTATATTGACCGCGTGTTTGACGAATCAACTCGGGCAGTCCTTCCAGACTTGAACGGAGCGGAACATGAATTATCGCATTGAAACCGACAGCATGGGGGAAATACAGGTGCCGGCCGACCGGTACTACGGTGCGCAAACCGCGCGTTCGCTGCAGCACTTCAAGATCGGGACTGAGCGCATGCCGCGGGAATTGCTTTGGGCCTTCGGCATTCTCAAGAAGGCGGCCGCGCTGGTGAATCACGAGCTGGGCCTGCTGCCCGCGGAAAAGGCCCGGCTGATCGTGCAGGCCGCCGAGGAGGTTATCGCCGGCAAGCTCGATGATCATTTTCCGCTGGTGGTGTGGCAGACCGGCAGTGGCACGCAGACCAACATGAATGTGAATGAAGTCATCTCGAATCGTGCCATTGAGATCAGCGGCGGCAAGCTGGGCAGCAAGAAGCCGATTCATCCCAATGATGACGTGAACAAGGCGCAATCGTCCAATGACACCTTTCCCACGGCGATGCACATTGCCGCCGTGCATGAGGTGCATCGCCGGCTGCTGCCCATGCTCACGCGCCTGCGCGACACCCTGGCCGCCAAAGCGGAGGCGTTCAAAGACGTCATCAAGATCGGACGCACGCATTTGATGGATGCCGTGCCGCTGACCCTCGGTCAGGAATTTTCCGGCTACGTGCGCCAGCTCGAGCAGGGCCTGCGCCGCATAGACGCCGTGTTGCCGGGTTTGTACGAACTGGCGCTCGGCGGCACGGCGGTGGGAACCGGTTTGAACACCCACCCCGAATTTGCCGACAAGGCCGCTGCCAAAATTGCGGAGTTGACCGGCTATCCCTTCGTCAGCGCCGCCAACAAATTCGAAGCGCTCGCCAGCCACGATGCGCTGGTGATGGCAAGCGGCGCGTTGAAAACCATTGCCTGTTCGCTGATGAAAATTGCCAACGACATTCGCTGGCTGGCCTCCGGCCCGCGCAGCGGCATCGGCGAAATCACGATTCCGGAAAACGAGCCGGGCAGCTCGATCATGCCGGGCAAGGTCAATCCCACGCAGTCGGAGGCGATGACCATGGTGGCGGCGCAGGTTTTGGGCAATGATGTGACCATCAACCTTGCCGGTGCCTCGGGCAATTTCGAATTGAACGTTTTCAAGCCGGTGATCATCTACAATTTCCTGCAGTCCGTCCGGTTGCTGGCGGATGCCTGCGCCAGTTTTGAGGAACACTGCGCCGCCGGCATCGCACCCAACCACCGCAACCTGCAAAAGCATTTGGAAAACTCGCTGATGCTGGTGACCGCCCTCAACCCGCATATCGGCTACGACAATGCCGCCAGGATCGCGAAGAAGGCGCATCAGGAGAACAAGACCCTGCGCGCAGCCGCCCTTGAGCTGGGCCTGTTGACCGCCGAGCAGTTTGACGCATACGTTCGCCCGGAAAAGATGCTGGGCCCGGAAGCGTGACATGCCGGGCAACCGCGGCGCCCTTCACTCCGATCATCACCCACGGATTTCGTCATGAGCGATGCCACTACCCTCAGCCGGCTTTTCCTGGAAGAAGCCCGTTTTCATCTGATGCAACAGTATTTGCCGTGGCTGCGCCTCTGCCTGGCGCACTTGACGGAGGAAGACATTTGGTGGCGGCCCAATCGCAGCAGCAACAGCGCCGGCAATCTCATTCTGCACTTGTGCGGCAACGTGCGGCAATGGATCATGCACGTCCTGGCCGGCCACGCGGATGTGCGCGCACGCGACGCCGAGTTTGCGGCCGCCGGCCCGCTGCCCAAGGCGGAATTGCTGCGACAACTCGAGGCCACCCTCGAGGAAGCCGACGCCGTGTTGCAGCAGCTCACCGCGGCCGATCTGGCGCAGCCGCGCCGCATCCAGGGCTTCGACCAAACCGGGCTGAGCGCGGTTTTCCACGTGGTCGAACACTTTTCCCATCACACCGGGCAAATCATCTTTTTGACGAAGCTGCGCACCGGTGTGGATTTGAAGTTGTGGAATCTCTAGTGTCTTGTGGCTTTGCACAAGTGACCCCAGGGTCATGCAGCGGGAATTGTGTGAGACAGCCGGCGCCGTGCTCAAATTCTTGCAGGATGCCTGCTGGATGACATTGGTGGTGGCGGGGGATTTCACAGTAACAGGCCGCCAGCACTTTATTCCGGGTAAACCGCCGCGACCGCAGATTTTTTTTCCAGCTTGAGGCATTGGCCGGCTGACAGATGGCGTTGCGCCGTTGGAATGTTTTCGATCAGACGCCGGCGCGGACCAGTCGCAACCAGGAAGACCATCTCCAAGGGAGAGCAGAACCCAACTGAAAAGTCTTCACCGTTGGAAGAGGCTTTGCTTTTTGTGCAAAGACATCGCTTGCAACGGCCTAATCCTGCTTCGCCGCAATTTCTGCGGCAAAGTTATTCCCAAGAACTTATTCATTGAGGTTGCCGCCATGCTGGTACACATCACGAAGAATTACGAAGAACTCAGCATCGCCGGCGCGCAGATGGTTGCGCAGTTGGTGCGCCGGAAACCGGACTGTGTGCTCGGTTTCGCCACCGGCGGGACGCCGCTGGGCATGTACAAGGAGCTGATTCGCCTGCACCAATATGAAGGCCTGGACTTCTCGAAAGTCACGACTTTCAATTTGGACGAGTATGTCGGCCTGCCGCCCGAGCATGACCAGAGCTATCACTATTTCATGTGGGAGAATCTCTTCAAACACATCAACGTCGATCGTCGCTTCGTGCACATTCCCATGGGCATGGCGCAGGACGTGGCGGCGCACTGCGAGTGGTATGAAGAGTGCATCAAAAAGGCGGGGGGGATCGACCTGCAGATTCTGGGGATCGGCGCCAACGGCCATATCGCGTTCAACGAGCCCGGCTCCTCGCTCGGCTCGCGCACGCGCATCAAAACACTCACCGGCACGACGCGCGAAGCCAATGCGCGATTCTTCAAGACGCCCGAGGAAGTGCCAAAGTTCGCGATCACCATGGGCGTCGGCACCATCATGGATGCCAAACAATTGCTCCTGCTCGCCAGCGGCGAAGGCAAGGCAAACGCGATTGCCGCCACTTGCGAGGGTCCCATCACTGCCGCCTGCCCGGCTTCGATCGTGCAACTGCACCGTTTTGCAGTTGTGATCGTCGACCAGGCCGCGGCGTCCAAATTGAAAATGACCTACACGGACTGACCAGCGGAGCACGCCGGGAGGCCTTGCGCAGTCACAGCGTCAGCGGCCGCATTTTGCATGACGAATACGCCACCGGCAAATCATTCAACCCATTTCCAAAGAGGAGGCAGTTGATGCGATTCACTCAATTCGCCGCGGCGTGGCTGGCCGTGGCGCTCAGTCTCACCGGCTTGCAGGCCGGGGAGAAGCCGGCGTTGAAAATCGCTTATGAAAAGTACAAACTCGACAACGGCCTGGAAGTCATTCTCCATCAGGACCAGTCGGATCCCATCGTGGCGGTGGCGATTTTCTACCACGTCGGCTCCAACCGCGAGGAGAAGGGCCGCACCGGCTTCGCGCATTTGTTCGAGCACATGCTGTTTCAAGAGTCCCAACACGTGGGGCAGGATCAATTCTTCAAGAAAATTCAGGGCGTCGGCGGCACACTCAACGGGTTCACCAATCACGACTTCACCGGCTATTTCGAAATCGTGCCCCGCAACAATTTGGAAATGTGCCTGTGGCTGGAGTCGGACCGCATGGGCTATCTGCTGCCCACGGTGACGCCCGCGGCGTTTGCCAATCAACAGGATGTGGTGCAAAACGAGAAGCGGCAACGCGTCGACAACGTGCCCTACGGCCACACCAGCTACGTCATTCACAAACTGCTCTTCCCGGAAGACCATCCCTACAACTGGCAGGTCATCGGCTCGTTCGAAGATCTCAAGAACGCCACGGTGGAGGATGTGAGGCAATTCTTCAAAAAATGGTACGGGCCCAACAACGCCACCCTGGTGGTGGCCGGCGATTTTGACCGGGCACAGGCGCAGCAGTGGATCGCAAAATACTTCGGCGAGTTGCCCTCGCCGCCGCCGGTTGCCGATCCCCGGCCCATGCCGGTGAGCCTGGAGAAAACCAAGCGCGCCTTTCACGAGGACAACTTTGCCCGCTCGCCGGAACTGACCATGACGTTCCCCACCGTCCAGCAGTATCACAAGGATGCCTATGCGCTGGAACTGCTGGGAGAGCTGCTTGCCAGCGGCAAGAAGGCGCCGCTTTACAAAGTGATCGTCGAGGAGAAGAAGCTCGCACCCGCAGCCGCGGCCTATCAACGCAGCCTGGAAATGACCGGTTACTTTCAATGCCGCGTGCGCACCTTTCCCGACAAGAATCTGACCGAGGTCGAAAAAGCCATTCACGAAGCCTTCGCGCGTTTCGAGCAGGAGAAATTCACCGCGCAGGATCTGGCGCGCATCAAAGCCAAAACTGAAACCGACTTCTACAACGGCATTGCCAGCATTCTGAACAAGGCTTTTCAACTGGCCACTTACAACGAGCTGGCCGGTTCGCCGGATTTCCTCACGCAGGATATTCAGAACTCGCTGGCCGTCACCGCGGAAGACATCTGGCGCGTCTACCATCAGTATCTCAAAGACAAGCCCTACGTGCTGACCAGCTTCGTGCCGAAGGGCAAAGTGGAATTGGTGGCGGAAAACTCGGAACGCTTCCCGGTGGTGGAAGAGTCAATCACCGAGGTGCAGGCCGCCACGCCGGCCCCGGCCGCCGCTGCCCCACCCGTGGAAAAACTGCCCTCAAGTTTCGATCGCTCCGTCGAGCCGCCGGCCGGCCAGCCGCCCGCGCTCACGCTGCCGAAGATCTGGACGCATACGCTCAAGAACGGCTTGCGCATCTACGGCATCGAGCACAAGGAACTGCCGCTCGTCGATTTCTCCCTCACCCTGAAAGGCGGCATGCTGCTGGATGAACCCGGCAAAGTCGGGGTGGCAAATTTGATGACCGACATCATGATGGAAGGCACCCGGAACAAGACGCCACTGCAGCTCCAGGAGGCCATCGAGGCGCTGGGCGCCACCATCCGAATGAGCACCACGGACGAAACCATCGTCATTCAGGCGAACACACTTGCTGCCAAGCTCGAGCAAACTTATGCGCTCTTCGAGGAAATGCTGCTGGAGCCACGCTGGGATGAGAAGGAGTTCGCCCGCCTCAAGCAGGAAACCATCGAGACCATCAACCGCCGCAATGTCGATCCCGCCAGTGTGGCGGAAAAAGTGCATCGCAAACTGCTCTACGGCCCCGGCCACATTCTTTCCCATCCCACCCTGGGCGAGCCGGCCGTGGTTGAGCAAATCACCCTTGCTGATCTGAAGGCCTTCTACGAGCGCAATTATTCGCCTTCGGTTTCGCATATCGCCGTGGTGGGCAATGTCTCGAAGGACAGGGCGATCAAGCTGTTTTCCGCGCTGGAGCGGAAATGGCCGGCAAAAGAGGTGAAGTTCACCGACTATCCCGCGCCGCCGCCGGTGGAGAAATCGCGTCTGTATTTTGTGGACATGCCGGGCGCCAAGCAGTCGCAAATTCGCATCGGCTATCTCGCCCTGCCCTACACCCATCCCGACTACTACGCGGCGACGGTGATGAATTACAAATTGGGCGGCAGCTTCAACAGCAACTTGAATCTCATTCTCCGCGAGGAAAAGGGATACACTTACGGCGCGCGCTCGGCCTTCCTGGGCACCAGTGTCCCCGGTCCCTTTGTGGCCTCTGCCAGTGTGCGCTCGAACGCCACCCTGGAGTCCGTGCAAATCTTCAAGGACGAGATGGCGAAGTATCGCCAGGGCCTGGGTGACGAGGATTTCGCCTTCACCAAGAGCGCGCTGCTCAACGCCAATGCGCTGCGATTCGAAACGCTGGGCGCGCTGCGCGGCATGCTCGATCAAATTGCGCTCTACGGCCTGCCGTTCGATTACATCAAGCAGCAGGAGAAAACGGTGGCGGAAATGAGCAAAGCCCGGCACCAGGCGCTGGCCCAGCAGTATGTCGATCCCGAGCGCATGATCTATCTCGTGGTGGGCGATGCCGCCACGCAACTGGAGGGCCTGAAGCAGTTGGGTTTGGGCGATCCGGTTTTGTTGGATAAGGACGGCAATCCCGTGAACTGAGAACCGTCGCAGGCAATGTGCCGGGCGGAGGCGTGCACTGGAGCCGCCGTGTCCGCCCGGCCTGACTTCCACGCAGAGGACAACCATGCAGAGAATCCCTCTTCCCGTCTTGTTGGCGCTGCTTGTACCTTTGGTGGCAGCAGCGCAACACCAGCACTCGCCGTATGCCGGCCAGCAACAACGCAGCGTGAAAGCGCTGTCGCCGGCGGAAATCCAAATGTATCACGAAGGCCACGGCATGGGTTTGGCCAAAGCCGCGGAATTGAACCACTATCCCGGCCCGAAACATGTGTTGGAACTTGCCCGGCAGCTCGAGCTCTCTGCCGCGCAGTTGGCGCAAACGCAGAAGGCTTACGACAAAATGCACGCGCAAGCGGTGCGGCTGGGCAGGCTGATTGTCGGGAAGGAACAGGCGCTGGACAGCCTGTTGGCAACTCAAACGATGACCGCCAGCCAGTTGCGCACGCTGGTCATGGAGATCGCCACCTGGCAGGGCGAATTGCGGCTCACGCATCTGCAGGCGCATCTGGAAATGAAGGAGATTCTCTCCCCGGCACAGGTGGCGAAGTATGACGAGCTGCGGGGCTACGCCAAAGGCGCGGCACCGCAGCCTCACAAGGAAATGCACTAGTGGCCCGAGACCTTGCAATGTATCGCCATCACTCATGTCATCCTGCAACGATCCTGTGAAGGTTTGCGCACAGTGCCAGGTGCCTTGCAACAATCCTGATGCATGACACCCGGAATCACTGAGACAAATCCAGGTAACAGAGCACCAGCGCTGCGGGCTGGTGTCGCCACGCCCGGCTGCGAAGCAATTCATCTGCACTCTCATGAACGCATACAGCCGTCTCCTGGCCGTGCTGTTTTTCTGCGCCCTCGGGGCCCGGGCACAATCCCCACCCTTTCGCTTCGCCTGGTTGAGCGACACCCACGTGGGCGGCAGTACCGGCGCGGCGGATTTGCAGCGGTCGGTGCACGATCTCAATGCGATGCCCGACCTCGCGTTCGTCATCGTTTCCGGCGACCTCACGGAAATGGGCAGCAATGCCGAACTGGAGCTGGCCAAGGCGATTCTCGACAGTCTGAACAGGCCCTATTACCTGATTCCCGGGAACCACGACACCAAATGGTCGGAATCCGGCGCGACAAGATTCTGCGAGTTGTGGGGCAGCGACAAATTTGAGTTCGAATCCCACGGCTATCGTTTCCTCGGCTTGCACCAGGGCCCGCTCATGCGCATGGCAGACGGCCATCTCAGCCCGGAGGATTTGCGCTGGCTCGACTCCGTGCTCGTGCGTCTGCCCGACAAAAACCAGCCACTGTTTTTCATCACCCACTATCCGGTTGATTCTTCCATCGACAATTGGTTCGAGCTGAGCGAGCGAGCCCGAAAATTCAACCCGCAAGCCGTGCTCTGCGGCCATGGCCATGTCAATCAGGCGCTGGACTTCGAGGGCATTCCCGGCGTGATGGGCCGGTCGAATCTGCGCGCCGGTGAAGAGGCAGGCGGCTACACCGTCGTCGAAATCAAATCGGACAGCATCTTCTTTTTCGAACGCCTCACCGGCCGGCAAACCAGGCCCGCCTGGCACCAATTGCCATTGGGAAAAAGAGAATTTGCCAGCGACACGACGCGTTATCCCCGTCCTGATTTCGCGATCAATCAAGAATATCCCCACGTCAAAACCGACTGGACTTTTGCCAGTGGCTACACCATCACTGCGGCACCGGCTCTGGCAGGGGACATGGTGATTGCCGCCAACAGCAACGGCACGGTTTACGGCTTGTCCTTGCGCCGCGGAACAGAACGCTGGCGTTTCCATGCGGGCAAAGCGGTGCATGGCACACCCGCTGTCGCCGCCGGCAGGGTGGTTTTCGCTTCGGCGGACGGCAACCTCTATTGCCTTGCGGCGGCGGATGGCACACTGCAATGGCAGTTCGCAACAGCGGCGCCGCTCGTGGCAGCCCCGCTGATTGCACAAGGCACCGTCTATGCCGGAAGTAGCGAAGGGAAATTTCGCGCCCTGGATCTTACTACCGGCAGGCTGGTCTGGGAATTCGATGGCGTGCGCGGCTTCGTAGAAACCCGGCCGTTGCTTTATGAGGGCAAGATCATCTTTGGCGCATGGGACACGTTCTTGTATGCCCTCCATGCCGATGACGGTACGTTGGCCTGGAAGTGGACGAACGGCAATCCTGGCCTGCTCTATTCCCCGGCAGCGTGCTGGCCGGTGGCGGCACACGGCAAAGTCTTCATCGTGGCACCGGACCGCTTCATCACCGCGCTTGATGCCGGCAGCGGCAAAACCGTGTGGCGGTCAAATCGCCACCGCGTGCGTGAGGCCATTGGCCTGGCCCGCGACCGCCAGACCGTCTACGCCCGCTGCATGACCGATACGCTGCTCGCTTTTTCCTCTGCGGCCGACACGCTGCAGCTTCGCTGGCTCACCCCCTGCGGTTACGGCTATGATATCGATCCCTCGATGCCCGTGGAGCGGGACGGCATGATCTTCTTCGGCACGAAGAACGGCTTCGTGTTCGCGGTCGAGGCGCGCACCGGCCGGGTGAAATGGCAACATCGCGTTGGCGTCACCGCCGTGCACACCGTTGCGCCCGCCGGCGCGCAGCGCGTGGTGGTGACTGATCTGGACGGCCGCGTCATGGCAATCACGGCGAAGTGAGATTGATTCATTCCACCACCGT
The DNA here is from genome assembly GCA_037445455.1 of bacterium. GTDB lineage: Bacteria > Zhuqueibacterota > Zhuqueibacteria > Zhuqueibacterales > Zhuqueibacteraceae > Coneutiohabitans. The sequence continues at coordinate 16,391 of JBBIKM010000058.1, read as the reverse complement.
CTTCTACTTGAAAACCGGGAGCAACCGCCCATGGAGAAAGTGAACCTGGCGCAGAAGTTTGGCCTTTTTCATGATTACTGGCAGCCGCGCATCGCCGGTGAGCTGAACGATTCTTACCTCAAACTCGCCAAGCTCAAGGGTGAATTCGTGTGGCATCAGCACGAAAATGAAGATGAGTTGTTTTGGGTGGTGAAAGGAAGGCTGCTCATCAAACTGCGCGAGGGCGAGATTCGGTTGGAGCCGGGCGAATTCGTCATCATTCCCAAAGGCGTGGCGCATCTGCCGGTGGCCGAAGAGGAAGTCCACCTGGTTCTGCTCGAGCCCAAGTCGACCTCAAATACGGGCAACGTGCGGAACGAGCGTACCGTGGAGCAATTGGAGTGGATTTGAGTGCAGTTCTGCCTGCAGCCTAAGTTTCTTTCTGATCTTGGAGCTGATCTTGCGCTGGGGAAAACTTCCGCAAATACTCGATTTCGTCACGCGCATTCTGAAAGGCAGCGAAGCTTATCTTCCACATGCCAGAGACGGGGTTGTCGATGTCCTTCGCAATCAAAAGCAACCCCAAAACGGTCAATGAAGTGCTGAAGAGCATGAACATGGCGACCCACAGATTGATATTGCGAAAAGCCAGCCAGAAGAAACTAATCAACCAAATCATGGAAGTGAACACCATCATAAACCACAGCATCGGCGGAATCCTCTCCTTGATGATGGCATCCCGGTCGCCACGTATGTCCATGGCTTCATCGAAACACCGGATGATTTCCTTGGTCAAAATGGATTGCCGGCAAGACTTGACAGCCTGAAGGATTTCCAGGAAAATCTTATCAAGCTTTTCCCGCGAGTCTTTCATGGCTCTTCTATAGGACAATCGTGGCTGGCAAAAGAAAGTGCAGTAGTCATCAACAACTTTGGCCAGGGGTTCAAATATTGTATGATTGTCCATAAATCTGGCAAATCGAAGCAAGGAGACCAGCGCATCTGCTTCTTTGTCGATCAGGGCGTCGATGGTATTGTACTTTGTCCAAACATGAACGATAACGAGAGCGAGCAGAACACTGAACAAGATGCCATACCACTCAATAAAATTACCTAAAATCGTCTGATCTGGTCCGGCAACGTCGGTGAACTGAAGAAGAAATATGATGACAATGAAGATGGTCACCCCAAGAATGTACGAGCCGTTCCTGTGCAGGCTCTGACCTATAATTTTCCACAGTGATCTTAATCGCATTGCGCAGGTTCATTGTCTATCTTCGACTGGAAAACCATTGGCGCCAGGAAACACTGCTCGGCAGGCTCAGTTTTCCTGCCAGCAGTGCTGTAAACAAGATCAGCAGCATGCCGACGATCCAAAACAACAAAAAGTGGCTGCCGGTGATCTCAACGATGGCGAGCGTCTTTCCGGAAAAGAATGGTTGAGGCAGCTCGTTTGATCTCAAAATCAAGAGTGCGACGACATTGAGAAGCGACAATGCCACAGCTCGTTTGAGGGGGTTCATTGTGGACCTCCACTAGTAATACTTTTTGGGTGGGATTGGAGTCGCCAGTGGGTGATAGCATCTCTCGGAATCTGGAAGCATGGAGGCAACATATTCTCCATATGCTTGCCGAGGGTTTTCCCAAAATCCGAGGTAAGCTCTCAGCAGACGGGGACCACAGTTGAATCGCCTTGCCGGTGCCGCCGCAATTCCTGCAACAAGGTCTGCATGTCCGCCGGCAATTCACTTTGCAGGAAGATCGTTTCACCGGTCATGGGGTGGACAAAGCCAAGCGTGTGCGCATGCAGGGCCTGGCGGGGAAACTGTGCCAGCAATGCTGCAATGAAACGCGTATCCGCCTGATTCAAACCACTGAGCTGGCTGGTGCGGCCGTGGTAGGCGGGATCGCCGAACACCGGATGGCCGCGATGGCTGAGGTGCACGCGAATCTGGTGCGTGCGTCCGGTCTCCAGGCGCAGGCGCAACAGGCTGTGCCGCGCGAACCGTTCGATCACTTCGTAGTGCGTCACGGCCCACTTGCCGCGTTCCTGGCTCACGGTCACTTTGCGGCGATCTTTGGAGCTGCGCGTCAAAAAGCTTTCGATGCTGCCGCGGCCGGGCGTGGGCGTGCCCCACACCACCGCCAGATACTCGCGCTGCGTCGACTTTTCCTTGAATTGCGCCGCCAGCGCCGCGTGCGTGCGATCATCGCGCGCGACCACCAGCAGGCCGGAGGTATCCTTGTCCAGCCGGTGCACGATGCCGGGCCGTGCACTCCCGCCCAGCTTTGAAACCTCCTTGAAATGATACAACACGGCATTGGCCAGGGTGCCGTCGGCGTGGCCATAAGCCGGATGCACCACCAGGCCGGCCGGCTTGTCAATCACGATGAGGTGGGCATCTTCATACACGATGCGCAGCGGAATTTCCTGCGGCACCAGGTCGCTCGGCGGCTTGGGCGGAATGTTGATCTGAATCACTTCGCCGGGTGAGACGGGATGGCTGGCCTTGGTGGGCCGGCCGTTGACCGTGATCTCGCCGGCGGCCACAAGCTGCTGCAACTGCGAACGCGTGAGGCCCGCCAGTTGGCCGGCGAGATACTTGTCCAAACGCATGCGGCGTTGATGGGGATCGACGACGAGGGTTTGAAATTGGGGAGTCGACACGGGCGCAAACGCGATGAAGGATTATTCTTCCGGCGCGGCCACGGCCCGGCCCTCAGGCGGACGGCGGCCGCGAATCCTGCCACTTGTCGTGTTCATCACTCGGCGAGGGTTTGTCTTTGGGAAAGGAGGGGACTACCGCGGGCGCGACTTCGACTTTTTCCTTCTCGAAGAATACCAGGGCCACCAGCATCACCATGCCGACAGACACGGCGCTGTCCGCCACATTGAACACCGGCCAGCGCAGAGTGCCGAGACCGACATCGATGAAGTCGATGACGCGGCCGTAAGCGAACCGGTCGATGAGATTGCCGATCGCGCCGCCAAGAATGAGCGCGAGCGACAGCCGCGAGGGCAGACGCTCATGGCGAATGCGGTACAAATAGACCAGGATGACCACCGTGGCGAGCGCGGAAAAGATGGTGAAAAAATACCTGCCGCCGAGGCGGATGCCGAAGGCCATGCCGGGATTTTCAATGTAGGTGAAGCGCAGCACGTCGCCCAGGACGGGGATGCTCTCTTCGAGAATGAAGCGGGATTTGACGATGAGCTTGGTGATCTGATCGAGCACAACGATGATCGCCGTGATCATCAGCACGCCCATCCCTTGCAGTGTATTCATGCCAGCCCTTGTTCGGGGTGATGACCAGCCGGCGCGCGGTGGCAGCCGTCACGCGCGGCGGGAATGAGTCCAAGTCCTCAATCCAGCGACACGCCGCTTTCCTCTTTCATTTTGCAGCTTATGCACAACCGCGCATGCGGCACGGCCTCCAGCCGTTCCCAGGCGATCGGTTGATTGCAATTGTGGCAGCGGCCATAGGTGCCGTCTTCGACGCGCTCGAGCGCTTGATCGATGTGATAGAGCAGGCGGCCTTCACGCGTGGCGAAATAATAGGCCTTCTCCCGCTCCATGTTGTCCGTGGCCTGATCCGCCATGTGAAAGGCATAGGAAGTGTTCTCTCCCGAGGCGTCCTTGATAGTGGTGGCGCCCTGCCCGTTCTTGAAATGATCCAATTCCTTCAGCAACTCGCTGCGTCGCTCCAACAGCAGCCGCTTGAAATACTGCAAATCTTGAGATTTCATGAACGCCCTCCTGCGGTTTGGACTTTCCCGGCCAGTGTGTCGTGGCGGCTCCGGCACTGGCGCGGGCAAAGGTTGTCGTTGCTGATCACAGGAACAAGACAGCGAAAACGCGATGATCTCTGAATGCTCTGCTTGCCGCAGCCGTTCCTCTACCGGCGGCAGCCGCTCTCACCGGCGGGCGACGCTGAGCACAACCTGTTCGTCGCCCACGCTCCAGGTCTCGACATGTGGCAGATGTTCCCCGCCGGCGACCGGCTCCAGTCGCTCCGCCAGCGTTTCCTGCTGAATGTAGTTCGCCATTTTCTGAATGGCCTGTTGCAGGCGGGGCGAGCCTTCATAGCGAATGTGAATGCGATCGACCACTTCGAAACCGGCATTCTTGCGCATGTTTTGCACGCGGTTCACAAAATCGCGTGCCATCCCCTCGGTAATTAAATCCTCATTCAACACAGTGTCAAGCGCGATGGTCCAGCCGCCCGCGCTGCTCACGGCCAGGCCTTCGGCCTGCTGCCGCACCAGGCGAACCTCTTCCAGAGTCAGCGCGATCGTCTGATTTTCCAATTCCAGCTCGAGGCGGCCGTTTGACTGCAGGGTGCGCAGTTGCTGCGAATCCAACACGCGAATGGCGGCAGCCACGCGGTTGGCGAGCTTGCCGAACTTCGGGCCGAGCGATTTGAACACGGGTTCAGGCTTCACCGCAGTCAACTCATCGGCGGTGGCCACCAGCGTGACCGCCTTGACATTCAATTCGTCTTGCAGGAGCTGTGCGCCGGTGGTGAGCGCGGCGCGCTTGTCGTCGTCATCGGCGACCACGAGAAGGCGGCTGAGCGGCTGCCGGATTTTGAGATTGCGTTCTGCACGCAGCGCACGGCCGGCGTTCACCACCGCACGCACCGCCTCCATCCGCCGTTCCAGCTCCGGCTGGCGGAAATGAAACGCCGGGTGCGCGCGCGAAGGAAAATCGCAGAGATGCACACTCTCGCGGCCTTCGTGTTGTGGGGCCAGCAGGCGGCGATAGATGGCCTCGCTGAGAAAAGGCGCCAGCGGCGCGGCCAGTTTGCAGACGGTAACCAGCGTCTCATAGAGCGTCGCGAAGGCGGCCTGCTTGTCCTCTGCCATGCCGGATTTCCAAAAGCGGCGCCGGCAGCGGCGCACGTACCAGTTGGAAAGATCGTCAACCACAAAATCGGCAATGGCGCGGCCGCCGCGCGTCACTTCGAAGGCGTTGAAATTCTCCTCCACCCGCGCCACCAGCCGGTTGCGCGTCGAAATCAACCAGCGATCGATTTCGGGGCGCTCGGTCACCGGCAGGGGTTGCGCCGGATAGGCATACTGGTCGAGGTTGGCGTACATCGCAAAAAAGGCATAGGTGTTGAGCAGCGTGCCGAAGAAGCGGCTGACGGTTTCTTCCACACCCTTGCTGTCGAAACGGGTGGCCTGCCACGGCGGATTCACGGTCATCAGGTACCAGCGCGCGGCATCCGCGCCGTGGCGATTGATCACGGCGAAAGGATCGACCACGTTGCCCCTGGATTTCGACATCTTCTTGCCGTCCTTGTCGAGCACCATCTCGAGCACGACGCAATTCTTGAAGCACGGCTTGTCGAACAGCATCGCCGCGATGGCAAGCAGCGAGTAAAACCAGCCGCGCGTCTGGTCGATGGCTTCGCTGATGAAATCCGCGGGAAAACTGCGGGCGAAGATCTCGCGATTCTCGAAGGGGTAATGCCATTGCGCCACCGGCATGGCGCCGCTGTCAAACCAGACGTCGATCACCTCCGGCGTGCGGCGCATGAGTTTGCCGTTTTTCGGATTGGGAAAGGTGATTTCATCGACGTAGGGGCGGTGCAAATCGAGCTGCGACAGATCGCGGCCGGCCAGCTCGGACAGCTCCTGCACCGAGCCGACGCAGTGCGCCTGGCCTGCGTCATCGAGCCAAATCGGCAGCGGGGTTCCCCAGAAGCGGTCGCGCGACAGCGCCCAATCAACATTGTTCGCCAGCCATTCGCCGAAACGGCCCGCGCCCACCTCCGGCGGATACCATTTGATCTGCTCGTTCAACTCGACCAGGCGATCTTTGAACTGGGTGGTGCGGATGAACCACGATTCCTTGGCGTAGTAGATCAACGGCGTATCGTCGCGCCAGCAATGCGGGTAGGTATGGCGATAGGTTTCGACTTTGTAGAGCCGGCCATTCTGCTGCAAAGTCGTGATGATGTCGGGATCGGCATCCTTGAAAAACTGGCCCTGCCAGGCCGTGACTTCGCCGGTGAAGCGGCCGCTCTTGTCGATCGGCTGAAAAAAGGGCAAATCATACTTCACGCCGGCTTGATAATCGTCCTGGCCGAATGCCGGCGCCAAATGCACGATGCCGCTGCCATCGGTGGTGGTCACGAAATCGGCGAGCACGGTGTAATGCGAACGTTTGGTGCTGCGCAGGAAGCTGAACAACGGCACGTAGGCAATGTCGGCCAGCGCGCGGCCCGGCTTGCGTTCGAGCACCTCATACTCCCCGTCGAGCACTTCCAGCCGGGGCTCGGCGAGAATGAGCTGCTCGCCGCGGTGCCGCACTTTCACATAGAAAACGTGCGGATGCAGGGCAAGCGCCACGTTGGAAATCAGGGTCCACGGCGTCGTCGTCCAAACCAGGAAGGAAGTTCCCGGCTCCTGTTGCAGAGGCATCTTGACAAACACCGAGGGGTCTTCGACTTCATCATACCCTTGCGCGACCTCATGGCTGGAGAGCGGCGTTTCGCAGCGCGGGCAATACGGCACGATCTTGTGACCCTGGTAGAGCAGATCGCGCTGCCACAGTTGCTTGAGGATCCACCACACGCTCTCGATGTATTTGTTCTCGTAGGTGATGTAGGGATGATCGAGGTCGACCCAATAGCCCATGCGCGTGGTCAGTTGATCCCACAGTTGCTTGTAAGTCCACACGCTCTCCCGGCAGCGGGCGTTGAATTTGTCGATGCCGTAGGCCAGGATTTCATCTTTCTTGGTGAAGTGGAGCTGTTTTTCGACTTCGATCTCGACCGGCAGGCCGTGGGTGTCCCATCCGGCTTTGCGCTCGACCCGGTAACCTTGCATGGTCTTCAGGCGGCAGCCGAAGTCCTTCATGGTGCGCGCAATTACGTGATGGATGCCGGGTTTGCCGTTGGCAGTGGGCGGGCCTTCGTAGAAAACGAACGGCCGGTCGGCCGGGCGGGAGCTGACGCTCTTGCGGAAGATGTCGGCGGTCTGCCAGAATTGCAGCACGTCTTCTTCAATTGCCGGCAGGTTGAGTTCCTGGGGAAACGGTTTGTACATCCTGATTTGCCTTGTTGCTGAACGAAAGTGAGGTATTCAAAGGTTGCGTGGCGGTCAGGGGACGCGGGCCACCGCACCGGCGTTGATTTGGCTGAAACCGGCGCCGGGCTGATCTCGGCTTCGCTACATCCGCTCGATGACGCGCTGCATGATCAATGTAAGCTTGGGTTCGGCCTCGCCGGCAGTTTTGATGATCTTGGCGATGTCAACCGGCTCCAGGGCGTCGGGCAGGCAGGAATCGGTGATCACCGAGAGGCCCAGCACCTTCATGCCGGCGTGGACGGCCACGATCACTTCCGGCACCGTGCTCATGCCGACGACGTCGGCGCCGATTTGGCGCAGGAAGCGATATTCTGCACGCGTCTCGAGATTCGGGCCGGAGAGTGCAACATAAACGCCTTTTTGCACGCGGATCCTGGCCTCGAGCGCCACCTGCTCGGCCAGCTCGATCAAGGCGGCGGTATACGGCTCGGACATGTCCGGAAAGCGCGGGCCGAGGGCATCATCATTGGGGCCGATGAGAGGGTTGTCACCCAGCAGATTGATGTGATCGGTCATGATCATGATGTCGCCGGGTGCAAAGAGCGGATTCATGCCGCCGCAAGCGTTGGACACCACCAGCGTGTGGCAGCCCATCGCCTTCATCACGCGCACCGGAAAGGTGATTTGCTTCATGGAGTAGCCTTCATAGAAATGAAAGCGGCCCTGCATGGCCATCACCTGTTTGTTGCCAAGCGTGCCGAAGATCAAGCGGCCGGCGTGGCTTTCGACGGTGGAAACGGGGAAATGGGGCAAATCAGCGTAGGAGATGGTCGCCTCGGTTTTGATCTCCCTGGCCAGCGCGCCCAGGCCGGTTCCCAAAATGATGCCGACTTCGGGCCGGGTTTTACTGTGCTGGCGGATGACAGCAACCGCTTCATCGATCTGCTGCAGTAATGGGCTCATAACGAGGCGACGTCCTTCCTCAATGGTTGAGTGAACGACTCGAGGTGTGGCCGGAAGCGGCATGCCGGCGGCAGCGGCGCGGCCGCGGACCCGCCACGGCGCTCGCCCATGCCTTCCCGGAAGTTCCGGCGGACCCTTCAGGGTTGGTCTTTCTTCTTTTGTTGATCGCGAATTTGATCGAGCAACTTCTGGCGTTCCGCTTCCTGGCGTTTGCGCTCGTCTTCGATGCGCTTGCGTTCGGCGGCGAGCTTCTCCTGTCTCTCCTGCTCGCCTTTGATCTTCTTGCCCAGCTCCTGCTGGCGCGCATCCTTCACCGCTTCCACCGCCAGGTTGAAATCACGTACCTTGCCGTTGTGTGAAAAAATCAGCGTTCCCAACACCGTGCCCGCGCCGGTGATCGACCACAGGGCGATGCGATTGTCGGTGTCGACGCCACGCTCGACCATCGCACCGGTGAAGAAGCTCGCGCCAAAACTCAATGCGCCGCCACCCAGGGTATAAAGCCAGAAATTGTTGTTCTTCTTTTTGGCCTCAACTTCACTGCGCTTGATCGGCTGGCCGGTGTCATCTTTCAAAGCCAGACGCGAGGCGCAGCCGGAAGAGAGCAGAGAGCCGATGCAAATGCACACAGCTCCCCACTGCCAATGGATCCTCGATTTCGACATGGTGCAGTCCTTGTGTTGTAGAGTCAATGATGAAAAATCTGGCGGGGAATTGACTGCCAGATTCGTGCCCACGTGGTGTCAATTCGGTAGTCGAAAATTGCAGCGGGTGGTCAGGTGATGAAGTCCGAGATGCGGGTCTCCTTCTTGTCAATGGTGGTGCGGGTCGCGGCCGTGGCGGCTTCAGTGACCGGCCGGAATTCCTTGGCGGGCCCTGCCACTGGTCGCACCGGCGCGCGCCGCGCGGCCTCCGGACTTGCGGGTTGACCGCCAGCCGGTGCACTTTTGGCCGGCGCGGTGTCACCGGCCGGTCGATTGGCGGTGGCCGGTGCGTCCATTTCACCGAAACCCAAATCATCCAGCTCGAGCACGCCAATCAATTCGAGCTGGCTTTCCAGCAGGTGGCGCAATCGCCGCGCAAACGAGCCTTTTTGCGCTTTCACGACCATCAGCTCGTTCTTCAATTCCGCCAGCTTGACTTTCGCGTCGCGGATGATCTTTTCCGCCTCCAGCTCGGCGTCGCGCACGATCATTTCAGCTTCGCGCCGGGAATTCTCCAGCGATTGCAGCGCCGTCTCCTGCGTACTCTTCAGCGCATGCTTGAGGGTATGCTCGACATCTTGATAATCCTGCAACTGCGTGCGCAGCCGGATGATTTCATCAGACTGGCGGTTGCGCTCATGCAACAGCGCCTCCAGCTCTTCGGCGACCATCTCGAGAAAGGTGTTGACCTCATCGCGATCATAGCCGCGCACGGTGCGCTTGAATTGTTGTTTTTTTATGTCGAGAGGTGTGATTCGCACGTTTGTTCTCCCTCGTTGGGTGGAATTCTTAAGTACGTCCGCACGGCCTTGATTGCGCACCGCCGGCCGCCAAAAAGTCGGCGACTTCCCGCCGGGGGCGGGCTAGTGGCGTTCTCCGAAAAGGGCGCGGCCGATGCGCACCATGGTTGCGCCTTCCGCGATCGCCAGCTCGAAATCGTCCGTCATTCCCATGGAGAGATGGTGCAAGTTGGTGTTGGGCAGTTGCAGGGCCGCAATCTCCTGAAACAGCCCGCGCAGAGTTTGAAAGCAGCGGCGGATGAGGGCGGCGTCGTCCGTCAGTGCGCCGATGGTCATCAAACCGGTCAAATGTAAATTGGGACACGCTGCAATCTCGGCCGCCAGCTTCGCGGCCTCAGCCGGTGCCACGCCGAACTTCGTCGTCTCCGCGGAGGTGTTGACCTGCAGCAACACCTCCAGACGGCGCGGCACGTTTTCGGCATGACGCTGCAGAACCTCCGCCAGCCGCGCGGAATCGACAGATTGAATCATGTCAAACAGCGCCACCGCCTCCCTGGCCTTGTTGGTTTGCAAATGGCCGATGAGATGCCATTCCGCCTGCAAGCCGGAGGCGCGTGCTGCGGTGATTTTCGCGGCCGCCTCCTGCACCCGATTCTCACCAAATCGTTGCAGGCCGCTTTGACTCGCCGCCATGATGTCAGCCAATGCCACGGTCTTGGTCACGCCGATCAAAGTTATCTCACCCGGGTCACGGCCGGCGGCCTCGCAAGCAGCGGCGATTCTCTGCTTTACAGAAGCAAGTTGCTGAGCGAATGCCATAATCGAGTGAAAAATATAACCGCATCAACCCTAAAATGCAATGAATTCTTTGGCAACGGCGGCAAACAAACCGGCGAAATTCGCGCAGGGCGCTTCCCCATGGGGTGCGGCGCACGCCCACGTTGACTCAATCCACCGGCCGCGCCAGCACGACCGTCGTTTTCGCAGACAGCAGCGTCCCGGAATTCCCGTGCAGCGCCTGCAAGAACACCAAGTAGACGCCGGAACGCAGCAACCGGCCGGCCTCATCCCGGCCATCCCACACCGCCTGAAAGCTCGATCCCACCTGCCGGTTGTTCAACAGCCAGCGCACCAGGCGCCCGCGCAAGTCGTAGATCTTGACATGAACATTGGCCGTGGCCATCGGCAGGTTCAACTGGCAGATGGCAACGTCATCGATGCCGTCGTCATCCGGGGAGAACGGATTCGGCGAAATGCTCAATTGTGCCGCGCTTGGCAAGATGGCAGTGAAAACGGAATTCTGCCGCCCGGGAGTTGCGCCGGAGACCTCGACACATGTGCTCCAATTGCTGCTGTCTTGCGGTGGCAGCCTCGGATTGATGCGCTCCAGCGAGAATCCCGCGGCCCCGCCCCAGGCGCTGCTGAATGCCACACTGTCCTGCAAGCCGCCGTTGAAATCCCACAGGCTCAGCCGTTCGCGATCGTTGTTCAACGCCAACCATCGCGAGGAAACAACACGCAACGCGGCAGCCGCAAGGTTGGGCAGCGCACCCTTGGGAGAGACCACTGCAAACCCGCCGGCCGGCAGAATTAAATTGCTGTCCGGCAAACTCGCGGTTTCCTCCGCATCAGCCTCACGCCAGCGCCACCGCCGGAGATTGACCGCCGCATTGCTGACATTGAACAACTCGAACCATTCGATTTCACCGCTGCGCGGCGCGTAGTAGATTTCGTTGATCGCGACCGTGTGCACCGCGTATCCCACCGGCACCTCTGCCAGCTTGCGGTTGTTTTCCATCAGCACATCGCGCGCTTCGCGCACCTCCGCCATCACCCAATTAATTCCGGAAGGCGGCGGCCAGTCAAAATTGACTGTGATGGTTTGTTCGGAAGCCAGGGTTTGGGAAACCGAGACCGCTCCCAATTCTTCCACCAGCGCCGGGTCCTGCGTGCCGATGGGATCATGGAAAAAATGCACGCTGAAATTCGCCAGCGCGCGGCGGCCCCGGTTGAGGATGGTCGCCACCAGCCGCACGGGCTCGCCGGCACGCGGCAGCGCCGGTAAGAAACTCAGGCGCTCGAGCTGCAAATCATATTCGCGCGGACTGACGCTGTTTAAGTCCGCCGGCGTCGCGCCCAATGCGCCGCGGCTCGGCAGCCAGTTGCGCCGGCTGTTGTCGCGTTCGTGCCAGATTTTTTCGATCGACTTGCCGGCCTCGCCCCAGTCGCCTTCATAGAAAATCGAATCGATCACCGCCCCGCTGAAATCGCGCAGCACAATCATGTCGCCGGAATTGTTCAACGACGGGAACGCCGGCGTAATCAGCACCGCGCTTTCGGGGGTTTGATAAAGCGCCGCCAGGCCAGACGAAGCGGTGAGCACGCGAAAACTGCGCGCGGGAATGGAATAATTCTCAACAATCGTCGCCCGGCTGCCCGCTTCATCTGCCGCCCACCAGTGGTGCAAAGGCACGTCATAACTTTGCGGATTGTAAAGCTCGAGCCACTCCGGCTGGCCGCCGGCCGGGGCGTACATGATCTCATTGATCACCAGGGTCTCCCGCGGCCAGCCGATCGCTGCCGCGATCTCGAGAGAATCATTGAGAGGGTTGGTGTCGCCCTCCGCACTCAAGCGGGCGCGCAAGGCATACGCCCCTGGCGGCAGCGGCGGCGTGCTCAAGAGGACCTCGACTTCGTCGCCGCTGGCCAGGCCCGTTTCGGACATCAATTCACCCAAAAAAACCGGCTCAAAAAATTCCGGATTTGCCGGGATGAGATTGAATGCGATTTTGAAATTCGCAACCGGCGCGACGCCGTGGTTGTGCACGCGCACGCGCACACTGGCGACCATGCCGGCCCGCAAAACCGCGGGCACGATTGTCAGGCTGCCCGGAACCAGCCCCACATCGCGCAGGCTGGGCGCCACCGAATTGCGCGCGCCCGGCGTACCATCGACCGACAAGGCATTCGCCCAATTCGCAGGAGCATCATCGCCGGCCGGATCGATCTTCTCATCCGAAATGCCGTCGGGATTGCCGAGCGAGTAGAGATATTTCGCCACGGTGTCGCCGGCGGCATCTATCAACACCACTGTTTCGGCCGTGCTGTTGGAAAAACCACCGCTGCCAAAAGCATTGTCGCCGATCGTGACGACCAGCGCCGCAGCGGGAAGGAGTGCCTGATATTGCGTGGAGGAGGTGAAATAGGTGGGATCAAGAATGACGGCGAATTGTTGCGGCCGCAACAGCAATCCCGCCTGCCAGGCGACGATGTCATCGGTGGCCGTCTGATCTCCGATTCGCCAGCCGGCCAGGCTAATGGAATCGGTCAAACTCGAGTTGAATAACTCGACAAATTCATTGTGATTTTCATTGCCGCGGGGATTGTACATCACTTCGGAGAGAATCACCTGAGCTTCGGCTTTGGCGGCCAGTAACGCCAGCAACATCAGCGCGCGCTTCATACCCACCCCCGACCTGGTTCAACAGCAAGATCGCAACGCGGCTCAACCGCACCGCAAAGGAAATCGCCACCACTCGAAACAACCCGGCTGATGAAAAGCTCCTGATCAGTCGGGTTGTTGCAATCCGCGGGAGGGGATTATTGCGATTGGAACAACGATTTCGCGCGAAGGAGACAAATCTACCGCAGGATTTCACTGCCAGGGCGAAAAAACGCCGGTTGCCTGCACGTTGAAGCGCTGCAACAAAACGCAACAGCAGTGCGGCGCTATTCCACGATCTCCGCGTTCACGCCCACCTGCAGTTTCCCGGCATCCATCACGCACCGGAATCCCAGCCAGGAGGTGCCGTTCTCAATCTGCGCTTCACTGCGCGGCGACCACCGCACCGAGGTGCGCACGCCGAAGCGATCGTTGTTGAAACAGCCGCCGCGCATCACCGGCCCGCTGCGCCGGCCATCCGACCACTGGCCCTCGCACATTTCCCAAACATTGCCCGCCATGTCAAACAAGCCGTAAGGACTCACGCCCTTGTAGGTGCCCACTGCCGCGATCGTGCCCAATCCGATTTCTTCGGAATTGCAATTGCCCACGCCGAACTGATTGCCCCACGGCCAGCGGCGGCCGTCCGTGCCGCGCGCCGCCTTTTCCCATTCCCACTCCGTCGGCAGACGCTTGCCCGCCCACGCCGCATAAGCGCGGGCATCTTCCCAGCCGATGCCCACCACCGGATAGCGCGGCTGCCGCAGCAACCGGTCATTCCAATATGCGGGCTGGCGGTGGCCGGTGGCCTGCAGGAATTTGGCGTACTGCGCGTTGGTGACTTCGTGAATGTCGATGTAGAAATCGCCGGTGCGAGCGCCGCGCCGCGCCGCCGGTTGCGTTTCGGTTTTGAAAAAGGCGCGCTGCCTGGCGGCCGGCAGGCTCTCGAGATCAACGGCCTCGCTGCCATAAATGAAAGCGCCCGCGCTCACCAGCCGCATTTCGACACTGTCTATCCTGGTGATGATGGCCGCAGGATAAGTCTGCGGCCTCATGCGAAGCGCTGGTGCGCTTGATTTTTCTCCGCCGGCTGGCAAAACGTACGCGCCGGCGGCCAGCAAAACCGGGAGAATCAGCCTCTTCATGTTGTGCTCCTAGTTCACTCTTCTGAGCTGCATCTTGACGTGCTGCAGCGCGATGCGCAGCTCCTTCAAGTCTTTCAAGCTGTCGCCCTGTTGCGCGACGATGCGAAAGCGGTCGGTCTCGCTCAGAATGGGAATTTCCTGAAAGTAGAAGGCGTACTCGGTGGGATCGGCCTCCTCCTGCCGCAGCAACTGCAGCGAATCCGCCGTTTCGCGGCGAAAGAGCTGCACCAGCACCGGCGCGTTGGGATTGGGCACGCCGTCATCCGCGGTGGCCACCGTGCCGGTGATGTTGAGGGTCAAAGGCATCGCGCCGGTGACCGGCCGGAACAATTCCGGTTTCCACACCATCACGCCGATGGGCGCGAGCGTTTGCAGAATGCCGAGCGCGAGCAGCATCACCAGCGTGTTGGCTTCCAGCTCGAGCTTGCCGAACAAGCTCAGCTTCTGCCGGCCGGCGGAATCCTCGATCTTCTTGCCGAGAAAAATGGAGAGAATCACCGCGAAGCTGATGAGAATGCCGGCCACGGTGATGATGATCATCAAAACTTGCACGTTCATGATTTTTTTCCTGCCTGGGATTGGGCGTGAGTGGAATGGCCGCGGAGAATATGCCTGATTTGCCGGTGGCGTGCAAGGGAAAAGTTTGGGAGCAGAGCAGCAGCCGGGCCGGCCGGGAGGCGCCTGCAATCAGGGAGCGGGCGTCACCACCCGCCGGAACGGCATCGCAACGTTGTGACGCCACCATTAGGATTCGCGGAGAAGTTCCGGCGGTATGTCTCTACATTTTGTCTAGATCAGTATTCTGCCTCAAACCTCGGATGCACCCACAGGAATTCCTGGCGCTTGTTCATCACGCGGACGAGGCCGCCGAAGCCGGGGTCTTTGGCTTTGAGCAGGACGTGAAGCTCGCGCAGCGTCGCGCCTTGCGCGCGGATGGCTTCGCCGTGTTCCAGTGCCGTGTTTTCGCTGCCGCCCAGCCAAAAGTCGTGCATTTCGGGGGTGGTTGGAAAACGGTTGAATTGAAGGGTCTCTTCTGCAACGAAATCAATAAAGGTGAATTGCCCGGCTTGTTCGAGTTCTTCAAACAATTCGCCGATGCAAGGCGACGTCAATATTGAAATCCGGATCAACCTTGCCCGCAAGATAACCGGCTAAATCAATCGGGGCGCGTGTGCTGTGCTTCTTCTTGAGCTTTGCGGCAACGTGGGCAATCAAGTCAAGTTGCTCCGCTTCGGACAAATTCTGAAGCAAGTCGTCAAATTTGCTCTCGATGGTAGTATTCATAATCGCTCCATTACTGTCATGCCTGAGATCTGCAAATCGCCGGCTGTTTTGTCTATTAAAGAAATCAGGCTTCAAAATCAATCTAGAATTCATGCGAATCAGCAGACGGCGGAAGGTCTATAGATAAAACACCTCCTCCACCGGCCGCAGCGGGCGATTCAGCCACAACGGCCTCCGCAACCCATTCGGGCCCGGCGCCGGGCGCGCGAGCTTGGGCCATATAGCGTGAATCACGAGCGATTTTACTGTTGTGCGTCTAAACTCCCTTTTGTATCTTCAACCATTGATCAAACAAACACCAGGAGGAATCATGTCCAATCATATTACTGTGAATCGCCAAGTTGCTTCGCTTACCGTCGAAGAGTTGGTCGAGCTTATTCGCCAGACCATTCGAGCGGAATTGTCCGAGTTGTTGCGAGCCGCCGAGCAAAATGGCGGTGAGGAGCCAGCACCTGCTCCGCCGCCGGTGCGAGACTTGGACACTGTCATTGCGCGCATGCAGGCAACGGGAAAATACAACAAAAGATTTTTGGCGTCGTTGCGCAAGGGCATGCAGCGCTCGCAAACTTTCCAACAATCTTCGGCAAAGGCGAAGGCATGAAAATTCTGCCACTGCGTGCAGATTTGGAGCGTTATTTGGAGCGCCATCAATTGCGGAAGAAATGGAACAAGCAGTCACGTTTGTTCGAACAAAACTGGAGGCACCCCAGCTTGCACACGGAACTGCTTGAACCCAAGGATCTGCAAATCTACTCCTTCCGGCTCGATAAAAAATATCGTGCGATCTTCGTTTTCGTCGATAGCGGCACCGTCGAAATCATCGATTTAACCAGCCACTATCAATAGCCCCGTCAACGTTTCTCTACAAATAAAACGTCTCCTCCACCGGCCGCAGCGGGCGATTCAGCCACAACGGCCTCCGCAGACCATCCGGGCCCGGCGCCGGGCGCGCGAGCTTGAGCCATTCGCGATAGATCTCGAACGATTTCGCGGTATCAACGAACACGTCGCCGTAATGATCATCCGCATGCGCTTTTTCGATGCGAACTTTTTGATGCCAGCAATGCATGCCGCTGATGGGATCGGGATGCACCG
>JBBIKM010000057.1:18248-30124 GCA_037445455.1 bacterium | reverse complement strand
AGGCGGGGAGTTAAGGGAGAGCGATGCCGTATCGGATTCTGCAAATCGGGCCGTATCCGCCGCCCGGCACGGGATGGTCTGTTCGCATCAAAATGCTGAAACGGTATATCGAGGCCGCCGGCCACACCTGTGTGGTGATGAACACCAACAAGAATCGCAAGGTGACCAACGGCGAATTCGTGCCCGTGCTCAACGGCTGGGATTATGCCGTCAAGGTTTTGCGCTTCTGTGCGCGCGGTTATCTCGTGCACATGCATCTCAACGGCAAATCCACCAAAAGCCCGCTGCTGGCGCTGGTGGCGGAATGCCTGAGCCTGCTCTGCGGCCGGCGGGCGGTGCTCACGTTTCATGCCGGCGTGGTGCAGGACTATTTTCCCCGGCAAAACAAGTTTTGGCTCGACAACACCTTTCGCCTGATCTTCTTGCTGGCTGGCCGGATCATTTGCAACAATGACGCGGTCAAAGCGCGCATCGTCGAATATGGCATCCGGCCGGAGAAGATCGTTCCGATTCCAGCGTTTTGCCTGGAGTATATCGAAGACAAGGCCGCTTTGCCGGCAAGTCTGGCCGCGTTCGTGCAGCGGCATGATCCCCTGGTGTGCAGTTACATTTATCTGCGGCCGGATTTCAACATCGATTTCTTCCTGCAGGCCATGGCGCAAGTCGTGGCGGCGGTGCCGCGTTTGGGCCTCATTCTGATGGGCGCCGATCGCGAGCAGGAGGCACTGCAGGAAAAGCTGCGCCGGTACCAACTCAGCGCGAACACCTGCAGCGCTGGCGATCTCGATCATGGCGATTTTCTGGCGGTGTTGGAAGCGTGCCGGGTTTACATCCGCACGCCTGTGGGCGATGGAGTGTCCTCCAGCGTGCTGGAGGCGTTGATGCTGGGCACTCGCGTCGTGGCCAGTGAAAATGGCGCGCGGCCGCCGGGCGTGTTGACGTATCGCGACGGGGAAGTCGAGTCGTTTGTGCAAGCCGTGCTTGCGGCCCTGGCGCAGCCGGCTGCCACAGCCCCTTGCGCCAATGACGCCCAGACGCGGCGGCAGCGGGCGCAGCAGCTCGGCGTGCGCGACACGCTGGCCGAAGAACTCTCTCTCCTGTTTGAAGCAGCCGCGTCATGACGATGTGGTGATGGCGAAGTGAACCGCGCGGCCGTCCGGGAAAACGCCTGCCCGGAGGAAGCCCAGACATTTGCACAGATTCATAGGAAAAGGTCGAACGATGCCAAAACCCCTCAGCGTCCGGATCAAGCAAAAGAGCCAGCGCATTTACAAGATTACTTGCCGCGCGTTCTACAATCTTGGCCACCGGCCCGCAGCCCCCACGCGGGCGGTTTTTGTTTTCGGCTCACATCGCTCCGGCACCCGCCTGCCGATGGATGTGTTCAGCCGCTCGTTGGACGTGATGACCTACAAGGAAGGCAACTCGCGCGCCTTCAACCGCAACCTGCTCAAGGACAAGGCGGAAATTGCCGAGTTGCTTCGTCGCAGCTCCTTTCCGGTGGTGGCCTTCAAGCCGAGTTGTGAATCCTACCGCGCCGCCGAGCTGCTCGACTATTTCCCCAACGGCAAGGCGGTGTGGATTTTCCGCTATTTCAAGGACGCGGTCAACTCCGCGGCGCGCAAGTGGGGCCACGGCCGCAAGAATTTGCGTCAGATTGCCGCCGGCAATCTGGCGGCTGCGGGCTGGCGCGCCGGCGGCTTGACCCCGGACAAGATCGCGCTGGTCCAGCGGCTTTATGATGAAGAAATGTCTTCTCACGCCGCGCACGCTTTGATGTGGTATTTGCAGAATCATTTGTTCCTGGATCAGAAGCTCTTCCAGCACAGCGCGGTGCTGCAAGTCAAATACGAAGACCTGGTCAGCCGCCCGCAGGAGCAATTTCGCCGCGTCTTTGAATTCATCGGCATCCCGTTCCACGACAAGTATGTCGATGAAGTCTATGATTCTTCCATCCGCAAGGAATCATTCCCGCCGATTCCACCCGAGATTGAAGCGCTTTGTGAGGATCTCTATCAGCGGCTGGTGGCGCATTACAATCGCACAGCCACCGTCACGTCGCCGCGGCCGCGGGCGGTGGCGCTCTGAGCACCCGCCGGCATTCTGGTTTGATTCTGCGGCGGTGGTCGATAAGGCGGCCGGCAGCCGCACTGTCGCGCGCGCCTGCGACTCGACGCAAGCGGCCAGCGCCGGGCCAGACGGATTTTGCCGGCTCCACTGCGGCCCCGTTGCGTTTTTGAAATCACACCGGTGTCTTCCGCACAGGCCTGGAAGGCCGGTACTTATGGCTTTGACTTCGATTGCGGTAAACTCAAGATTAAAACTGCATTACCAATTCTTAATAGCACGTCACCCAAGCCTGATCTCGCTGCGGGAATGTTCGTTCCCGCGACCGCGCCCGGGCTTCTCATGAGTTATCAGCGCGCATGAACAGCACGGACACCAAAGCTTCGCAGCGCCCTCTGCTTGAAAAATTGCTCTTTGGCAGTCTCATTGTTCTCTTCCTGAACAGTGGTTACCTCGCTGCTTTTGACCACGCTTCGATTTTCTACTTGCTCAACGTCTTTCTGCATGTCGGGCTGGGGATGTTCGTCCTGGTGCTGGTGTTGTGGCACGGCCTCACCTTTCTGCGGGAAGAGACGCCCAAGGGCAACGACATTGCCCGTTATTTCGGCTACCTCGGCTACTGGCTGCTGCTTGCCGGCATGGGCATTGGCGTCTATCTGACTGTGGCGGGCGTGCACAGTTGGAATGAATGGCTGGTTGCGGTGCACGTCATTGGCTGTTTGCTGGCGATCGTGCTGCTGATTAAGGCAATTCGCAATATCGGCCATCAAATCAGCATCTCCAACCCCATCAACACCGCCGGCCGTCTTCTAATGGTGTTCGCAGTGATTTCCCTTTGCCTGCCCATGCTGGCGCAGGTCGCCGAGCTTGTGTTGGCTGATGACGATGGCATTCCGGAAAACCCTGAAATCGCGCCGTCCACGCTCGCTGATCTGGCGATGAACGGCGAGTCCGGCCCCTTTTTCGCCTCGGCCGCCGCAACTGCCGCCCGGGACACCATGGCCACCGACTTCCTGAATGACTCCAAGACCTGCGGCGAGGCCGGCTGTCACACCGAGATCTATGAGCAATGGCGCAGTTCAGCCCACAGTTTCTCCGCCTTTCAAAGCCTGTGGTATAAGCCCGCTTATGCAGCCGTACAGCAGCAGGCTGGCAAAGCTGCGGCGCAGTGGTGTGCCGGCTGCCACACGCCTGCTGTCCTGCTGGCCGGTGCCGCCGGCAATCCACCGGAGCAGCAGGAGCATCATCCGCAAGCCCACGCGGCCATCGGATGCACGGCCTGTCACGGTGTGAAGCAGGTGAATTCCACGCTCGGCCAGGGCAATTACGTCATGGACTCGCCCGGCTTGTTTTCACTGGCGAGCAGCGAGAACGCGCTGGTGCGACGGATCTATGCCTGGTTTGTTCATCTTGATCCTGAGCCGCATCGCGAAACCTATATGAAGCCGGTGCTCACCAACGGCGCCAGCGAATTCTGCTCGACCTGCCACAAATCGGCCGTTGATTATCCCCTCAATCAGGGCCGCTGGCTGCAAGTCATGAATGACTATGACAGTTGGCAGAACAGCGGCTATTCGCGGCAGGCAGTGCGCGATTTCTACCGGCCGGCAGGCAAACAAACCTGCACCGATTGCCACATGGCGCGTGTGCCCTCGCAGGATCCCGGCGCCACTGACGGAAAAGTCCCCGATCATCGTTTTCTTGGCGCCAATACCGCCTTGCCGGTCTGGCGCGGTGACGCGGCGCAGCTTGCCGCCACCGAGGCCTTCCTGCAAGACAACAAGATCACGGTGGATATTTTTGCAGCCAGTCTGACGCCCCCGCCCGCGGCCGCGCAACCAGAGCCGGATTCCAGCAGCGCCGCACCTGCCGCATCCCTCGAAACGCGGATCGCGCCCGCCTCCCTGTGCGGTGATCAAGAGGCATTTTGGCACATTGCCCCCGGCATTCAACCGCCAGCCCCGCAATCTGCCGTGATCGCGCCGATCAACCGGCAGGACATTGCGGTGCATCCCGGTGAGTCGGTGCGCATCGACGTTGTGGTGCGCTCGCGCAACGTCGGTCATAATTTTCCCGCCGGCGCCGCCGACATGGCCGAAGCCTGGGTGGAGTTTCTCGCCGTCGACAATCATGGCCAGGTGATTTGTTGGAGCGGCGGCACCGATGGGCAAGTCAATGGCCGCATCGATCCCACGGCACATCGGTTTGGCGCCGCCATGGTGGACAGTCTCGGCCGCCGCCTCTATCACTATGAAAGCTGGAAGGCGGCAGGCGCCTCCTTCGTCAACCTGCTGCCGCCCAACAGCGCTGAGGTGATCCGCTACCGTTTCACCATTCCACCGAGCAGCGGCGAGCAGATTCGCCTGATTGCCAAAGTCAATTATCGCAAGATTCAGACCGCCAGCCTGCCGTTGGCGGGCGCGGAGAATGATCCGCCCACTTCACTGCCGACCAGCCGGCCACTGCCTGTGATTCAAATGGCACATGCCGAAGCCACGCTGCGTGTCGATTACAATCTCATGCGGCATCAGAGCTACATGGAAAGCTACGTGCCGGCGGACAAGGAGCGCTGGAATGACTACGGCATTGGGCTGTTGCGTCAAAATGATCTGGCGGGCGCCGAGCGGGCGTTTTTGAGCGGCAGCGTGCGCGCGCCGCTGGAACACAATCCCTGGATCAATCTCGGCATCGTCTGGATGAAAAGCGGCAAGGTGGCACAAGCCAGGACCGCGCTGCGGCACGCCCTGTCGATTGCGCCCAGTTCCTCGCGGGGCCGCTATTTTCTCAGTCTGGCCTACAAGGCCGAGGGTGACTATGACGCGGCGCTCGATGAACTCAAGGAGGCAATCGACAATCACGACGACGACCGGAGCATGCACCTGGAGATGGGACGGCTGCACTATCTGCGCCAGGATTACTCGCGCGCGATCCGTTCCTTTCGACGTGCCCTGCGCATCGATCCGGAAAATGCCACCGCCTATTTCTATCTGCAAGCGTGTTACACCGCCCAGGGAGAGCCGGAGGAGGCGGAGCAGATGAACCGGCTCTATCTGCGCTTCCGCAAAGACGAAAGCATGGAACAGCTCGAGCAGGCGGCGCGCCTGACTGCACCCTGGCTGGAGGCCGAGCCGCAGGCCTACCACGAGCATCGCTCGGCGGAACTCAAGTTTTGGAACAGCAGTGCGGCGAGTGCGACCAATGGCCACGACGAATAGTCACAAAATTCTTTTCATCTCCTGGGCGGAGAATTGCAGCCGCAGCGACAACCTTGCGCGGCTGCTGGGCGGCAGCTCCAAGATGGTCTATGCCGGAGGCTTGGGCAGCAACTACTTCACCGTGTCGCTGAAATATCTGGTGCAGATGTGGCTGACCTGGAAGCTGCTCTGGCGCGAGCGGCCGCGGGTGGTGCTGGTGATGGTGCCGCCGGTATTCATTTGCGTGCCGGTTTATCTCTACTGCCGGCTGACAGGCGCGGGCTATCTCACCGACACGCACACTGCCGCATTCACCATGGCGCGCTGGCGACCGTTGTTGTTCTTGAATGCCTGGTTTTACCGCCGCGCCCTGACCAATATCGTGACCAACGAACATCTCGCCGGCCAGGTGGAAAAATGGCGCGCCCCGGTCGTGGTGATCGGCGATCTGCCGGTGCAATTTAAAAGCGTCAGTGAGTTTCCGCTCAACGGCCGTTTCACGGTGACGGTGGTGTGCAGCTATAATCCCGATGAGCCGCTGGACAACATCTGGGAGGCGGCGCGGCAATTGCCCGAGGTGGATTTCTACGTGACCGGCAAACTTAAAGACGCACCCGCGCGCCTGCTCAACAGCAAGCCGGACAACATGCGTTTCACCGACTTTCTGCCGCTCGACCAATATGCCGGCTTGATCAAAGGGTGCCACGCCGTGATGGTCCTGACCACGCGCGATCACACCATGCAGCGCGGTGCCTACGAGGCGCTCGCGCTCGGCACACCCATCATCACCTCCGACTGGCCGCTGCTGCGGCAGACGTTTGGCAAGGCGGCGTTGTTCGTTGACAATTCCCCGGCCGGCATTGTGGCGAGCGTCAGAGAACTGCAGGCGGCCTGGCCGGCATTCCAGGCGGCGGTGCAACAACAGCGGGAGGAACGCCTGCAGATTTGGCGCGCGCGCGAAGCCCGGCTGCGGGCCGCGATCAACTCCAAGCTGGCAACGTAAATTCTTGCCCCTCTTCCATGGGCCACCGCACTCCGATCCTGCCCCGCTTCACGCAATTCTACTTGACCTTGCCGGACAACCTGGGCGCTGATTTCATCAACGACGGCATTTATGAATTGCCCGGGGCCTGGAAATTTTTCACGCGCCTGCCGGCCGGCAAATCCGCGCTGGTCTATTGCTCCGGATTGACCGCGGTGCCGCTGGCTTTCGCGCGCCATTTGCGCCGCGTTGCCATTGCCGGGTTGAATGCCGAGGAGGCGGAGATTCTCTCCGAGCTTGCCCGCCTCAAGCAGCTCGATAATTTCGATGTTCTGCCGGCGCTGGCGGCCATCACCGGGCCTTATGATCAGATCATCGTTTTGGCCGGCGCCCGGGAATTTTTCAACGGCCAGCTCGCCACCTTTGCGGAGCGCGTTCAAGCCGCTGCCACCGGCGAGGAAGAATGGTTGCTGCTCGTGCGCGCCGCGGGTGCGCCCGCGCTGGCAGACTGGAGCAAGCGCATGCTGCGCCGCCTGCTCGGTCGCGGGGCTCCGGCCCTGCCTGCCGGCGCCGTGCGGCTGGGTTTGCGGAATTCGCCGGCGCTTTCGCGCGAGCAAGTGGCTGCGGTGTTTCCCGCACTGCTGCAGCTCGTGCACGCCGAGCTGCACGTGTCGCCGGATTTCATGCGGCCGAAATGGATTTCCTGCGACACTGGCGGCAGAGCGTTGCGCCCGGCGCGGGCCGCCTCCGAGTCTGGCGCCGCACGGTTGTTGATCGCAGGCAAATCCGCGACTGCGACTTCGTCATTTCTCAGCCGCTTGTTGCAGCATCTCTCGCCGGCGAACGAGAGCGGCTGGCAGGCGCGCGGGCCCGGCCGGGTGCTCAGCGGCGGCAAGCTGCAGGTGGAGTTGTGGCGGCAGGCGCAGGCCGCAGCGCAGCAGGCCTTGCTGAAACTCCCGCTCATTGCCTCGGCGGAAAAACGCCTGCAGGAAAACGCGACCACGCTCGCACGGTTGCATCAGGCGGAGGGGCTGGCGCTGGAACAACGCCGGCTTTTTCCCGTGACGCTGGCGGCGGGCGAATTCGAACAACAGAAGTTTCAGCTCGAGAGCTTTCTGCCCGGCCGGTCCCTCGATCGCCTGCCCGCCGCCGTGGCGCAGGATCCGGCTTTGATTCACCAGATCCTGCAATGCTGGCTCGGCATTCAGGAGAAGTTTCTCCGGCCGGTGCGCGTGGATGACGAGATCTTCCACCGTCTTTTCCTGGAAGTGCTGGAAGCCGTGCAGGAGTGGCTGGCACTGGCACCGGAGGTGCGCCAGCGCCTGCAGCGCCTGGCTGACTATTGGCAGCGGCAATTCGGCGGCCGCACCCTCGCTTGCGGGCTGGTGCACGGCGATTTTTCGATCAAGAATGTCATGATCGATCCAGCGCGCAGAGTAATCACCGGTCTAATCGATTGGGATCTGGCGGATTTTTTCTCGCTGCCCACGATGGACGTGCTGCATTTTTTCATCCGCCTGGACAGCCGTTCCTTTCGCGACGTGCCGCCGGTGATTGCCCTGCGCCTGATCAAGAGCGGCGCCGGTTTGCCCCAGCGCCATTTCAACGAAGTGGCGGAACGCTACGGTTACCAGCCCGCTGACTGGCCCGGCGTGGTGATGCTCTACTGGCTGCATCGCCAGCGCGGCTATCTCGGATCGCCGAAGAATCTCAATGCCCGCTTCGTCCACCGTCAATTCCACCAAGTGTTGGAGCTGTTTGAACGCGAGATTCTGCCGTGAGGCTGCGGTTGAAGCACGCTTCGTCGCGCAGAACGAAGAAGATCGTCCGCTGCGGACGGCAGAACGATACCGACGCAAACATGATCGACACAGACGCATGCGCCTCCTGCCAAACCGGCAGCGCAGAGGGCGCCCACGCCGCACCGCCGTCAGGCCAAAACGTCTACGCCGCACTGCTGCGCGACTTGGACACGGCCGGCGTGACCTATGCCTTGCTGCGCGACCATCCCGACAAGCCGGGCATGCGTGATCTCGATCTGCTGGCGGCCGCCGCCCAGCGCCGGGAGTTTCTTCGCTGTTGCGGCCTTCACGGTTTTCAGTTGATCAAGGATGGTCGCAGCAATCCCGGCAAACTGGTGTTATTGCGCTGGCAGGAAAGCGGGCCGCAGATTCTCGATGTGCATGAGCGCCTGATCTACCAGGGCTATGAGTATTTGCAGGCTGATACCGTGCTCAGCCGCCGCCGGCGTGAGGGCCGCTACTGGTTTCCCAGCTTCGAAGATGAGTGGTTGACGCTGCTGCTGCACAACATTCTTGGCAAAGGACAAATTCAAGCGAAACACCGCCGCCGCCTCGAAGAGCTGTTGCTGTTGCGCCTGGATGAGGCCTACCTCGACAGCCATCTGCAGGCGTTCGGTTTGCGCGCGGCCGGCCACGAAGCGCGGCGAAACTTTGCGAAGCTGGCCGACAATCCCAAAGCCGTGCAGCAGTTGCGGCGCCGCATGTTGCGCACGCTGTGGTTTCATCCCCGGCAAAATGCGGTGCGCCGGCTGCGCCTGGCGCTCACCGGCATCCGGGAGAAATGGTTTGGCCCGCGCCGCGGCGCGCTCATCGTTTTTCTCGGTCCGGATGGCTGCGGCAAAAGCTCGATCACCAAGGCACTGCGCGCGGAATTCCGCAGCGCCACGCTCACCACGGACATCGTCTATCTCGGCCCCTGGGGCCAGAGCCGGCTGCCACTGCACAAGATTCTCAGCCTGCTCAACTTCAAACCCTATCGCCCGGAAGACAAGGCCAGATATAAGAAGCGTGAGGTCGAGCCCGCCACGCCCGGGCCAATCACGCGGGCCTGGCGCGACTTCAAAGGCCGGATTTTCTATCTGGCGCTCGCACTCGAGTTGTGGTATCGCTATTACGCCGAAGTGCTGCCCAAGCTGCGCCGCGGCCGCATCGTGCTGGCCGATCGCTACATCTACGACGTGTTGATCGGTTACAAAAACCGCCCGATGAACTATTTTCACGGCATTCGCGAGTGGATGTGCCGGAGGTATCCGCGCGCCGATCTCGTCGTCCTGTTGGATGCGCCACCGGAAGTGATTCACGCCCGCAAACCGCAGTTCGAAGTCGCGCAATTGCATGACATTCGCCAGCGCTATGCCGCGGTCGGCGCGCGCTATGCGTTTCAACTGCTGGATACCAGCATCAGCCTCGAGACCACGTTGCAGGCCTTCCGGCAAAACCTGCTGCCGGCGGTGCTGCGCGTGCTGAAACCCTGAATTCGCAACCCTGCGCGGCGCCGCATGCGAAGCCGCGTGACTGCCAATTATGTCTGCCAAATCCAAAAGCATCGGTGATCACGCCAAAGAGGGCATTCTCTACAACGCGCTGTCCCGCTTCAGTGGCACGTTCTTTCAATTCTTCGCGAGCGTCGCCCTGGCGCGCATGCTCGCCGTCGAAGACTTCGGCGTCGTGCAAATCGCCACGACCATCATCGGCTTCACCACCAAGTTTGGTGAGTTCGGTTTCAACATGGGACTGATCCAGCGCCGCGAGGAAGTCCGGCCGGAGCACGTCAGCACCCTGTTCGTGATGGATCTGGGCTTCAAGCTCACGCTCTTTGTGATTCTCATGCTCGGCCTGCCGCTGCTGGTGGATTATTTCCATGAGCCGCGCTTGTGGACGGTGATGCCGGCGGTGGCGGTTTACATGGTGCTCGACACGTTTTCCAACCCCGGCACCACGCTGCTGAAGCGCAATCTCAATTTCAAACGTGACGCGCAGATCGACATGATCGACCGCTTCCTGGAGATTTTCACTTCCGTTGCCTTTGCCGTGCTCGGCCTGGGCGTGTGGAGCCTGATCCTCAGCAAATGGATCGCCACGACCACCACCGCCGTGCTGTCGGCGCGCGCCAGCGGCTGGCGCCCCAGCCTCAAGTTCGATTTCCAGGCCAGCAAGGAGTTGTTCCACTTCGGCGGCTGGGTGTTCGTGCGCAATCTCTGCCGCGAGATGGCGGACAACGTGGATTACTTCTTCATCGGCCGTTATCTCAACGCGCAGCAACTCGGCTATTACGCCAAGGCCTTTGACCTCATGCGCCTGCCGCAAAAGCGCATCAGCCAGGCCTTCAACTCGGTGCTGTTTTCCACTTTCTCGCGCGTGCAGGATCAGCCGGAGAAGGTCAAGGCCGGGCTGGAGAAAGTCTTGTTGACGGTTTCGCTGGCGAGCTATCCGCTGCTCATCGGCATGATGATGGTCGCGCCGGAATTCGTTTTTCTGGTCTATGGCGAGAAATGGATGCCGATGGTGTTGCCGCTGCAGATCATGTGTTTCGCCGGCATTCTGCGCTCCATCGATCCCTTTCTGAATTCCGTCATCAGCGCCACCGGCTATGTGAAGCACACCGCCTACCGGCGTTTTATCGAACTCGGCCTGTTGACGGCGGCAGTCTACATCGGGGTGCAATACGGCATCGTCGGCGTATCGATCGCGGTGGTGGTGGTGGCGTTCCTGGTGATGCTGCTCATGGTGAGCCTGCTCAAGCGCGTGAGCACGACCGGCTGGCGCGAGTATTTGGCACCGCAGATGCCGGCGGGTGGGGCGAGTCTGGCGATGGCCGCGGCCATTCTGGCCGTTCGCTTTCTGGTAAGCGGGATGACCGGCCCCAACAGCGCCTGGCTGCTGCTCGGCATGGTGCTCACCGGCGCAGTCACCTACCTTGGCGTGCTCTGGCTCTGGCGGCCGCCGCGGTTAGTGCGTTTGCAGGAGGAATTGTCAGGCGATCTGGCCAAATTCACCAGGAAATACCGGCAAAAGCTCACGGCGCTTGCCGGCCGGCTGGGCCTGTCGTCTTCCGCCGTGAAGTAGTGCTTTACACTGGCTTAACGCTTTACGCTTGAGAGCGGGAGTGAGGGTATAGCTAAACATGATCAGGGAGGGCGGAGGCCTGCCGCCATGGCTGGTGCGGCCGGGCGCGCCCGGCGGTGCCACACTTCCCAATTGGCCGGGAGCGCGGCCTCGCCCGCGCTGCTCCCCGCGTTTGCCTGTTCCGTGGCATTGGGTTTTCGGGCTGCGCCTCAAGTTCAAGGAACGCGATTGTGTCGATCCGTGCGCTGATAGCCATTGTTTTGCTGCTGTTCTCGCTCGCCTGGACGCTGCGGCGGCCGTTTGTGGGCGTGTGCGTGAACGTCATGCTGTTTCATCTCAATCTGCGCGCCCTGGGTGCGGGCCTGGAAAACATTCGCTTCCAGTTCTATGCCACCATCGTGCTGCTCATTTCCTATTTCATCAACTATGAGCAGTTGCACAGCCAGCCAGCGGAAATGCGGCCGCCAATGCGGTGGCTTTTTGCGTTCACGGCCATGACCTTCATCACCAGCATGTGGGCAGTGGCCTCGCCGGCGCATGCCTTCAACAGCGCCTTTGACTTCTCCAAGATCATCATGTTCGCGTGGCTCATGACGCAGATCATCAAGACCGAGCGTGAGCTGCGCATTTTGATGTATGTCATCATCGTGGGCTGCTGGTATACCTCCTTCATGGCGCAATGGGGCGTCGAGTGGGATCTGATCGACGAGGTCGAAGTGGGCGTCGCGACCGGCGGCAAGGACTTCAAGACCGGCCAGACGCTGA
>JBBIKM010000057.1:0-18238 GCA_037445455.1 bacterium | reverse complement strand
GGCCCCGGCACCCACCTGATGATGTTTCTGCCGTTGATGATCCTGCTGGCCATCTACGGCAATTGGAAGGAACGGCTCTTTGTCATCCTGGTCATTCCCTTTGTGCTCAACTTCCTGCCCAACACCGAAGAGGGCATGCGCTCGACCTTTCTGACGCTGGTGGTGACGGTGGCGCTGCTGTTTGTGCTGGCCCCCGGCAGCATGCGCTTCAAGGCGTTGCTGCCGATGACAGTCGGCGGCCTGCTGTTCATCTTCGTGTTGACGCCGCCGGGCTATTTTGAGTACATGACCACCATCCTCGATCCCAGCTCGGAAAACTCCGCGGCTTCGCGCGAGGTCATCAATCGCGCCAGTTTTGAGATCATCAAGGACTACCCGATGGGCATCGGGTACGACAATTATCCCGTCGTCTCGCTGAAATATCTGCCCGAAGAAGTGCTGTCGAATGTAGGTGTGCGCGATGCCCACAACAGCTTTCTCAAGGTGGCGACGGAGTTTGGCGTGGTCGGATTCCTGATTTGGATTACCACCGCGGTGACGACGTGGATTCATTTTCGCAAGATCAGAAAGACATTAAAGAACGGTGTGCCGCCGACTTCCTTGCAGCTTTATGCGCTGTCTTTTGAAATCGCCTTGATTGGCGTTGCGCCCGGCATGTGGACACACAACTATAATCAATTGGATTCGCTGTACTGGCTGGTTGCGCTCAGCGGCATCATGTACAATCTGCACCTGCAGTCCACCGCCGCCGCCGTGCCGGCTCCCGCGCCGCAACCGTGGCAGGCGAAGGCGGGCGCGGGCAGGCGGATTCCGGCCGTGCCACCGCGCCTGCAACCACCACCAAAGTTGAGTCCGAAGGCATCCTGATCATGAACGCTGCTCTCAAGCAAGTGGCTTACGCATGGCTGCGCCGCTCCGGCACCTGCCGGCTGCTGCAGTGGCAACATCGCCGGCAGGCCTTGATCTTGACCTATCACGGCGTCATTCACAGCAGCGATAACAGCTACCACAACCGCAACGCCATTTCCGCACAGGAATTCGAGCAGCAGATGGCCTACCTTTCCCGGAACTACCGGGCCATGGCCCTGCCGGAGTTGGTGCGGCGTTTGAAAGCGGGTGAGCCCCTGCCGCACTCCACGGTGGTGATTACCTTCGATGATGGATTTCGCAACAACTACTCGGTGGCCGCGCCGATTTTGAAGAAGTATGGTTTGCCGGCAACCATTTTTTTGGCCACCGCATACGTCAACAGCCCCAAGCTGGGCCTGTGGACTGAGCGGGTGGACTGGTTGCTGCAATCCGCCACGCTGCCGGTGCTGGAATTCGCCATCGACGGCGAAGTGCGGCAACTGGCCTTGCAGACCACGCGCGATCGCATCATCGCCTCTGACCGGGTGCGCGATTATCTCAAGCGCCTGCCGCCGGCGGAGCGCGAGCAGGCGATTGTGGCGCTGCAATCGCGCCTCGGCCGCGTGCGTGAGATCGACCACAGCCTGGAAGAGCGCTACGCCTTTCTCACCTGGGAACAGGCACGCGAGCTGCAAACGGCGCAAATCACCTTCGGCTCGCACACCCATTCCCATGCCATCATGTCGGGCTTGAGCACGGCGGAGGCGCATTTTGAGCTGACCGAATCGCGCAGCTTGATCGAAGCCGAGTTGGAAACCGCCTGCACGCTGTTCAGCTATCCCAACGGCTCGGCGCGCGATTTCGGCCAGCGCGACCGCGAGCTGCTGCAGAAACTCGGTTACGCCGCCGCCGTCAGCCAGTTGCCGGGCTTCAACGATCATCGCACCGATCGCTTCGCGCTGCGCCGCATCAACATCTCACGCAGCAGTGATTTCAACTATTTTTTGGCCAAGATTTCCGGCCTCACCTCCCTGGGCCGGCATTGAAACATGACGGCCTTTCCGGGCGCCGCGCGCGCACACCCGGCACGAGGAGTTTGCACCACGAGGATGGAGATGTTGGTTACGTTTTCCGGAATGGTTGGCAGCGGCAAATCAACGAACGCCAAACGCGCCATGCGCTTGATGCAGGAATTGGGATATACGCCTTACTACTTGCGCTTCCGATTCATCGGCTGGCGTGAGCTGATTCGCCCGCCGGCGCAGAAGCCCTGGGCGCTGCGCGAGGAGATCAGCGCTTCCACCTCCAGCGCGCCCGATATGAAAGGCCAGGTGAAACGCCGGCTGGAGGTGGACAAGCGTCTGACCCTGGCGGTCTTCCTGGGTTACCTGCTGCGCATCTTCCGGCTGCGCCTGTTTCTGCATTTGTATCATCGCCATCACCTGGTGGTCCTGAATCGCTATTTCTATGACAACCTTGCGCATTTCCGCGTGACCACGCCGGCCGAACGCCGTTATGTGCGGCTGCTGCTCGCGGCCATGCCGCAGCCCGATCTTGCCTTCCTCATGATTTCACGGCCGGACACGGCCTTCTACCGGCGGCCGGATTATCACCGGGAAGAGTTGCAGAAAATTTCCGAAAACTACGCTGCCCTGCGAAAACTCGCCTCCCGGCTCACCGTGATTGCCACGGATAACGTGAGTACGGTGGACAGCCAGGTCGAAAGAAGTATTCGCGCCGTCTTTCACCAACAGCAGATGCGCCCGCATGAAGAGAGAATTGCTTCGTAAGATCAAAATCGCGCATCCCACCGCCGCGCTGCACGTCGGCGGCAAGGAGAATGGCATGGTCAACCTGGTGAATGCCATGTCCGCCGATATCTTCGAAAACTACATTTTCGCCTTCAAGCGGGGCGGCGTGCTGCGCCATCGCATCGACCCCAAGCAGTGCCATGTGGTCGAGTTGGGCAACCGGCTCGGTGGGGACTTGCGCATCTACGTGAAGCTGGTCCAACATTTCCGCCGCCACCAATTCAACCTCGTGCACACCCGCTCCTGGAGCTCGCTGCTGGAGGGAATGATCGCCGCCAAAATCACGGGTGTGCCGTTGCTGGTGCATGGAGAGCATGGCCTTATCAAGGACGACACCAAGATTCACGTGTGGGTGCAGCGCCGCTTCTGGGGTCTGGCCGATCAAGTCATGTGCGTCTCCGAAGCGTTGCGCGAGAGTCTGGTGGCGCGCATCGGCTTCCCGCGGGAGCGCATCCGCGTCATCAAGAACGGCGTGGAACTCGAGCGCTTCGACTTGAAGGTCGACCGCCATGAGCTGAAAGCCTCGCTCGGCATTCCGCCGGAGGCGCCCGTGTTCGGCAGCATCGGCCGTCTCGTGCCGGTCAAGGATTACGCCACGTTGATCAAAGCGGCCAAGGTCGTGCTCGCCGAATTGCCCACCGCGCATTTGATCTTTGTCGGCGACGGCCCGCTGCGTGAAGAGTTGCGCGCGTTGGCGCAGCGGCTGGACATTGCCGCGCAGGTCCATTTTCTCAACTGGCGCAAGGACGTGCCTGCGCTCATGCAGATTCTGGATGTGTTCGTGCTGTCCTCCATCAGCGAAGGCATGTCCAATTCGATTTTGGAGGCCATGTGTTCGGGCACGGCGGTGGTCGCCACCAACGTTGGCGGCAATCCCGAACTGGTGGTCAACAAGGAAACGGGTCTGCTCGTGCCCTCGCAGGAGGCTCAGCAAATGGGCAAGGCGATTCTTTCCCTGCTGCTTGATGCCAAACGCCGCCGCGCCATGGGCGCAGCCGGCCGCCGCCGCATCGAAGAACAGTTCTCCCTGCAGGTCATGGTGCGCAACTACGAAAAGATGTACCTCGAAATTGCCTCCCGCCATTACGATTTTCATCGCGAATTGCAGGACAAGATCGACCGTCGCTTTTCCCCGCAACCGGCCCTCACCTCGCCCAGCTATGTTGACTAGTCCCGCACAGCCCCGGCTGGAGAACACTGCCACGGGTGAAGGCCGCGCGCCGCACTCCTCGCCAGCAGCGCTGCCGGAAAGGGAAAGACGCATCCGCGCGCTCAAGAATGCGCCGCCGATTTTCGTGATCGGCTCGCAGCGCTCGGGCACTTCCTTCCTCTACCGCTTGATCAGGAACTATCTGCGCATCGGTTTTGGGCGGGATAACGGCAATTTCATCCGCTTCATGAAAAACCTGCCGCAGTACGGCGATCTCGAACAGACCCGCAATCTCGAACGGCTGTTGCGCGACTTGTTCAGCCTGCCCGAGTTCAAGAAGCGGTTTCGCGGACTGGCGCTGGAGGTCGACAGTTTCATCCAGAATCTGGAAGCGCGAACCTATGCCGAAATCATGCGCCGTTTCTATGCCGAGTGGGCCTATTTCAAAGACCCGGACGCCATGCGCTGGGGCGGCAAAACGCCGGATTATTCCATTCACGCCGCCGCGCTGCATCAGCTTCTGCCGGATGCCAAATTCATTCACATCATCCGCGACGGCCGCGATGTGGCACTTTCCCTGTTTCATCTTGCCTGGGGGCCAAAGGACGCGATGCTCGCGGCGCGGCACTGGCAGGACCGCGTGCAAGCCGCGCTGGCGTTTGGCCGCCGCGTGGGGCCGGCCTCCTATTTCGAGTTGCGCTACGAGAATCTGGTGCAGCATCCCGAGCAGGAGTTCGAGCGTCTGATTCGGTTCATTGCCTACGAGGGCAACCTCGAAGCAGTCGTCAGCCGTTTTCGCCGCGAGATCGGTGACACGGTCAAACGCGACAACTTCGACAAGTGGAAGAAACAAATGCCGCGCCGCCAGATTCGTGTTTTCGAACAGCTCGCCGGCGGCACGCTGCAGACGCTGGGTTATCCCGTCGTCTTTCCCGAGGTCGTCGGCCGGCCGTTCAAGCCCTGGCAACGCCTCTGGCACCACACCCGCAATATTTTGATCAAAGTCCTGATTGCCCTTCTCGTGCGGCGCGGCTTTCAGCGCGCCTGTGAGAAAGGCGGCCGCGCGTGGGCGGCGGTGCGGCGCCGGCTGCGGCCCTAAAGGCTGCGCCCGCGCCTTTTGTCACGTGTAATTCTTGCGAGGTTTCCGCCTCACCTCCTGGAGCATATGTCGATCCTCATTCGTGCAGCAGACCTGCAGCGTGACCGGCAGGCAATGATGGATTGCCTGCTGCGCAATCGCGAACGCTATGAACCCAATGCGAACTTCGTTCGGCGGTTTGACTGGGCCTATTGCCAAAACCCGCACGGCTTGGGCAAAATCTGGCTGGCGGTCGAAACTGCCGGCGATCGCGTGATTGGCTTCACCTCCGCCTTTCCCCGCAAAGTGATCGTCAACGGCGAAACCCTGGTCGGCTGGAACTGCGCGGATTTCTCGATTGACAAGGAATACCGCACGCTGGGCGTGGCGATCAAACTGCGGCGCGCCGCCAAAGACTGCGTTGATCGCGGCGAGTTTGCCTTTCTCTACGCGCATCCCAACGATCGCATGCGCGTGGTGCACGAGAAAGTCGGCCATCACGCCATTGGCAAAATGGTTCGTTATGCTGCACTGCTGCGCCTGGATCGCATCACCGGCTTCCTGCTCGGCAACAATTTTCTCTCCCAGGCGCTGGCCGGCCTGGCCAATCCCTTCCTGCGGCTGTTGACCCCCGGCGGCACCGGCGACGGCACCTATCGCTTCCGCCTGGTGCAGGAAGAGCGCTTCGGCCCGGAATATGATCGCTTGTTCGAGAAGGTCAAGCTGCAGCACAGTGTCATCGGCAGCCGGGACACGGCGTATCTCAACTGGCGCTTTCTCGACAATCCGCTGCATCGCGCCCGCAGCTTCCGCATGGAGGTGCAGGGGGAATTGAAGGGCTACGTGCTTTACTTCGAAGGCCGGGGCGTGGCTCATATCGCCGACCTGCTGGTGGACGGCAAGAGTGAAGAAATGCGCGCCTTGATGGCCGGCCTCATCCACCATCTGCGCAAAGCCGGCTTCAGCACGATTTCCTTGCGGCTGCACAACATGAATCCGGTGCTGGCGCAGGCGCAACAACTTGGGTTTCGTTACCGCAACGACGCCACCTCCACCGTCATCGCGTATGCGCCGCCGGCCTCGCCGCATGCCGCCGTGCTGCTGGAGGGCAAGAATTGGTTCATGACGGTGGGTGATCGCGATATTTAGCCAGGGGCGAGGCAGCAGGGGACACCCCCCCCTCATTTGTCTTTCACAAGGAATTCTGTGCAGCATCAGGCGGGCGGCCCACAGCACTAGTGCTCAAATTGAGTCGTTTGCATGATCGATCAATCAACCTCGGAGTTGCAATATGGACATCCGCACTGAAATCGTCAATTTTCTGAAGAAGCAGGCCCCCAAGGGCGTCACGTTCAAAGACAGTGACAGCCTGCTCGCGACCGGCGTCATTGACTCGCTCAAGATGCTCGATCTCATCAGCTTCATCGAGAAGCAATTCAACCTCGCCGTCGATGAAGACGAGATGATGCCGGACAACTTCGAGTCGGTGGACGCCATCACGCGTTTCATTCACCAAAAACGCCAGAGTCTGCATGCCTGATATTCCGCTGCCCTGGGCGGCGTGGTTCGGCGACGGCGAGCAGCGCGTCGACTTGCCCGCCGGCTGGGAGGTGCAGATCTGCGCGATGCGGGATGCGGCGGCATTACGGCCACCAGAGCTGGCGGCCGCCTGCCGCCGCACCATCGCCAGCCCGCCGCTGCGTGAGCTTGCCGCGGCCTGCCGTACCGTCGCCATTGCCGTTGACGATCTCAGCCGGCCCACGCCGGCGCATCTCATTCTGCCCGCCGTCATGGCCGACCTGATCGCAGCCGGTATTCAACCGGGAAATATTTCATTCGTCATCAGTCTCGGCTCGCACACCGCGTTAACCGAAGACGAATTGATGAAGAAGCTGGGCAGGGACATCGTCGCGCGCCATCGCGTCGTGAATCATGATTGTCATGGCGAGCTGGTTGACATTGGCGTGTCTGTCGGCAAGGTGCCGGTGAAGATCAATGCGGCATTCATGGCCGCGGATCTCAAAATTCTGCTTGGCAGCGTGGTGCCGCATGCCTTCGCGGGCTACAGCGGCGGCGCCAAGATGGTGCTGCCCGGCTTGTCAAACATTGAAAGCATCGAATGGACGCACAAGGCGGTGATGATGGGCTTGCGCGGCAAAGCCGGCACGCTGGAAGGCAATCGCTTTCGGGCAGAATTCGAGCGCGTCGCGCGCCATGCCGGCGTCAACTTTGCGATTCAAGTCGTGGTCAACAGTCGCCGGGAGATTGCCGGTATTTTCGCGGGCGATCTCGAGCTGGCGCATCGCGCAGCAGCCAGGTTCGCCGGCGAGGTTTATGCCACGCCCGCGCCGCAGCAAGCCGATGTCGCGATTCTCAATGCCTATCCCAAAGACGACGAGCTGCTGCAGGCCGAAAACGCCCTGATGTTTCACCACACGGCGCCCGAAGATTATCTCAAAGAAGACGGCGTGCTGCTCATCACCAGCGCGTGTTCATTGGGCATGGGACATCACGGCCTGTTTGGCCCGAATCAACGCTTGTATCGCAAGCCCATGGCCAAAGGCTTCCTCAAGCAGCGCCCGCTTGCCGCATTCATGCCGGGCGTGACGAGCGAACAATTTCATCAAGTTTATTGGGAGGGCTATCCGCATTTCCGCACGTGGCAGGCCGCGCGCGAATATTTGCAGCAACGTTATCCGAATGGCGGAAGGGTGGCGGTGTTGCCGTGCGCGAGTATTCAGGTTGCGGATTTGCCATAGGGTTCGATTCTGCGAAGTTGATTCAGTGCAAGAAGAATGGGGATCGTCCTGCCACAAGACACGCGGGATGCCGGCATTGCGGCCTCGACCAGCCGGCGCTATTTGGAATATCTCAAATGATCCTACCAGGCTCTTCTGTTGCTGCCGCTGTATCACAAAAATCTTGTCAGCGCGGTTATCTAAACGCCCAAATTGTTCCTCAGTGACATCGGCATGTTGCGCCACCGGCAGGGCGAGTGGGGGTCGCCGACCGGCGAGCTTGTCGCGACGTTTGTCATCGCTGAAATTCATAAGTGGGTACGAACCGCCGATGAAGAGGTGCAGCTTTATTCCCACCGCACTCGCGCTGGCCTGGAGGTCAATCTCATGGTGCAACCACCGCCAGGGCGGACCGGCTTTGACATCAAAGCGCGCTGTGAGATGGCCGCCAAAGATTTGCGATCGTTGCGCGAGTTGGCGGCGGCACTGAAATCAGGCTGGCGCGGCGGCATCGCGGGAAGCCGTGGCACCCAGATCGCAATACTCGATTCGGCAAACAGGATTTGGAGCGTCCCGCCGCATCGCTGGCTCGCTTTCTGAGCGGGATTGAAAACTGTCTCATCCCGTGAATTGCTGCAGCGCTGCGGCAGTTCTCTTGCATGTGTGATCCTGCCGGCCGCGCCGCTCGCACCGCCCTCCCGCCGGCAGCGAGCCGTTGATCCCGCGCCACAACCTTCCGCAGTTTCCTTCCCTGGCATCTATGTTTATCGCCAGAGAGCGTTGGCTGCTCCCGACAATCATTGCGGCAATATTCAAGAATGGTCTGGCGGACATGAAAGCTTATCTCCTGCATCATTTTCTCGAGGCCCAGGCGGACCGGGCGCCGGAAGCAATTCTGTGCCTGCATGACGGCAAAACCATGAGCTATGGCAAGGCCGACAAGCTGGCCAATCAATACAGCCGCGCGCTGCGCTCGCTGGGCGTGAAGCGGGGCGACCGCGTGGGCTTGCTGGTGGAAAACTCCAGTGCCTACATCGGCGCCTACTATGGCATTCTCAAAGCGGGCGCGGCCGCGGTCGCGGTTTTCACCACCACCACTGCCAAAACCCTGGCGTTCGTGCTGCACGATTGCGGCGTGAAGGTCTTGATTACCCAAAGCAAGTTCGTGCCTTTGCTGGAGGGCTTGCAGGAGCAACTGCCGGCGCTGCAGAGTCTCATCCTCACCGATAATTTCACGCCGCAACTCGACTGGCCCGCGACGGTGCTGCACAAACGCGACGTGGCGGAGTTTTCCGAACACCGCCTCGACCTCACCATGATCGATCTCGATCTGGCCTCGATCATCTACACCTCGGGCAGCACCGGCAGCCCGCGCGGCGCGATGCTCAGCCATTTGAACATCGTCAGCAACACGCGCAGCATCGTAAGCTATCTCGGCCTGACCGCGAAAGACCGCATCATGGTGGTGCTGCCGTTTCCCTATGTCTACGGCAAGTCGCTGCTCAACACGCACGTGGCGGCCGGCGGCTCGGTGTTGATCGACAATCGCTTCGTCTTTCCGAATCTCGTGCTCAAGACCATGCAGGAGCAGCACGCCACCGGCTTTTCCGGCGTGCCTTCCACTTATGCCATTCTGCTTGGCAAATCGGCGGTGCGCAAGATGGATTTTCCGGCGTTGCGCTACCTCACGCAAGCAGGCGGTGCCATGGCACCGAGTCTGATTCGGGAAGTCATGGAGGTTTTTGCGGGGAAAAAGATCTTCATCATGTATGGCGCCACCGAGGCGTCGGCGCGGCTCAGCTATCTTCCCCCGGAAGAGTTGCCGCGCAAGCTCGGCAGTATCGGCAAGGCCATTCCCAACGTGGAATTGCGCCTGATCAAAGAGGACGGCACCGAGGCGGCGCCGGGCGAGACCGGCGAAATCGTGGCGCGTGGAGCGAATATCATGCAGGGCTACTGGAATCAGCCCGAAGAAACCCGCGCCGCGCTCACCCCGCACGGCTTCCACACCGGTGATCTTGGCCGCATGGATGACGAAGGGTTTTTCTATGTCGTCGGCCGCAAGCGCGACATGATCAAGTCCGGCGCCAATCGCGTGAGCGCAAAGGAAATCGAAGAAGTCATTCTCGAACACGCCAAAATTCTGGAAACCGCGGTGATCGGCGTGCCGGATCAATATCTCGGTGAGGCCATTTGCGCCTATGTGTCGCTCAAACCCGAGGTGGTAAACGGCAGGGAGGAGGAATTGCAGCAGGAGATCATCACGTTTTGCCGCGAACGCCTGCCGGAATTCAAAGTGCCCCGGCAGGTCATCATCGAGGACAAACTTCCGAAGAATGAGTCGGGAAAGATCATGAAGGAGTTGCTGCGCTTAAATCATGCGCAGGGAGTTTGACCGGCAGAACTTGATTTGATCACGAAATCTCACCGCTCAGCATGGCGGGCACGGTAACCCATGATTTTTTTTCGGGCCCCGTCATCCAGGCAGGAGCCTGTGGAAATCTGGGCGCAACGCCGAGCGCTTCACAAGCTTCGCTGTGAATGACATCTCGAAGCAACACCTTCAACCGGCCAGCGCACAGGCACTCTTGCCGCCCGGGTGCAGGCACGCAAGTCTGGCATTGACAGCGGAGCCGTGTTGAACACCTCCTCGCATCATTTCTCTTCGTTTCTTTGCGTTGACCAGGATTCTGTCAGGAGACCCAATGCCGTTGAAGATTTGCAACGTCGTCGGCGCACGGCCGAATTTCATGAAGATCGCGCCTCTCATCGAGGAGATGCGCAAACACTCTGCCCTCGCAGCCAGCCTGGTGCACACCGGCCAGCATTACGACGAAAAAATGTCGAAACTGTTCTTTCAGGATCTCGGTTTGCCCAAGCCCGACGTTTATCTCGGCGTGGGCTCGGGCGGCCACGGCGAACAAACCGGCAAAGTGATGATCGAGTTCGAAAAGATCCTCAACGCGAACAAGCCGGACATCGTGCTCGTCGTGGGTGACGTCAACTCGACCATTGCCTGCGGCCTGGTGGCGGTGAAGATGGGCGTGCAGCTCGCCCATGTCGAGGCCGGTTTGCGTTCGTTTGATCGCAGCATGCCGGAAGAAATCAACCGCATCCTCACCGACCAGATTTCCGATTATCTCTTTCTCACCGAGCGCGCGGCCAGGGAGAACTTGTTGCGGGAGGGCATCAGCGCGGACAAGATTCACTTCGTCGGCAATGTCATGATCGATTCGCTGCTGAAGCATCGCGAGCACGCCGAACGCTCTGCAATTCTCAACGACCTGAAGCTGGAAGCCGGGCGCTATGGCCTGATCACGCTGCATCGCCCCAGCAACGTCGACGTCCGCGACAATCTCGAAAACATCCTGCAGGCCCTGTTCGATTTGCAGCGCGATTTGCCGCTGGTTTTCCCGGTGCACCCGCGCACGCGCAAGCAGATGAAGCTGTTCGGCCTGGAAGAACGGGTGGCGACCGCGACCAACTTGATTCTGACCGATCCGCTCGGCTATCTCGATTTCCTGAAGCTGATGGCGCATGCACGGCTGGTGGTAACCGACAGTGGCGGCATTCAAGAGGAAACCACCGTGCTGGGCGTGCCCTGCCTGACCGTGCGCGAGAACACGGAACGGCCGGTGACCGTGAGCGAAGGCACCAATCTTGTCATCGGCATGTCGCGCGAGCGCATTGTGGAGGAGAGCTACGAGATTCTGGCCGGCCGCGGAAAGGCCGGCCGCAGGCCCGAGCTGTGGGACGGCCGCGCCGCCGAGCGGATTGTGCAGGTCCTGCTCAAGTCCTAGTCTGTGGCCTTGAATGGCATAGCCCTCATTCCTGTCATCCTGCAAGGATTCTGTGAAGATTGGAACACAGTGCCAGGTGCCTCACCAGATTCCTTCTGAAGGACACGCGGAATCACTTTTACAAGTCAAAGTAACAGAACACGAGTGGGCAATTGCCTTGCAAAGTACAGCCACCGCCCTGGAAGGCTTAGAAAGAGCAATACTCCTGTGTGGCCACCTGCAAAGATGGCACATCGTCTTCATCCGATCATGAATTGAGCACTTTCGGCCGGGGCCGGCCCTGCGACAAAGCAATTGCTTCATAATGGCGTCTTTGCTATCTTGCTGCGCAAAAAGCCGGAGAAGAGTCCGACTCAGAAAGCTCAAATCGGCTCGCTCATGAGGCTCAGCCAAACCGACTTCAACCGGATTGTCGATCTGGCAAACGCCTGTGGCGCGACGCGCCTGAATCTCTCGAGCTGCGCCCTCGCAGCGCCCGAGCAAGCGCGGCAGATTGATTGGGCTTGTGACGGGGCATTGGACTGGAGCCTGCAGGAATTGGGTGCAGCCTCGAGAGCGTTTTGCGCATGCCGCCCGATTTGACCCCCTCTTGCCCCCCGGATCGCTTCCCCAAACCAATTGAAGCTCGAGGCAAAGTCATCCGATGAAATCCCGGAGCTTCAAGACCAAATCACCTTCGCGATGAGGAAGTGGACTCGGCCCAAGCGCCTGGCCGAAGATTTCGTCACGTCTTCTGTCACGCTTATGGTTTTCACCCTGACCGGGATTGCATGCCGGAGGGCGTGACCCAAATCGAAGACGTGTTTGCGCAGTTCAGGTCGAGCCGGAATGGCTGCCGCGCAACGCTGACCTGGCGACAGCCTTCATATTGCCGCTCGCTGAACGACGCTGCTGATTGCGCCCACAGATGACAACCTCTCTCTCCAGGAAAGTCTCCTTCGCCGCGCTGATCATGATGGCCTCGGTGCTGGCCAGCCGTGTGATCGGCCTGTTGCGTGAAATGGTGATCGCCCACCTCGGCGGCGCCGCCGGCGAGGTCGATGCCTACAACGTGGCTTTCGTCATTCCTGAAATCCTCAACCACGTGGTGGCGAGCGGTTTTCTCTCGATCACGTTCATTCCGATCTTCTCCCAATATCTCGCAGCCAGCCGCGAGGACGAAGGCTGGGAAGTCTTTTCGATCATTTTCTCCGTCTTTGGCGCACTGCTGGCGCTGCTGGTGGCTGCCGCCTGGTGGTGGGCGCCGGAGTTGGTGGCGCTGGTTGCGCCGGGTTTGACCGATCCCGGCCATCGCGCCGCTGCGATCCGCATGACGCGCATCATCATGCCGGCGCAGTTGTGCTTCTTCGGCGGCGGTTTGCTGATGGCGGTGCAGTTCGCCAAAGAGCAGTTCACCCTGCCGGCGCTGGCGCCCCTGCTCTACAATCTCG
Organism: bacterium; assembly: GCA_037445455.1. Classification (GTDB taxonomy): domain Bacteria; phylum Zhuqueibacterota; class Zhuqueibacteria; order Zhuqueibacterales; family Zhuqueibacteraceae; genus Coneutiohabitans. The sequence goes on along the minus strand of JBBIKM010000057.1, from coordinate 5,382 downwards.
GCATCATTCTCGGCGGCGTGCTGTTGTACCGCTGGCTGGGCATGGAGGGTTTTGCCTGGGGCGTGTTGGCGGGCGCACTCGCCGGCAATCTTTTGGTGCAGTATGCCGGCGCCCGGCGCGTGGGCCTGCGCTTGCGCTGGCACTTCACGCTCACCCATCCCGATTTGAAACGCTACGTGCTGCTCACGTTGCCGTTGATGGTGGGAATGACCATGACGTTTTCCACGGAATTCTTCACCCGCTTCTTCGGGTCCTTCTTGCCGGAGGGCAGTATCGCCGCGCTCAATTACGGCTTGCGCGTCATGCTGATCCTGGTGGGCTTCTTCGGCCAGGCCGCGGGCGTCGCCTCCTATCCCTATCTGGCGCGGTTAATCGCGGAGGGCCGTTTGGCCGAGATGAATCGCCTGCTGAACGATACCCTGCGCCGCTACATCGCCTTGGTTATTCCGGTGGCAACGTTGATGATGGTGTTGAGCCGCGAAGTCATTCGCCTGCTGTTTCAGCGCGGCCGCTTCGACCAGCAGGCCACCGCGCTGACTGCCGAGGTTCTGGTCTTCTTGCTGATTGGCGCGTTTGCCTTCGCCGCGCAAACCGTGGTGGTGCGCGGGTACTACGCCACACAAAACACGCTGTTTCCCACGATCGTCGGCACGCTGGCAGTGCTGGCAAGCGTTCCACTCTACTGGCTCGGCACCACGCAACTGGGCATTCACGGCCTGGCGCTGGCGGTTTCGGTCTCCGCCATTTTGCAGAGTGGCCTGCTTTATCTGTTGTGGAATCGCAGAAGCGGAAATCGCGAAAGCCGGCTGGTGTATTTGCTTTTCGGCAAGCTTCTGTTGTTGAGTGCGGTGGTGGGGGCGATGAGCTGGGGCGTGAAAACCGTGCTGCTGCGTTTTCTCGATCCCGCGGGATTGCTGGACAGCCTGCTCATGTGTTTGATCATTGGAGCGATTTTCACCGGCCTTTTTGTCGCTGCCGGCCATGCGTTGCGGGTTCAGGAAGTGATCAGCGCAGCGAAGCAACTCGGCCGCAAGCTCAAAGTCGGTTCCCGTCGCGAGGGCTGAGCAGAAAAGGCGGGAAGGCCGTGCCCGCGCGCGGGGCGCGCCACCGGCGGGCGAAATCAAACCACGTTTGTGCAGGCAGATTGACTTGTTGTCCAAGTCTGAGTGCCAGCGCTTTCCCTCCGCAGCCGGCCTGGCGGCGCTCTTTCTTTCGCCGGCTCAGCCTTCCATGTAGGTATAGCCTTCGAACCCGCTGCGATACATCTCCAGAATGTGACGGGACTCCTGAATCGTGCACGTGCCTTCGCGCACCGCGCGTTCGACGCTCTGGCGAAACCGGTTGACCAGATCATCCTTCTTCTGCTGGACGTAGCCCAGCACCTCCGCGACGGTGTCGCCATATTCGACATGCTCGATTTTGTAGGCATGCTCCTCGCCGTCCAGCGAGACGTGCACGGCGTTGTTGTCGCCGAAGAGATTGTGGAGGTCGCCCAAAATTTCCTGATAAGCGCCGACCAGGAAGATGCCGATGAGGTATTCTTCATTTTCACGCAGCGGGTGCAGCGGCAACACGTCCTTCACGTCGCGCAGATCGATAAAGCGATCGATGCAGCCGTCGGAATCGCAGGTGATGTCGGCGAGCACCGCGGATTGCGTCGGGCTTTCTTGCAGACGGTGAATCGGAATGATGGGGAAGACCTGGTCAATGGCCCAGGCATCGGGCAGCGATTGGAACAGCGAGAAATTGCAGAAGTAGATGTCGGCCAGCGCGCGGTCCAGGCCCTCCAACTCGTCGGGAACATAATCCCAGTCTTTGGCGAGGCGCTGGATCTTGTGATTGGCGGCGCGATAGACGGCCTCGGCATAGGCGCGCCAGTGCAGGTTGATGTAGCCGAGGTTGAACATGTTCAACACCTGCTCGCGCGCATGCTGAATGTCGTGATAGGCTTCCTGATAGTTCTTGCGGCTGAGACTCTGGTACGACTCCCACAGATCGACCACCAACGGCGGCGCGTCGACCGGCTTCTGCGGCTCCATCGGTTGCGAGACAATGGCGCCGAGCACGTTGAACACCAGGACGGAATGATGCGCGGTAATCGCCCGCCCCGATTCGCTGACGATGATGGGATGCGGGACGTTCGCCTCGTCGCAGGTGGTCATGATTTGATAGACCACGTCGTTGGCGTATTCTTGCAGCGAGTAGTTGGCCGAGGCGGAGAAATTGGTGCGCGAGCCGTCGTAATCCACCGCCAGGCCCCCGCCCACGTCGAAGTAATCGAGCGCGGCGCCCAGGCGTTTGATTTCGACATAGTAGCGGCCGGCCTCGCGCAGCGCCTCCTTGATGTTGCGAATGGCGGTGATCTGGCTGCCGAGATGATAGTGGAGCAACTGCAGGCAGTCCAGCATGTTTTGGGCGCGCAGTTTCTCGATGGTCTGCAGAATCTCGACCGGGCCGAGCCCGAATTTCGAACGGTCACCGCCCGAGGCTTCCCAGCGGCCGGCGCCTTTGGTCGACAAGCGCACGCGCACTCCCATGGCCGGCCTCACGTTCAAGCGTTCCGCCAGCTTGGTGATCAAGTCGACTTCATTGAGTTTTTCCACCACCAGGATGACGTTCTTGCCGACCTTGCGCGCCAGCAGCGCCAGCTCGATGAACTCCTCGTCCTTGTAGCCATTGCACACGATCAAGGCCTCGGGATCGTCGAGCAGCGCCATGGTGGTCAGCAACTCGGGTTTCGAGCCGGCCTCCAGCCCGTAGTGAAAGGGCCGGCCGGCATCGACGATCGTCGAGACCACGTGCTTTTGCTGATTAACTTTGATGGGATAGACGCCGCGGTAAACCGACTGGTACTTGTATTCTTCGATCGCCCGCTGGAAGCTCATGCACAGCTCGCGCACCCGGGTGCGCAGAATGTCGGAGAAGCGCACCAGCAGCGGCAGTTGAATGCCGCGCTGCTGAATCTCATCCACCAGGACCTTGAGGTCGATGGCGCGGCCGGGTTCGCCGTTGGGATGCACCACCACATTGCCCAGCTCGTTGACCGAATAGAAATTCGCGCCCCACTGGGCAATGTTGTAGGTCTCGAGGGAATCTTGAATTTTCCAGACAGACACTTTGTCCTCACGCCCTTTGCGGTTTAAAGGAATTGGCTGACGAATTTCAGGTAGCCCTGCCGCCCACCTTGTTTCGTCCAATACTGTACGGATTTGTGAATGCGCTTCAGGCAGGCAATGATCTCGCTGTGGGAATTTTGCGGCGAGGGCACTTCTTCACCCTCGGAGGAGGCGGGGGGAGTGCGGCCCAGCCGCCATTCACACATCGATTTGACGGCCTGTAAGACATGGTCGGCCCGCTCGGAGATGTTCGCATATGGCGGAAAACGTTTTGTCTCCTCCGCCACGTACTGGCGCGTGAGCAACTGCACCGCATCAGCAACATCGTAGTCAGTCAATTCCGGCAGCGCGCGGTACACCGCGATGATCGCGGCCTCGATGTTTTGTAGAACATCTTCATACTCTTCTTCGAATGGCATGCACAGGCTCCTCGGCTGGTTGTCTAGCGTGTCACTGCGGGCTGGTGGCGACAGAGATCTCACAACCGGCGCGGATTCTACAAAAGTTATTCTTCATTATCAAGCACACAATGAGGCTTGGGGAAAAAAGTCACGGCGGGAATCTACCGGCCCACCGCCGGCACTCAGGTGGCACGACGGCACCGGGCAGTGGGGCCGGGAGAATGCAGCAGGAGGCGAGAGGCGCGACGCGCAAGGAGCGCCGAACTATTGCGCTCTTCTCTCTTGAGCTTGCAGCTTTCGGTTCAGCGGTCTTCCGGCAGCTTGCAGCAGGCGTCAAGACTGGCGTATGCCGTGGAATCGCGTTTAACGTTGTTTGCGTCATAGCCTGCCAGAGCAATGGCGTTTTCCAGTGCCGCCACGCCGGCCTGTTGCGGGTCGAAGCTCACCAGCACGACCCTGGCATCCAAGTCGACCTTCGCGGATTTCACGCCTGCCACCGCTTGCAGTGCCTTTTCAACCTTGTTCTGGCAACTGCCGCATTGCACGGTGGGAATGCTGATCTTTACTTGCGAAAGACTGGCCGGCGCTGCGGCGGTGCCGTTGGCGTCGCTGCGGCCATGCTCGGAACCGCTGCACGCCAGAAGCGCCAAACTGAGTGACAGCGCGAGAAGAGAGTTTTTTGCCATGAGGGGCTCCTCTGTGAAATGAATAGTGATGGGTGAAATCCGCTGAATCGCGATTTGCAAGCGACAGTCACAGCTTTTGCCTGCGTAACCGCAGCGCATTCGCAATCACCGAAACCGAGCTGAAACTCATGGCCGCGCCCGCGATCATGGGACTCAGCAACAATCCCAAAAACGGATAGAGCGCGCCGGCGGCAATCGGGATTCCGAGCGCATTGTAAATGAACGCAAAGAAAAGATTCTGGCGAATGTTGCGCATCATCGCGCGGCTCAAGTTGATCGCTTTGGCAACGCCGCGCAAATCGCCCTTCACCAGCGTGATGCCCGCGCTTTCCATCGCCACGTCCGTGCCCGTGCCCATCGCGATGCCGACGTGTGCCGCGGCCAATGCCGGCGCGTCGTTGAGGCCATCGCCGGCCATTGCCACAATGCGGCCTTGTTGACGCAGTTGTTGGATGCGTTCGTGTTTGTGTTGCGGCTCGACACCGGCCTCCACTTCATCAATGCCGAGCTTTTGCGCCACCGCTTCCGCGGTGCGCTGATTATCGCCGGTGAGCATGATGATTTTCAAGCCGAGGCGATGCAGTTCCTCAATCGCCGCAGGCGTCGAAGCTTTGATGGGATCGGCGATCGCGAGCATGCCCGCGGCTTTGCCGGCGATTGCAACGAAGACTACGGTGTTCCCTTCGGATTGTAGTTGCGCCGCGCGTGATTCGAGCACAGCAATGTCGGACACGCCGTGTTGTTGCAAGAACGCCGGCTTGCCTGCAATAACTTCTCGCCCGTTGAGTTTGCCTGTGACGCCGCCGCCGGTGATTGAAGCGAAATCCGAAACCGTTTGCGGCTTCACGCCGCGTTCTTTTGCGCCTTGCACAATGGCCGCGGCAAGAGGGTGCTCGCTGTTTTGTTCGATCGATGCTGCCGCGGAGAGCAATTCACGTTCATCAAAACCTTCTGCGGTCAACACGCTCACGAGACGCGGCTTGCCTTCCGTGAGCGTGCCGGTTTTATCGACAACGAGCGTGTTCACTTTCTCCATCACTTCCATGGCTTCGGCGTTGCGAATGAGCACGCCGGCATGCGCACCGCGACCCACGCCGACCATGACCGACATTGGCGTGGCCAAACCCAACGCGCACGGGCACGCGATGATCAACACCGCAACGGCATTGACGATGGCGT
>JBBIKM010000056.1:266-30267 GCA_037445455.1 bacterium | reverse complement strand
CGCGCGCCAAGCCGGCCGTGCCCTTTGGCGGCCTGTATCGCATCATCGACTTCACGCTCAGCAACGCCCGCAATTCCGGCATCATCAACGTCGGCGTGCTCACGCAATACAAACCGCTCTCCCTGATGGAGCATATTGGCAGCGGTGAGCCGTGGGATTTTGTCGGCCGCATGCGCGGCGCCAAGATCCTGCCGCCGCGCACTGGCGAGAAAGACTCCGATTGGTACAAAGGCACCGCGGACGCCATCCGCCAGAACATCGACTACATCCGCAATTTCGATGCCGAGCAAGTGCTGGTCCTCTCCGGCGATCACATTTACCACATGGACTACAGCGCGATGGTCGATTTTCACAAGCGCCGCGGCGCCGATCTTACCATCGCCATGATGCGCGTGCCCTGGGAGGAGACCCGCCATTTCGGCATTGCCACCGTCGATGAGCACGATCGCATCCTGACCTGGGAGGAAAAGCCCAGGCAGACCAAGAGCAATCTCGCTTCCATGGGCGTTTATGTTTTCAACACCGATTTTCTCTATCACTGCCTGCGCACCATTCCGGAGCATGACTTCGGCAAGCACGTGATCAGCGAAGTCATCAAAACCCACACGATTTGCGCCTATCCCTTCACCGGCTATTGGCGGGACGTCGGCACGCTCTTCGCCTATTGGGACGCCAATATGGATTTGCTGCGGCCGGGCTCCGGCCTCGACCTGTCGCGCTGGAAAGTCTACACCAACCTCGAAGAGGAGGGCCGCCTTGGAGACCGGCCGCCGACGCGCATTCTTCGCGGCGCCAACGTGGTCAGCAGCATCGTGGCGCAGGGCTGTGTCATTGAAGGTGAAGTGCGGAACAGCGTGCTCTCGCCCGGGGTTCGCGTCGGCAGGGGCGCGGTGGTGAGCGATTCGGTAATCATGCACGACAGCGTCATTGAGCCAGACGCTGCGCTCTCCTTCGTCATCGCCGACAAACTCACTCATTTTCGGCCGGGCTGCCGCGTCGGCTTCGGCGACCGCTCCCGCCCCAACCGCCGCTTCCCGGATCATCTGAGCGAAGGGCTGACCATCGTGGGCAAGCTGGCCACGGTGCCCGCCAGGGTGACGATCGGCTGCAACTGCATTATTCATCCGCAAAGCACGGAGATGAGTTATCATTCAGATTTCGTAAAGGACGGCGAGACAATCGGTTTCAATTAAACCAGCCTGTTGGAATGAATCAGGAGCCCGAACCGTGTCCCACGCTCGGAACCGAGTATGATTCCCCTGTGCATCATGGTTTTACCGGATTGCCTCTTTGCCATTGGATTTCTCACACGCACGACACCGAACTTCTGTGAAAGCCATTTTACTTGCCGGTGGCCTGGGGACGCGCCTGCACCCCCTCACCCTCACCCGCCCAAAGCCGCTGTTGCCCATTGGTAATCTTCCCATCCTGGCGCGCATCATTCTTGCCCTGCGCCGGCAGAACATCCGGGAATTCGTCTTTCTGCTGCATTACCGGCCGGAGGCGTTTCTCGCCCAGCTCGGCAATGGCGAGGCCTTCGAGGCCGCCTTCGAGTATCGCATTCTCGAAAAGGACCTCAGCACCGCCGGCAGCGTGCGCTTCATTCGCGAACAGGTGCGGGAGACTTGTTTGATCCACGCCGCGGACATTCTCGCCGAAACGCCGGTGGCGGCCATGCTCGAGTTTCATCGCAGCAAACGCAGTCTGGCAACCATTGCCCTGTGTCCACAGCCCGCGCCGCTGTCTTTCGGCATCGTGCGGCGCCAGCCGGACGGCCGCATCCTGCAGTTTCTCGAAAAACCCACCTGGCCGGAAGTCTTCAGCGATTGGGTGAATGCCGGCGTCTATATCATCGAGCCGGAGTTGCTCGATCACATTCCGGAGTCCGGCGAACAAATTTATTTCGAAAAACATGTCTTCCCCCAACTCGCCGCCAGGGCCGCACCGCTGTACGGTTTTCCCATTCAAGGTTACTGGCGCGACGTGGGCACGCCGGAAGACTTGCGCGTGGCGAATTTGGAATTTCTCGACGGCAGGCTGCCGGCGTGCTTCTTGACGCGCGAGGAAGCCGCGCGCCATCGCCAGGAGCGCAGTTATCTGGCGTACGGCGAAAAGAATCGCATCGCCAGCACCGCCCTGCTCTCGGAATCCGTCATCCGCAGCGGCTGCCACATCGCGCCGCATGCCCGCATCACGCGCAGCGTGCTGCTCGACGAAGTGAATGTGCTCGAGGGCGCGACCATCGATTCGGCGATCGTGATGGATCGCGTGCAAATCGGACCGGCGGCGCGGCTGCTGCCGCACAGCCTGGTGGGCGAAGGCGCGCAGATCGAAGCGCAATCCGTCATTCAGGCCAACGGCATCGTGCACCCCCGGCAGCGCGTGGCCGCAGGACAAATCGTGGCCACCCAGCGCGCTCTGCCCATCGGCTCTTTGCGGCGCTTGGTTGATTGCGGTGATTTGGTGGCAACGGATTTCAGTGCGGACTTTTTGAATTGGCTGGGCCGGGCTTTTGGCGTTCATCAAACCGGCCAGCGCCATGCTTTATTGGAATCCCGAATTGCTCACAGCGGCGGCGAGGCGGCCGGCATTCTGCTGGCTGCCGCGCACACGGCAGGTTTGGAGGAGAAAATTGCGCCGCTGCTGGCCGGGCTGCTTGCCGCCGGCTGTGAGGTCGCGTTGCTCCAGCCTGCCAGTGTGCCGCTGGCCCGCCAGGCTTTGCTCTCCCGGCACTACGCCGGAGGCATTTATCTGGGCAATGCCGGCGACTTCAATTTGTCACGAGTGATTTTGCTCGATCATCATGGCCACGATTTTTCCACCGCTGCCACCTGCGCGCTCGAGTTCGAAGACTTGTCCCACCAGCGCGAAATGGGCAGCTTCGCGAATCTCGATGCCGGGCAGGTCCGCCGCGAATATGTAAATGCCCTGGCGGACTTTCTCGCTCCGCCCAGCGCGGAGTTGCCTGCTTCGCATATCCACGTGAATGAAGCCGGACTCGGGCAGCTCGTCGCGCTCTTCGCCGAAGCGTTTTCCCTGCCGCTGGCCGTGGTGGTGGATGAACCGGCCGCGCGGCCTCAGAAGACATGCGGCAGGCGGGAGAGCTGGTGTTTTTCTCTTGAGAGCAACGGTGAGCGGCTGCGCTTGCATCAGGCGGACACCGGCCACGCGGTCAGCGATTTGCTGTTCAGCCGCCTCCTGCAGCAGGAGGGATCTGCCACGCAGCTCTTCAATTGGCTGATGGACGCGCTCGCCGGCGGCCGTGCCGGCAGGCGCGTTTTGTCGATTGCGGGCGTGCGGCCGCGCTTTGCGGAGTTCGGCCGCACGGCAGGCCTGGAGTCCTGGTTTGGTTTTGACGGCCGCGGCGGAATCATTCATTCCGCCTGGCAGGCACATCCGGACGCGCTGGCGGCGCTCGCCTGCGTGCTGCCGCGCCTCGCTTCCGTGCCGGCCTCAGAATGGCAGGCCGACCCGCTGGGCCATCAGTTCTTTTCCTGCCCTGCCGAACTCAAGGCGGAGTTGATGCGCCGGCTGCTCGAGCGCTTTGCGGCCGAAGTGACGGGCATCAGCGACGGTGTGCGCTTCGGCGGGGAATTGGATTGGGTGATCGTGCGGCCGTGCGCCAGCGCCGCAGCCTTGGAGTTGTTTTATTGGGAGAGCGCCGGCCGCAGTGCTGATTCGTTCATCGCGCGGGTGTGGCACAGCTTGCAGGAGTGGCAGCAGGAAGCAGAGGCCCGGACGCCAAATGGCCGGTGGGAGTAGAGGGCGTCACGCCGGCACGCCAGGGTTCCGGCAACGGCTTGGCGTTTAGCCGCAAAACCCAACGCGGACAAGCCGCCGCCAAAATGACATTCTCGAACCGATACAAGAACCCAACTGAAAAGCCTTTTCCGCAGGAGAAGGCTTTGCTTTTCTTGCAAAGATATCATCTGCAATGGACTTCGCCAATTGTCAGCTTCGCTGCCAATTGAAGTCCTTCGGGCAGCACAAGAATTTCCCGGCCGATAGAAGATCCCAACTGATGGGGCATGCTGATCAGTTGGATTCTTCTATCAGTTGGAAAAGAGTCAGAATTTTTTTCCAAGTTTGAAAAGCCAGTTGCCTAAGAATTATTGGGTCGCCCGGAGTTTTGGAGACGGCGGCACAGCTTGCAGCGCATTTTGTTTGCAGGCAGAGTGGCATCCCGCCTGCCGGTCCAACACTGGCGCCGGCAGGCAAACCAAAAGGAACCACCGCGATGTCAGAGAGAAGAACGTCGCTTCACGCGAACCGAAAATGCCGCAGGTTGGGGCATTCTTGAACAATCTCTGCCTTGACAGTGGCAAGGCAGGAAGCTCACCCCCTGATGTGAACCAACTGCAGCTCCAAAGAAAATCGCCGGCTGAAAAGAAACAACCCAGCCGATGCAAGTCTTTGCCATCGGCTGGGTTGTTTTTATCAGTTGGGAATACGGCTCTGCTCTTGATGCAACAATTTCACTTTGAAGCACCCAATTCCCCACTTCTCCACTTTTTCCCTGCAGAAAAGGGCTTGCAAGCATCCTCGTATCTTGCTTTCCACCTTCTCACTCGAGCGTGGCGGCTGGGGGATGCGCGCGGTTGAACAGCAACAACTCTGGCCTGACCGTGCCGGGCTACATTTCCTCGTAGAACGTAATCTCCACGATCTCGCCCTTCTTGGTGCGGCGCGGCAGTTTGATTTCGACCAGGTCTCCCACCTTGTGCTTCATCAAGGCCTGGGCAATCGGCGATTGATAACTGATGATGTTTTTCTCCAAATCGGTTTCACCGTCGCCGAGAATGATGTACTTCTCCGCTTCCCTGGTGTCGGTATCAACGATCGTGACCATCTTGCCCAGGGTGACGATCCCTTCCGGCAAATCGCCCTTGCGGATGATGCGGGCGTTCTGAAAGCGTTCCTGCAGCATGCCGAGCCTGGCCATGTAGTTGGCCTGCTTGTTTTTGGCGGATTCGTATTCGGCATTTTCGCGCAGATCGCCGTGCTCGCGCGCCGTCGCAATCTCCTTCGCGATGTCGTTCTTGAGATATTTTTCAATGCGCTCGATTTCCTTGCGCAGTTTTTCGTAGCCGGCTTCGGTGAAATAGTACTGCTTCATGACTGAGAGCTCCTTGAACAGAGTGATGCGGCGCCGCCTGAAGGTCGGGATTGCCTCCCCCGCAGGATAAAGCAAAGCCATTCCGCAAGCGCTGGAATGGCTGAAGGGTCAATGGGTGATTTTTGAAGCGCGAAAATATACAAAATTCACCTGCCGGTATCAACCTCTTTTCTCCGGAAATTTCCCCGCGGTGCCTCTGCCGAACTGCGGCCAAATTTCGAGTTGCGAATATCGCCGGCCGGCCTTACATTCGCGCACAAAAAAACGATGCCACGCCCAATTCCCGACAGTCAAATCCATCTCGATCGCATTTCCCCCGCCCGGCGCAGGGCATTGCAGCAAAAGCTGCTGCAGTGGTATGCCGTTGCGCGGCGCGACGTGCCGTGGCGCCGGCAGCGTGACCCGTATGCCATTTGGGTCTCGGAGGTGATGCTGCAGCAAACGCAAACCGCCAAAGTGCTGGAATACTACGAGCCTTTTCTCCGGCGCTTCCCCACGCTCCCCACGCTGGCGCAGGCCCCGCTTGATGACGTGCTCAAGGCGTGGGAGGGCATGGGTTACTATGCCCGCGCCCGCCACTTGCACCAGGCCGCGCAATATGTCAGCGCCTCCTTGCAGGGCGAACTGCCGCGTGACTACCACGCGCTGCTGGCCATTCCGGGCATCGGGCCCTACACCGCTGCCGCAATTGCCAGCATCGCCTTCAATCGCGATCATGCCGTGGTGGATGGCAACGTCGAACGGGTGCTGAGCCGGCTCTTTCGCGTGACGGTGCCGCCGGCGGAATCACGCGGCAAGCAGCTCCTGCGCGCGCTGGCGCAGGCGTTGCTCAAATCCGGGCAGGCACGCGATTGGAATCAAGCGGTGATGGAATTGGGCGCGCTGGTGTGCACGCCGCGCCGCCCCGCTTGCGGGCAGTGTCCTGCAAAGAATTACTGTTGTGCCTACAATCACCTGCGCGACCCGGCGCGCTTGCCGGCGCGCCGCCGCAAGCCGCCGCTGCCGCATCATCACCTGGTCGTGGGGTTGATCTGGAAGGAGGGCCGGCTGTTGATCGATCAGCGCCCCGCGCGCGGCCTGCTCGGCGGATTGTGGGAATTCCCCGGCGCCACGCTGGCGCAAGGTGAGCGGCATGGCACCGCGCTGCGGCGCGCGCTGCGCCGGCAGTTGGCCGTCGATACCAAAGTCGGCAGGAACCTGATCACCCTCGAACATGGCTACACCCATTTCCGCGTGACGCTGCATGTGTATCATTGCTTCCATCTCCGCGGTGAGCCGCAGGCTGTGCACTGCCAGCGCTGGAAATGGGTGCGGCCGGCCGAACTGCGCAATTATGCCTTCTCCACTGCAAACCGGCGCATCATTGCCGCTTTAACCAAAGAGCTCGGAGTCGCATGAGCTATCTCGCGGTCACAACTCCCCGGCTGGAATTCCACTGGCGCCTCTGGCTGGGGCTTACGACGCCCGATGCCGACGAAGAAACCGTGGTCGATGACGATATCGGTTCCCGCATCGGCGATCCCTGGAAGGTTATCCTCTACAACGACGACATCCACACCTTCGACGAAGTCATTCTGCAACTGCAAAAGGCGCTGGGCTGCGGCCAGCAGCGTGCCGAGAAAATCGCCTATGAAGCGCACACGCGCGGCAAGGCCATTGCCTATCACGGCGAATTTGCGGAGTGCTTTCGCGTCGCCGGCGTGCTGCGCGAAATCCAACTGCTGGTGGAAATCGAAGGCTGAAGCGGTCCGCTGGCAGCCCGCTGCTCATTGCTTTGCTCGCGCCCTCGTCATGGAAGACCGGCACTATCTCCTCTTCAACGAGATTCAATCCTCCCACTGGTGGTTTCAGGCGCGCAATCAAATCCTGCGCGCGCTGCTCAATGAACATTTGCACCGCCGGCCGGCCCTGACCGGCACCGCCGGCCTTGCCTTGTTGGACGTGGGCTGCGGTACCGGCGCCATGCTGTCGATGCTGCGAGAATTCGGCACGGTGACCGGCGTCGATGCTTCCCCGCGCGCCGTTGCCCTCTGCCGGCAGCACGGCCGCAACGGTGTTTTTCTCGACAGCGATCCCGCCTGGCAGGACACCCGCTATGATGTGCTGACATTCTTCGATGTCATTGAGCACGTCGATGATGATGCCGCCCTGCTGACGCACTATCTGCGCTGGTTGAAGCCAAACGGCCTGGTCGTGATCACCGTGCCCGCCTTCATGTGGTTGTGGAGCGAGCACGATGAGATCAATCACCATCGCCGGCGGTACAGTAAAACCAGCCTGCTGCGTCTGCTGCACGCCACCGGGCTGCAGCCGCTGCGCCTTTCCTACTACAACAGCCTGCTTTTCCTTCCCATCGCCGGCTTGCGGCTGCTGCAAAAGGCCTGGCCCTCGCCACCGCATCCACCGCGCTCCGATTTTGAACTCCTGCGTCCGATGAATCGCTGGTTGCAGTCCATCTTCGCCGCCGAACGGTTTTGGCTGCGTCGTGGTTCTTTCCCGGTGGGATTATCGCTGGTGAGTCTGGCGAGGCGGAAGGCGTGAGGTCGCGGGCACAGCCGCAGGTGGGGTCCAGCCAACTCGAGGAAACCAGGTTCCGCATGGCGCGGTTACGCATGCCGGAAATTCCAGCGATGCTTTCAGGCGAGCGATTCCACCATCTGCAACATGCGCTGCTTGGCTTGAAGTTCCTGTGCGGTGTCAACTTCTGCCAGCCCCCGCTTGAGCAGATGCATGTTGACGAAGGTTTTGTTTTTCAAATAGAGATATGCCCAGCGCCGGTTGTTCTCGTCGCATTCCTGTTGATCGAACTTCAAGAACACCTTCTGGCCGGCCACCAGCTCCTGAATGAAGCGGAGCGCCTCCGCCTCTTTCTCCGCAACCGGCTTGATGCCGAGCAGACGGATCTTGAGGCCGCCGCTCAGTTCGAGCAAGTGCGGGGCTTCGACGCGCGTCACCGTGTAGTACTTTGTCCTGTCTTTTTCCCGGCCGCTGATTTTTGAGCCGAAATGCTGCTGGCGCGGATCGACTTTCTTGTCAAACTTCACCTGATCGCGAAAGACGTAGGGTTGTTTTGCAATCGCGGCAGCGAAATCGATCGCTGCCGGCGGCTGTTCAATGATCTCCGCCCGGCAGGTGGCGTCTGCACCGAACAGAGTGTCTTCTGCGATTCCCAGCCGGCGCTTGATGACGGGCAGAAACTCGCGATTGATCTCATACCCGACCGAGTTTCTCCCCAGCTCCTGCGCCGCCACCGCGGTGGTACCGCTGCCCAAAAACGGATCGAGCACAGTCTCGCCGGGGAAGGAGAACATGCGAATCAAGCGCCGCGGCAGCTCCACGGGAAACGCCGCGAGATGCTGATTCTGTTTCTCGCCGGGGAAATTCCAGTGGCCGTGAAAATACTCGTTCCATTCCTCCGTTGTCATCGCCGCGCTTGCCTTTTGCGCCGGCGTCGGCTTGGGCGGCTTGCCGAGCTTCTTGAACAGCAGAATGAATTCGTAATCGAGCTTGACGATGCCGTTGCGCGGGTGGGGAAAGGAGCCCATGATGGTCGCGCCGCCGCTGGTGTTGGTGGTGGTCACCTTCTGCCAGATGATCGCGCCCATGTAGTCACAGCCGAGGGTTTCGCAAAATTTGATGATTTCGGTGCGAATCGGTATGATCTTGTAGCGGCCGTAATAGACCGCGCGCGCGAACTGATCGCCGATGTTGATGCACAGCCGGCAGCCCGGATGCAACACGCGATCGCATTCCCGCCACACGAGATTGAGATGGTTGATGTACTCTTCGTAGCTGTCGTTGAAACCGATCTGCCCGGCGTGGCCATAGTCTTTGAGCTGCCAGTAGGGCGGTGAGGTGATGATGAGATGGACGGAGGCATCCGCCAGCTCCGTCATGGCGCGCGCGTCACCGAGAATGATCTTGTGCTGCGTGGGCGTGATCGTCATTTTGCTCCCTCGTGCTGTTCAATCCGGCTGCTTGTTTTCTTCCGCCTGCCGGCGGCCGCGCGATGCCCGCGCCTGTGCGAGTTCAATTTCCTAACGATGACGGTTGGCTTCCTCGAGAGTGCGAAATTTGATGAGGCCGGCGGGATAAGAAAGGGGATTCAACTGGTTGGCAAAGCGCCACAGCTCGGCCACTCTTTTGTAATAGGCGGCGTCAGGAGAGAAAGTCCACAACGCCGCTTTGGCGTCTTCAGAGGATTTGAATTTGTAAACCGGCATGGCGGGTTCGAGTGAATTCATGAAGATGTTGCCCGGGGGAACGTGACTGAATCAGTTTGCGCAGAAAGTGGGCATCGGCTTTGTCCTTTTCGCGCATGAGCGAACAACCGCCTGCGCAAGTTTTCAGCCAAGCTGAGAACTTGGCCCTTCGGGCAGCATAAAAATTCTCCAGCCGATAGAAGAATCCAACTGATGAAGCATGCTGATCAGTGGCGTTTTTCTATCGGTTGGAGAAAAGTTGGAATTTTCTTCCAAGTTTGAAAAGCTTGTTGCGTCGCGCCGCCGCTCCGGCAGCGAGACTTCATCGATTGCCGGATCGTTGAAAACCGTCTTGAGAGCCGCACGCAGCCTGGCGATATTCTCGAGAAGTAGGTCTCACGAAATATCGATGTCCCGGGTCAAGCGCTCCAGGCCGTGCAGGATGACGGCCACTTCGCCAATGAGAATGTATTCGACTTCCTGCCGGTCGAGGGCCTCGAACACAGCCAGGAAGCCGGCAAATTGAACTTTCATGTCAACCCGCCAGCGATTGGAGTGCCGGTCTCAGGCTGCTCCGGCGGTCAGCGGCAAGGCGGCCGGCTGGCATTTTTCGACATACTCGCGGAAGCGCTGTATGGCGGCGAGTTCGCGCTCGCCCAGGCGGTAGACGAAGCCGTCGAAATAGGCCTGGACTTCGGCGCTGGTCAAGCCCAGGCGTTTGCCGTGCATGCGGCCCCATTCGGGCTGGCGCTGCTCGGCGCTCAAGGCAGCGCGCTCGAGTTCCGCCACCAGTTGGTCGCGATCCTGCCGGCTGATGTCGCGGCGAATCGCCCAGACCGCAAAGACAAACGGCAGGCCAGTCCACGCATGCCACTCATGGCCGAGATCATAAACGTATTGAAAGCCCGCCAGGCCGGACTGCATGCGGCGCAAAGCCTCATCTCCAATAACCAGCGCAGCCTCGAAGCGACCGGCCTGCTGCGCTTGAAACACGGCGTGCATGCGCTCCAGGTGGGCGCGCACACCGTATTTGTGCTGCAAGATGACCTGCAGCAGCTCGATCGAGGTCGACGTGTCGGCGGTGACGCCGATGCGCCTGCCTTCCAGCTCATGCCATTTGTAATTGGAATAAAGCCGCACGCTGTGCGCCAGGTCTTTCACCGCAATGCCGTAATCCAGCCGCTCATAATTGTGCGCGACGCGGAAGTAATCCATCAGGGAGAGCGGGCCGCCCTCGATCTGATTGCGCTCGGCGAGCCGCCCCATTTGCCGTGGTGACATCGGCACCTGCTTGACGCGCACCGGCTCGAACTCGCGGTAGAACGGCACGCAGTTGAGATAGGGTATTTTGCCGAGGGCGTGCGGCGCATGCACCGCCAGCGGATTGTAAAAAATGTCGCGCTCCACCGGAATCTTGCCGCCGCTGCGAATCAGGTTGATGATGTGTTCCTTCGCCAGCGTCACCGGGCTGGTGGCGTGCGCCGCATGCGCGATGCGTTCCTCGCCGACCGTGCCGTCCATGTCATCCGCGCCGAAATGCAGCGCCACCGGCGCGACCTCCGCGGTGAGCATGATCCAGTAGGCCTTGATGTGCGGGAAATTGTCGAGCATCAGCCGCGAGACTGCGATGGTTTTCAAATCATCCACCGCGGATGTATAGCGATCGACCACGCCGTTGTCGCCCGGCTGATAGGCCAGCGGAATAAAGGTCAGAAAGCCGCGCGATTCGTCCTGCTGCTCGCGCAGCTTGATCAAATGCTCCACGCGCTCCTCCAGCGTTTCGATGTGGCCGTAGAGCATGGTGGCGTTGGTGGGAATGCCCAGCTCGTGCGCGGCGCGATGCACTTCCCGCCAGCGCTTCTCCCCGATTTTTTGATTGAAGAGCCGCCGCCGAACGCGCTCGGAAAAAACCTCCGCGCCGCCGCCCGGCATGGTGCTCAGCCCGGCTTCCTTGAGCTGGCGCAGGACTTCCTGAATCGGCAGCTTGAATTTCTTGGAGAAGAAGTCGATTTCAACCGCCGTCCAGGCTTTGATGTCGATCCTGGGAAAGTTGGCCTTGATTTGCCGCATCATGTCGAGATAAAATTCCCACGGCCACTCGGGATGCAGGCCGCCGACAATGTGCACCTCCTGCAGGTCGTGATTGAGCTTGGCGAGGATTTGCGCCATGGTCATGGCGTAGGCGCGCTCATCACTGGCTTTCACTGCGAAGTCACAGAATTTGCATGACAGCACGCAGATGTTGGTGGGATTGACCTGGCGGTTGACGACGAAGTAAACCGCGTCCCCGCTTTTTTCGCGCTGCACCGCGTGCGCCATTTTGCCGAGGCTGAGCAGATCCGCGGTTTGCAGCATGGTTACGCCGTCTTCCCGAGTGAGCCGTTCGCCCGCCCGGATTTTTTCCCAAATGGGGAGGAGTTTGCGGTCGTGGAATTGGATTGCAACAGAATGAAACATGTCAACTGTCCCTTTTGTCGATTAAATTTGCTGATACCAATTGATTGCAGAGTCCCCGCTTTTCGATGCCGAACCTATTTCTGGCGGTGATCCTTCCCACGATGGCGCTGCCATTCATCATGCCAGGCGACAAAGTGAGGTTCATCGGGTAGCAGTTCGATTGCCTTGGCGTAGGCCTTAAGAATCTCGGTCTCCGGCGCCCGCAACCACGACAAGGCTTTGGTCAGATCAAACCATGACCAGGCTTTGCGCACTCTGTCGTCCGAGAGTTGAATTACCCTTCGCAACAACTCCACTGCCTCCTGAGTCAGTCTTTTCTTGGTGCTGAGGTTTTGCCTGGGCATCGGTTTCAGGGATGCCGCCAATTTTAGTTTGGTTTGTGCGAATTCGTGAATTGCCTTGGGATCATCTTTGATGAGTTCATAATTGCTCGTGAAAATGCGATGCGCTTTTTCCAGTTGGCCTGCACGTTTGTGCAGGACCGCCAGCTCCACAAGATCATCGGTCTGCAGCGGCGGCGGGGAGGCAGACAGAATTTCCAGCGCGCGCCTGGGATTCTGCCGGGTAAGAAAAACCTTTGCCATTGCCATAAAGGGAAGATGCCGATCCACGATTGTGGGGTCAGCCTTGCTTTCTGTGAACAATTTCTCCGCAGTTGAAAACTGACCCAAAGCCGTCTCGTAGTCAATCAGTTGTGCGATCAATGCCCCTGATTTGGGAACACGCTGTGCGGCTGTCCGAAGTGTCTCGATGGCTGCACCGCGTTCACCAACTGCCCAGGAATGTGCAGCTTCCCGCAACGCATGAATGACAA
Source organism: bacterium (assembly GCA_037445455.1). Classification (GTDB taxonomy): domain Bacteria; phylum Zhuqueibacterota; class Zhuqueibacteria; order Zhuqueibacterales; family Zhuqueibacteraceae; genus Coneutiohabitans. Next base: position 17,678 of record JBBIKM010000056.1, on the reverse strand, counting down.
TATATTGCGGATGTGCCGGCAGCGTCACCCGAAAATAAGAACGCGCTTCATCGAATTCAAATACTGGCTCGGGCGAGCCATTTTCACTCATCTTGTGGTGGATTTTGGGAATGCCAGTACCTCGTCCCTCCGCCAGGCGCAGCTCTTTGAGAAACTCACCAATGCGGCGATTGCGATTCGCCACGGGCGGCAGCGCCGCGCCGCGTTGAAAGTGACGCGGCTCAAGGCCCGGTACGGGCCCGGGATAGCTGGTGATCTCCATGCGATCGGGATAAAGGTAAATCTTTGTCGGCTCGGGAACGCCCTCATAGCCGCGGTGATAGACGGCATTCACCACCGCCTCTTCCATGGCTTCATAGGGAAAAGCCACGGTTCGTTGCGCTTCAGCCCGGCCTGGAATCTTCCTGATCATTTTGGTGCTGAAACTTTCCAGGTAGTCCAACACTTGTCGTATTTGCAGATGCAAAGGACCGTTGAAGACCTTTTCTTCGATAAGGTCCCCGCCGGCGTCTCCGCCGAATTGCACCACTTCCATGCGCGTCCCCGGAAAGAAATCGGCAGGGTCATTCGTGAAAAACAACAAAGCAATGTTCCTGGGCACATCATGATCATTGACCCGGCTTAACAAGCGCATGCTGCGGTACAGCTCGACATCAGGCACGTTGACTCCCGGTGAAACGAGATCGCTGCCAATATCTGACAGAAAGTTTCGAACCAATGCCGGAGAGATTACCTCCAGAGTGGCGGAAGCGTTGCGCCGGTCATCAAACGGTGTCTTCGCAGTCATCTGCATGAGCTGCGTCAGGAGGTCGCCCTGCGCCTCGATGGTTTCGCTGCCCAGGCGGACGAAATAGGCTCTTTCCCTGCCGGCTAATGCCCTTGGAGCCTGATAGGGCCGCACATCGCCTCCGGGAGCCCATACTACAAGTATTGGCTTGCCCTGGTAGATCTCCGGAGAAATGACAGGCTGATACTCGGGATCTATTCTCTTGCATTGGCCGCGAATCTGTTTTTGAATCTCATCGAGATTTTCACCCTCCAGGCCGTGAGGCGGGAGAACGGGCAGGCCGTCTTTCTCTTCTATGCCGATGAGGATGTAGCCACCGTTCAAGTTGAAGAAATCATTCGCGAAGGCGCAAATCGTGCGCACCACCTGCTCCAGAGTGGTGGCCGACCATGATCTCTTGAATTCGCGCCGAATCGACTCTACCGCACGAGAGTTGATCAGGTCGTCCAGCTTCACGGGAAGGATGTTCATAATTGCATTTTCCTTTGCAAATCAGATACTGGCCGCTCCCGCCGATGCAACTATCGCCAATACTCCTCCCACCTCCGCGTCACCCGCGCCTGAATCTCCTCCGTCATCACCAGCGGGCCGGGATAGCCCGGCTTCCAGGTGGCGTCGATGCCCATCACCCCCCGGTAAATCGGGCTGATGCCGAGGAGCGACTGCTCGCTGAAAATCACATCGCGCTCGGCATCGAAGCGGGTGAAGACGCCCCAAATGTAGCTCTCCTGCGAATGCAAGTCAACATCCGCGCTCACCGCGGCAATCATTTTCAATGGGCGCAATTCCGGCAGCCGGACCAGCCGTTCAATGATTTTCCGGCCCTCGCCGGCAGTTTTCACCAGCAGCAGGGTTTCATCATGCAGGCAGGTTTCCTGCACGCCGGGAAAATCCTGCGGCAGCCGCGCCAAAACATTCCCCATTCTCTCCCGCGCGCCCTCGCCCGCCCTTTCACGCTCTTCCCGTTTCCTCCTCTCCCCCTCCTTCACCGTGGCATCCAGGATCATCTTGCTGCCGAGATTCATTTGGAAGGAGGTGAAGTCCAGCGTATCAAGCGGCACCTTCGGAATCAGGACGAAATCGTAGTGCGGATCGAAATTCGCCTTGATCGCGGCGAGCACGGCTTTCCAGTCGCGCACATTCACATGATCGGACACCAGCACGATGCATTTCGTGAGCGAAAGCTGATCCGTGCCCATCAAACCGAGCGCGGACTTCATCGCCTCCTTGCGATAGCGCTGCTCCACCGCCACCACAAGCAGATTGTGAAACCCGGCCTCATAGTAGGCCCACAGGCTCTTGATCTCCTTGTGAATCAGGCGGGCAAGCGGCCCGAGAATTTGCTGCGTGGCGTCGCCGAGAAATTTGTCTTCCATCGGCGGCTTGCCGACCACGGTGCAGGGATAAATCGCGCCGCGGCGATGCGTGATCTGGCTGAGGTGAAACACGGGAAAATCGGCAGCGTGCGAGTAGTGGCCGAAGTGATCGCCGAACGGGCCTTCGCGCCGGCTTTCCTCAAGCGGCACCCGGCCCTCCAGGATGAATTCCGCCCCGGCAGGCACCGGCATGGCGATGGACTTGCCCCGGACCATGGGCACGGGCGCGCCGCGCAAGAAGCCCGCGAACATCACCTCATCAATGCCCTCCGGCAGCGCCGCAATCGTGGCCAGCAGCATCGCCGGATCCGTGCCCAGCGCCACCGCGATTTCAAACTCCCGCCCGAGCTTCTGCGCTTGATAGTAATGAAACCCGCCGCCTTTTTGAATCTGCCAGTGCATGCCGGTGCTGCGCTCGTCATAGACTTGCATGCGATACATGCCGACATTGCGCTTGCCGTCGCGCGGATCATGCGTGAAGACCTGGCCCAGCGTGATGAAGCGGCCACCGTCTTCCGGCCAGCACTTTTGAATCGGCAGGTGGGAGAGTTGCGGCGCGCTGACGATTTGTTGCGAAAGGGCGCTGCGGCTGCGTTTGGGCCGCGCCGCGAGCAGGCGCTTCACCACCGGCCAGTGATCCACGACCAGCCGGGGTTTGGGCGGCATCGCGGCTTCAACAAAGTGAATCAACTCCTCGCCGAGTTGATCCGGTGGCTTGCCGAGCGCCAGCTCGAGGCGGCGCGCGCTGGCGAGCAAATTAATGGCGAGCGGAAAGCGCGCGCCTTTGACTTTTTCGAACAGCAGCGCCGGCCGCTGCTCCCGCAGCGCACGCACCGCGATCTCGGTGATCTCCAATTCGGGATCGACTTCGATTTTGACGCGATGCAATTCACCGAGGGATTCGAGATGGCGGGCAAAATCGCCGAGGGCTGGAAAGGGCATGTGGAATGGACCTGCAGAGCAAGGAATCTATGAGTTCATTTTTTTTCATCGGCTGGCAGAGCTTGTGCCGCCATCGCGGTGACGCCGGTTTGATCGGATCAGACGTCATGTCGCAATTGCAGCAGTGTCTCACGCAAGCCGTCCTCCAGCGGCCGCACGGTGTAACCCAGTTCGCGCCGCGCTTTCGCATTATCGCCCAGATAAGTCACGCCGGCGGAAACGCGCAGAGTCTCCGCCGCATACGTCTGCGGCAGCGGCAGAAAGGTTCCGAAGAAGCCGCTGAGCGTCGCCAGGAAGCGCAGCAATCCCGGCTTGCCGCGCAATCGCGGTGCTTTGATGCCGGTGATTCGTTCCGCGATTTCAAAGGCTTCGATCAAAGTGTATGGCGGCCCGGCAAGGATGTAGCTTTCGCCGGGCCGGCCCTTTTCCATCGCCAGGAGATGGCTGCGCACCACATCATCGACATGCGCCCAGCAAAAGGCCGTGCGCTCAGGCAGCAGCGGCAGCCGGCGCTGCAGATATTGTTTGAACGTGACGGCGATGGCACTGGTATCGCCCGGGCCGTAGACCAGGCCCGGTTGCACGATTACCAACGGCAGGCCGGCAGCGGCCATGGGCACGGCAACCTGGTAGTGCGCCAGCCATTTCGTGCGATCATACTCACTCAGATGCGGCCCGTCATAACGATAATGTTCATCCACTTTCCGGCCGTGCGTGTCTGAAAAAACCGCCAGCGTGCTGGTGTAGACGCCTTTGGGAATGCCAAGCTCCCGCATCAATTCCAGCACGTGGCGTGTGCCCGTCACGTTGATTCTTTCCGCCATGGTGCTATCTTTAGCGCCGATCTTGTACCATGCCGCGAGGTGAAAGACGCCGTCGGCGCCGGCCATGGCCGGCCGCATGCTTGCTTTGTCGGTAATGTCACCGGTTGCGAGCGTGATGCCCGCCTCTGCGAGCGGCGCGGCCTGGCCGGCATTGCGCACCAGCGCCACGACTTCGTGGCCGTTGGCGACCAAGGCTTTGGCCAGCCGGCCGCCAATGAAACCGGTCGCGCCCGTGAGAAAGTATCTCATCGCCGCTCCGCAAGGGCGCATGCCCGTTCAGTCATGGCGAGCGAAAGGCGCTGGAAGGATTCGAATGCAGTCATCACGCGGTTTGCTGCCCTTGTGATCACATCATGTTCTGGATTTTTTCTCTGACGCTCAGGGGGTCGGCCACATCTTCGAAAATCACCTCGATGCCCGCCGTGCCCGAGCTGCTGAATTCGACGTTGCCGATGCCGAGCAACCGCTGCATGAACGTTTGCGTGACGTTGATGTTGCGGACATCCTCCACGCGCACCGATTTGATCTCGCGCGCGATGTAGCCGCGGCGGCTTTCGATGGTGCCGCGCTCGACCGTGAAGCGCCAGGCATAATGGCGGAATATCATGACCAAAGCGAGCAGCAGAAGCGGCACGGCAAAGAGGGAGAGCGAGGCGGCCAGATGGCTGCTGTCCTGCGAGGCATACGCCTCGTACAGCGCCGCGAGCATGCCGGCCACGCAAAACAGGGCCAGGAACATGAGGCCCCATTGCCGCCGCCAGGCCGGACGAGTGCGAAAAGTCATTTTGCCGTCACCCTCTCACATTTTGTCGCCGGCAAGATGCGAAAAAGCCGGGCAACCTGCAAGTTGGAAATCCAACCGGGAAGGAGAAGAAACATGTGGCACTTGAATGCAGAGAGTGTGTTGCTGATCGTGCTGCTGGCCCTGCTGGGAGACTGGGCCGCCGCGGGGGAGTCCGGCGCGGCCCGGCCGCGCGCCCGCCAGGCCGGCGTCGAAGTCGGCATACTGCCCACCGGCCCGCTGAATGCGATCACTGACGTCGGCGGCGTCAAGGTCGGGCATTGCACGGTATGGCGCGGCGACTCGATTCGGACCGGCGTGACCGTGATCCTGCCGCACGCCGGCAACCTGTTTCAGGAGAAGGTGCCGGCCGCGATTTACTGCGGCAATGGATTCGGCAAGCTGGCGGGTTCCACGCAAGTTGTCGAGTTGGGCACGCTGGAAACTCCGATCGCCCTGACCAACACGCTGAGCGTGCCGGCGGCCATGCAAGCGCTGGTGCAATACACGCTGCAGCAAACCGGCAACGAAGAGGTGGCCTCGGTGAACGCCGTCGTGGGCGAGACCAATGACGGCTGGTTAAATGACATCCGCGGCATGCACGTGCGGGAGGAGCACGTGTGGCAGGCACTGCAAGCGGCCCAAAGCGGTGAAGTGGAAGAAGGCAGTGTGGGCGCGGGCACCGGCACGCATTGCCTGGGCTTCAAAGGCGGGATTGGCACTTCCTCGCGGCGGCTGCCGCAGGAGTTGGGCGGATACACCGTTGGGGTGCTGGTGCAAACGAACTTCGGCGGCATTCTCACCATCAACGGCGCGCCGGTGGGACGGGAGTTGGGCAAATTCTATTTGAGCGAGCAGGTGGCGAAAGCGCAGGACGGCGGCTCGTGCATGATCGTGGTCGCAACAGATGCGCCGCTCTCCCCGCGCAATCTTGAGCGCCTCGCCCGGCGCGCCCTGTTCGGTCTGGCGCGCGCCGGTGGTTTCATGGCCAACGGCAGCGGCGATTATGTGATCGCGTTCTCGACCGCATATCGCATTCCGCATCAACTGCCGGCGGCTCGCCTGCAAATCGCGAACGAGCTGGCGAACGAGGCGATGACCCCGCTTTTTCTCGCCGTGGTGGAAGCCGGCGAAGAGGCCGTTTACAATTCTCTGTTCAAGGCGACAACTGTTGCGGGAAGGAGCGGACGCAGGCTGGAGGCGCTGCCGTTGACAGAGACGATCGCGCTGTTGCAGCGCTATCAGGTGCTGCATCTGCAGCAGCGTCTGCCCGGACTGCCGCAAGGGGGGAAGGACTAAACCGCGAACTCCCACGCCGGCCTGGCATGGGAGCATCGCAGCCATACATGAGGTGGAGCTTGTTTGCAATCACGCTGACGCAGGAAGGTTGCCGTCGGCGGCAATGCGCAGCCAGTCGATCTCCCACAACTGCAGGTTGCCGCGCACATGGGGTGTTCCATTGTCGTAGAGACGCAGCGCGCGCGGATGCTTGGGGGTGCCGATCAACCGGCAACCGTCGCGAAATTCGATTTCGAATTTGTTGGCCCATAGATTCCGCCGCAGGGTCACGACGTGCGAGATGTTTTTCATGGACGCGACATTGCGCAGCGCAATCTTGGTGCTTCCCATGGCCGTCGCGAACGTCAACAGCCGGTTTTCCGCCTGCACCGTGATTTCGGAACCATCATACAGTCCCGCATGGATGGTCAACAACGGCACCACTTCATGGTGTCGATGCGAGGGGAACAAATCGAGAAACATATTGTTCTCCTTGGGCGATTGGTTTTCACGCCGAGCCGGCGCGGCTCAGTGCGCCGTTTGCACGGCACTGCTGCGGGCTTTCTCAACCGATTTGACTTCCACCGTGAAGAAGTCCTGGCTGAAGAGAAACCAGACAAGCAGGAAAACGAACACGAAGAATTTTACCAGTCGCCACATCCCCTTGAGTGGACTGCGTCTGCCAACGGTGTCAAGGGAGGGCGACTCACTTCCATCGAGAAGTGAGAGCAGCAACACCAGGTCCGATGCCCGCATTTTGCACCTCCTTGGCGAAAATGAATGCACCACACGAGTGTGAATTGACGAAGCGGTCTGGAGAATGACCGAACCGATTCTTTTTTACCATTGCGACAATGATGGTGCCGGAAATTCCCCACGGTTTTGGCAGCCCCGGAGGCCTGGCGCAGAGATCCCGCTGCAACCGCAGGACAAGTACGCCGTGTCCGGCTTTACAACAAAGGAAGAACAGGTGTTTTCGCGCTGATGGGAGTTCTGACTATTCAATGATCCTGCCAGCCGTGAGTTCTCGCCGGCGGGGAAAGAAAAACTCCGCGTGGTCACAAGGCGGGCGCGTTGTCACAACATGAGGGAGGGAATGAGGGCCAGGAATTCCAGGAAACTGCCGGCAGTCAAATCCTTCAGGAGGCGATCGTTTGCCGCCGGCACGGCATGCAGGATTTGCGATCGATCCGCGCCAAAGGACACCGGCAGGAAGAGAAATCTGCTCTTGCCTTCCGCCTGCGCCGGCAACGGCACGCTGTGCGTGAATCTGAGATTCTCCAACTTGCCGTTGACACTCGAGAATTTTTCCGTCGGCCGCGTGCCGGTGGTGGGGATTTGTTTGCTGACCCAGAAGCGATAGAATTGTGCCAATTCCTCTGCGGGAAACGAGTAGAAGCATAGCACAACGGAGAGCAGGTTCTTGAGCTTGGGCAGCAGGTCTTGCGCTTGCAGGTGGGCTGCTTCGCCTTTTTCCAGCCGGTGCAAGTGATCGCGCAGTGTCTTATCCACCGGGAGGAACTCCGCATTGGTCATGAGGGGGAGCCAGTCCCGCGCAGTCAAGGGCGCCGCTTTCAGCAGCGGGTGGGCGAGGCGCCGAATGTGCAATTCCTTGAGCATGTGTTGCGCCAGAATCAGCATGCGCCGGGCTTGCAGAACGGGTACGAGGCGCGCCGGCCATTGCTGCCGGGCATCCACCTCGCCGAAAGTCTCCTGCCAAAACGCCGGCCAGTCAAACGCGTCAGCGTAGGGAGTGTGCGCCAGGTAGAATGCGGGCGTGGGGCGCAAGGCACGGCCCAGGCGTTCGGCATCATGTGCCGGCGGAAAGAGATCCGGATGATCGTAGGTGGCATGCGCCAGGGCCGCTGCCAGCAGGTCCGGCGTGGAATGGAAATAGGCCTGCTGGCCGTCGGGCTTGTGCCGCACCGTCCAACTGCTGTGCATGAAGAAACATTTCGGAAACCAGCGCCGGCAGGCCAGTTCGAACAGAATCCACCGGCCTTCATCGAAGGTTAATGTGACGCGCTGGCGCGTGCCTTCGGGCGCCTGCAGTTCCAGCGTGAAGGATTCGTGCGAAACGGCATGCTTGAAGAAGCCCGGTGGCACCGTGAGCCACAGATTTTGCATCATGCGCGGCTGGCGTTCCTGCAGGCAATCCTGCATGTCCTGCAGTGTCTGGTGGCGAAGTTCCGCCAGGAATTCCGCTTCGACGTTGCTTGCCTTTTCAAAGGCGCGGGTAAGCTCCGGAAAAAAAGCCTGGTGGCTGAAGGCGAAGCCGGCCTCCCGTTCATCGATGAGCAGTCCTGCGGCAGGAGGCACGTGGTGCATTCGGGCCGCGACCGCGCTGATGTCGTTGCTGATGGCAAAAGTGTTCGCCCCGCGCCGCCGGCTGCGCAGGAAGAAATACGGCCGCCGGCATTGGCGGAAGAGGCGCGCAAGATATTCCACCATGACGCGATCACGCTGGCTGCCCTTGAAGTCATGCTGGCCAACGATCACGTTTTCTGCCGGCCAGATGGCGGCCGCCTCCAGCAGTTCGGCGCGGCGGCCGGGATAGGCGGTGTTGACCAGAAAGAGCGGATAGCCCTCCGGCGCCAGGCGTTTCAACTCCGTCAGCAGGGGGTTGGCCTGGCTGTAGGCTTCGTAGCCCCGGGCCCCGAGCGCGACGTGGCTGTAGAACTGCTCCACCCAGGTGTGAAACAGCGTCCAACTTTGATCGCTCTTGGCGTTGCGGCTCGGTACCAATTCGCCGCGCGCCGCCTCCTGCCACTCTTCCATGCCTTCGCCATTCATATCGAATTCCTTTTGGGCAGAGCTGCCCACCCATTGCTGCAGCTTGTGGAAGACAAAAGCGAGGGCATTGTGCACGTAGATATTCTCCTCGCTGGTGGCGGTGTCGCCGTCGTGCGCGGCGGTGAGATGGAGCGCCATCAGGTCGAGCAGCGCGCTGAAGCTCGCCCGGGCCGCGGGCAGGCAATAGGGCAGAAATTTCTGCAGCACCGCGAGCTTTTCGCGGTCGCTGTAGTGCTCACTTTCCTTGTGTGGCGGCGTAATGGGTGCCTGCAGCAGGCCGATCAGCACCGGCCAGCGCAGCTCGCTCACGGCATGCTGCTTCAAGAACGCGGCGGTGTCAATGATTTGCGAGAAGGATTTGGCCGCAATGATTTCGCCGTGCTCGTCGTCGTAGGAAAAATAGTCCAGATAAAGATCGACCCAAAAGAGGTCGTAGGGATTGCCCTGCCGCATCTGATCTTTGACTTTGGCGATGGCCTGGCAGATGCTGGCGGCAAAATCCACACGCACGGCGTTGCCCAACAGCATGCCGAAGTTCCCGCGCAGCAGTTCGCGCAGGCTGGCGTTGTCTTCAAGCACGAGTATTGACCAGCAGCTCTTCACGGCAGTCACGGCGTTCCCTCCCGAGATGGATGTGCCACAGGTAGTTTTCCAGCCGGATTTTGAAATCCGGTGTTCCCGCTCCTTCCGTCAAATGGAAAAGGTATCGCAGAATTTGCAGACCGTGAATTTCGTAGCCGTAGCGCAACAGCGCCCGGACATCCTCCGCACAAAGCTCCTTGGTGTCGGTGCTGTTGCAGAAGTCATAGCTGAAATAGATGCCGTTTTCCCGCGGCTCGGCCGCGACATGCATCACGCATTCCTGGCAGCCGGTGAGCGGCGAGGGCGCGATGTGCCTGAAGAAGTTGCACAGCAGGTTGTAGAGAATCGCTTCGGTGTCGAGCAGGGCCTCTTCACTCATCAGCAATGGCGGTGCCTGCACTTCGATGCGCGCGGCGCCGGTGAGATTGCTGAAGCTGTCACGCAAGATGTTGAGACAGGCGGCTTCGGGCCGGCCTGGGCATGCCTGCCGGTGGGCCTGCAGAAATTCATACACCTCGGCGCGGCGGGATTCAGCATCGAGCCCAAACGCCGGATGGCGATTGCGGCGAAAACTCGCGCGGAAGCGCCGGCTCTTGAGCCAGCCGCGCCAGGTCGAGCAGAAAAGATCGGCGAACACGCCGGCGAGGTTCACGGGTTTCCAGGCCAGGTCGAGAGTCTCCGCCTGCCGGTCGTCGCGGCGTCGCAGCAAATAGTGGCGCATCACCCGTTCCTTGTGGCTTTGCTCGATCAACTGCTGCGCGGCCAGATCCGATTCCATGCCCTCCAGCATGTCTGCAATCAACACCTCCCGCACGGTTTTGCTGTCGTGCATCAACATATCGAGCATGCGCGCGCGTTCCTCCTCCCGTTTGCGCTGTGCCTGATCCTCCAGCGTCTCCAGCACGATCACTGCCTGGCCAAGATGGCTTTCGAGAATCGGCAGGCATTTCTCCCGGCCGGGCAGCAGCGACCAATCGAAGATGAAGAGCAGGCGGTGACCAAAAACGTTCTCGGGCACGGCGTGCAGCTTGTCGAGATGCAGCCGGGGAGCGAGCGCGGTCAAGCGGCGGATGAATTCGGGAGCTGCAAGCTCGAGTCCCGCCGGCCAGTGGTGTTGTTCCAGGCGCTTGCTGATTTCCCCCGGCTCCAGCTTGAAGGCGTACAGCGTGCCGGTGTCGCAGTCATAGCAATAGTGGAATGGCAGCTTGCTGTTGATGAGCTGCAGCAGATCAGCCACCGATTCGACGTGGTCGCGCGTGAACCGGCTGATGAGACGGCTGTTGTAGGCGTCGAAGATCATTGCCGGAAAGTAGTGATTGACGTAAGTCCAGCCCTTGGTCAAAACGCGGCTGAGCTTCTCGGCAACGTTGCGGGTGCGATGGAAGTAGTCGGCAGGCAAAGCGAAGTAGGCGACGCCGTAGTAGATGCCGTGGAATACGATGGGAAAGACGCAGTTGTAGAATTCAAAAACTTGAGCGCGGGCATCGAGGTAACTGATGACGGGCGCGGGATTGGAAGTGCCCCAATTCAACAGGTCATAAAGCTGGCCATAGAGTTCGTAGAGATCGCGGTCTCCGGGCTGCAACTCGAAATACTCATCATTGCGCTTGAACGGCTTTTGGTGCAGCACGGCGAACCTGTCCCGCAGGCGGTAAAAATCAATGGCATTACTGGGAATGTCGATCTCGCGGCACAACACTTCCTCGGGCCGGCGATGCTGCTCGTCGTAGCGATAGTGATTGAGATAGATTTTCGAAAAACTGCCTTCGTCTTCGCAGGCGCGACGGTAGAGCTGTCCGGAATTGTCCCAGTAGTGCTTCGTCGGCAGGTAGCTGACGAGGCGGGCGAGATGATTGGAAGTCAAATGCGGAATTGAGGAAACCGGCCGGTTCTCCAGGATGACTTCAAACAGGGCTTTGATTTCCTCCTCGGAGGTGCTGCGCAAATCATTCCACAGATAGCTTTTCAGCTTGGTAAAGGCGGGATTTCGCCGGCCCTGCTCATTGACGTATCGCTGCGCGTGGCTCAAGAGCTGGCGCACTTCGTGTTGCGGCAACGGCGGTTTGAGGCCGTAGTTGTGGAATACCTCGTCTCTGAAGTCCAGCAGGGAAAAATTGAAGCTCAGGCCCTCTTCGAGGCGAAATTTCTCGATGCATTCGTCGATGATGTCCGCGTAGAAGCGTTGCATGGCTTCCGTCCAATCAGCATGAGACGATTGGCTGTGAGTGCGGAGCTGTCGGGCACGAGCGGAACGGTTCTTGTTGTTTCCAGGCCGGCTTCCGCCAATTCGGCCGCGAGCGCTGCGGCGGTGAAGAAATACATGCGATGGTGGGCGCTTCGGCGGCCGGCGCGCAATGTCCGGTCGATCACGAATTCATCGGTTGCGGGCGATCCTGGCGGCGTGCGGGAACCGGCCTCTTGCGCCGCGGGAAAGGATTGCTGCAGCTTGAACGCTGCCTCGCAATGCGAAGTTTCTTGCCCGTGGCCGGCGGCCTCGCGCAGCTCGAGATAGCGCTGCACCGTGGCAAAATCCGCCAGGAAAACGCCATTGGGCCTGAGCACGCGCCGGACTTCAGCGAGCAGGCGGCGGCGGCCGGCGGCGCCATAGAGATTGAGCAGGCTGAAGACCCCGAGAACCGCGTCAAAGCTCTCCTCTTGAAAACCGAGATCCAGAAGATTGCCTTGCACCAGTGCCGGCCGCGGATTAACAAAGGATTTTTTTGCGCAAATGTCAAGCATCGGTCGGCTCAAGTCAACGCCCACGCAGGTTTGCTGCGGCGCCGCAGCGATTTCCGCCAGCATGGCGCCCGTGCCGCAGCCCGCCTCCAAAATGCGGCGCGGCGGCGGCAGCAAGTCGTCGATCTCTCGCTGAATCAAACCGGCCCATGCCGGATAATCGATCAGATCATAAAAATCGTTGTAGAACGGCGCAAAGGCGTCATAGAACTCGTGGAGGTGTTGGGCCTCGATGATGGGGGAATCAGGCATGATCATGCAGAATTGGAAACCGGCCGGCGCGGCAGGGAGAGGGGCAGAGCAGTGGCACCGGCCAATGGAACGCAGTTGGTGTTTGTTCAGAATCGGAAAGACCGCCCGCCCGGTTTATTATTTATAAGGCTTGTGCAATTCCAATAATCACGAGGATCGTTCATTGCAAAGCGTCCGGGCGGTGGCTTTTGGGGACGGACACTGGCACGAAGACTCATCCTTTCGGCAATGGCCGCGGCCTTCTCAAGCAGCATGCGGCACCGCCGCCCATCTGCTGCCATAGCGCCGGTGCACCATGTCAACCATGCGCCTGCTGAAGCAACCCAGACAGTATTGCTGCTCGCGAGGGGTGTGGCCGCAGGGACGCCGGTGCAGCTCCTCGATCATTTGATGGAACAGCGAATCGCGGCTGAGCGAGCGCTGCATGAGCTGCGGCAGATCAGGCGTCTCCGCAAAGCTGCCGCTCGCCAGCTCGCGATAGTCGGGCGCCTGCAGCAGATCGCACGTACCCAGCCAGTAGCCGTCGTAGCTCAAGCGCGCGCTGCGCCAAAAGTACTCCGGCACCATGCGCAGAATGAAGTCGATTTCAGCTTTGCCGAAGCGCTGGCGAATGTAAAGTGAATGCAGCTCGTCTTCTTCGATCTGCTCCGGCTCCAGAATGCCGGCGTAGAACAGGGGCAGGGTCTGATCGCCGTTGAGCAGGATCGAAAAACGCATTTTGCGTTCCGCGAATCTTTCCGCCAGCAGGCGCAGCCGGGTGACGAAGGCCAGAAGATTGCTCGCCGCCAGCGAGGGCACGTGCTTGTCGACTGCGGCGATGACCGGCTCGAAGTAGAAATAGTGAGAAAACGCGGCGAGCTGTTCGATCATCGTGAGCACGTCAAAAATGTTGTCGTTGCGCAGCACGGTGGAACTGCCGACGCGGGTGGCGGGCAGCCGTTCTTGGGCCAGTTTGAAATTGGCAATGACGCGGTCGCGCGTGCCGGAACGAATGAGGTTATGGGATTCCCAGCCGTCGATCGAAATGTCGATGAAGTCAACCGGCGTTTGCGCAAGCCGATCGAGATGCAGCGGCAGCGTGAGGCCGTTGGTGATCAGCCCGATTTTGGCCTGGGGCGCGAAGCTGGCGCGACTGGCGCACGCGGCGGTAATCGCCATGCCGAAATTCTTCGACAGTGTCGGCTCCATGCCGCTGAAAGTCAGGACGCTGACCGGCATGCGCAGGGCCTGGCGGATGGCTTCCTCCAGCAATTCGGCGGACAGCGCCGGCCGGCTGCTCTTGGGATAGTTGTCGTGGTAGAAGCAATGATTGCAGGTGAGATTGCACGCCTTGTGGAGATCAATATCGAACCACGTCAACTTGGCGTTTTCCACCAACAAGCGGTGGAGCGGCTCCACCCCCTGCGCTGACACCAGCGCGGAATCCGGCGCCAGCAGCGCCTCCCAGGCTTCAAAAGTCGAGATTGACATGCGCGCTCACGAGGCTGCGGGTTGGCCGGTTGCTTTGCGTTTTGCGCGGCTTTTGATTAACGGCCGAAGGTCTTTGAGTTCCGACTGAAGTTCATCCCTGCTCTCGCTGCGGGCGTCCTTGCCTTTCCTCAACGGGATGCCATCGTTGAGGATGCCATGTTTGCTTCCTGCGCAACCTGACATTGCTATCGCCCTTTCCGAGCTGCTGGAGGGCATTCCTTTGCTAAGAAGCCCTCCTTGGCAGAACCTTGTTGAATGCGAGAAACAGAGACACCGGCTGAAGATGGCGGCTCTCCGATCTCCGTGATTGTGTCAGTTGAGGTCATCGCATGTTCATCCTGTGGCTGGCTCCCCATACACGGCACAGCGGAGATGGAATAATGAAAAAACCACGGTGCGCTTGTTTCCGCATCCTTCGCATGGATCCACAGAATGGGAAGGTGGAAAGCGACAGCGTGGCGTCAGAGGTCGGCTGTTTTCGGTGATGTGGCATCGAATCGGTGGCCAGGCTCAGTAGCATGACAATGGCTCTATTCGATGCCTCGACCGGCGCAGCCTTCATGATTCGAATTGAACGAACTTGAAACAAGAATGCGCCTAATAATACTGGTCAACAGGCTCACTGCGTAAATCAGCCAAGATGATTTCTCTGTAAAATTTTTCAATGTTAACACTTCGGGGCTTTCCACACAATTATGTTCTCTTATGAACAGGCAAAATCTTTGCGGCTCATTGTGACAACCTGCATGATGATCTTGCGTCGCAAGCAAGTGACGGAATTTGAACTATACCTCTTCGCTGCTCCTTTTCACATATACAGTAATTGAATTCCCCATTCATTGTGACTTGATGGTAATAATTCGTGTATGAATCGACACGACGGCATCGCTCATCCCAAGATGATTGAGATGAACCCAACTCATTCTCTGCAAGCTGATTCCTGCTCGCCGGCATTGCACCCGCGGGCTATCGACGTCTGGCGCATTGTGCTCGATCAGCCCGGCTCGCTGCGCGCCGGCCTCCAGGATTTGCTGTCCGCTGACGAGCGCGAGCGCGCCGGCCGTTTCGTTTTTGCCAAAGATCGCGAACGCTTCGTGGTGGCGCGGGCAGCGCTGCGCGACATTCTCAGCCGCTACTTGCAAGTGGCAGCCAGTGACATTCGATTCGAGTACAGCGAATTCGGCAAGCCTGGCCTCGCGCGCCGGCATCAGAGCATGCTGCAGTTCAATCTCTCCCATTCCAACGGCGTGGCGTTGCTCGCTCTCTCGCTGCACCGCCGCCTCGGCATCGACGTCGAGTTCATCCGGCCGGTGCATGACTTCGATCAAATCGCCCGGCGCTTCTTTTCCGCCAACGAATCGGCAGCGCTGTTTCGTCTGCCCGCCGCGCAACAGCCGCGCGCGTTCTTCACCTGCTGGACGCGCAAGGAGGCTTACATCAAGGCGATCGGCGAAGGCCTTTCCCATCCGCTCGAGCATTTCGATGTCTCATTGATGCCGGATCAGCCCGCTGCCCTGCTCGCCACCCGCCCGGATCCTGCAGAGGCCGCACGCTGGTCACTGCATGGCCTCGCTGCCGGCACGGGCTACGTCGCGGCGCTGGCTGCCGAAGGCCGCGATCATCAACTCTGCTGCTGGCAATGGCAGCCAACCGGCATTCCCCACCATTTTGCCATTCACCCTTCCGAGGTACACCTCAACCGCTAGCCCTGCTTGAAAGCGCGCCCACAATTCCCGCAGTTGGGGCAGGTTGTTTTTATAGAGGTATATCTTGCGACGGTTAGGGCTGAGCAACGACGCGCTGCGGAAATATGTGAGCGTCCCCGAGCAACCTGAGCGATTTTGACCCTGCCTGATTCATGCGTGTGAATTCACCGCACGGATGAACCGCAACCAAAATGACAAAACCTCACGCCCGGACGCGAAGAAAACGCCAGGCTGCCTGCATGCGCCAGCTTTGCGATTCTGCACTCTTGCGTGAGGATGCTGTTTACAAACGTTGCACGTGCAACCGACGGGATGAAGTGAATTGTTCTCGCCGGCAGCAATTTCAGTGTTCGTGCGATTGCGCCAGTAGACAAAACCGCCTGAGCGATGACGACGACAGCCAATTCCTGGATTAATACTTTCACTCCCCGGCCGCAGGCACGGCTGCGGCTGTTTTGTTTTCCTTATGCCGGTGGCAGCGCCGCGGTCTACCGGCCCTGGCTGAATCACCTGCCGGCGAGCGTGGAG
Source organism: bacterium (assembly GCA_037445455.1). GTDB lineage: Bacteria > Zhuqueibacterota > Zhuqueibacteria > Zhuqueibacterales > Zhuqueibacteraceae > Coneutiohabitans. The sequence continues at coordinate 1,623 of JBBIKM010000056.1, read as the reverse complement.
CTTTGCGCGGTGGAACTGCCGGGGCGGGGCGCGCGCCTGCGTGAACGGCCCTATCAGCAACTTGGACCGCTGGCTCAGGCTGCGGCCGAGGGTCTGCTTCCCTTCCTGGACAAACCCTTTGCCGTTTTTGGCCACAGTCTCGGCGGCTTGCTTGCGTTCGAAGTCGTGCGGCTGCTGCGCCGGGGCGGTCGCGAGCCGCTGCATCTGTTTGTTTCATCGCGGCGCGCGCCGCACGCGCCGGAAAACGATCCGCCCATTCACCATCTGCCGGAATCCGCATTTGTTGCGGAGGTGGGTAATCGTTACAACGGCATTCCCAAAGCGGTGCGCGAGAGTCCGGAATTGATGCAACTCATGCTGCCGGTGATGCGCGCGGATTTTGCCGTGTTCGAAAGCTACGTGTACGCGCCGGCGGAGCCGCTGGCATGTCCGATTTCCGTGTTTGGCGGCCGCGCCGACCAGCGCGTGGCGCAGGAGCATCTCGCGGGCTGGCGCGAACACACGCGCAGCGCCTGCACCTTGCGCCTGTTCGAGGGCGGCCATTTCTATTGGCAGGAGGAGGGAAACCGTGCCGCGCTGCTCGCCGCGATTACCCAAGAACTGAAAATCTATCTGGAAGAGTCAAGGCCAGATAGGCAGATTACCCACTTGTAGCCCTGCTATAGGAGGATTTCTGCAATTTGCCAAACTCAAATTGGGGACAATGATGTGATATGATCTATACCAGTTTCCAGGAGATTCCATTTCACAGTAACAGTCCTGAGAGACTCAGACAAATTTATGCTGTGCTTTATTTCATGAAGCACGGCTACGATCCTACTGATGCCATCAAGAAAGCGAAGAATCGTTTTCCTGCAGTGAAGGACTATCAGACAATCCAGGATAAATGTACCAGGCAGTTTGCTGGCAATATGGAAACATTTGTCGAGTGGTATCACTCAGGCGAGATGCTCTCAAAGCTCGTTGAGACAAACCGACTTGACACGCATGATTCCCAAATATTCACCGACTTGTTAAGTTCCAGGCACCCTGGCAGGCCCACTTACAGCAATCGTCAAGAACCCGCAATCATCTCTCATCTCTCAGATTATGCGGCAGATGTCGATACCGCTTTCGAAATAGTTCTTGAGGAGATTGAAAGCGCGATAGAGAATCTCAACCATGATGGGGCCAAGGCTTTCGAATCGAGTGACTACGATTCGGTACAGGCTCTTCGTCAAGCCGGACATCGAATGACTGAGTTTCGTGACAAAGTCTACGCTCTTCAAAAAGAGTGGAATTCCAGTTTCATTTCGGAAAGAACCCAGACTTCGAAAAGCAAAAGACTGAGCAAGCGGACCCAAAAGCTCAGTCAAGG
>JBBIKM010000056.1:0-247 GCA_037445455.1 bacterium | reverse complement strand
ACTCGAGAAGATGAGTTCCGCATTCCCATACTTCGGGCTCTAACCAAGCTCGGGGGAGCTGCAGCCTCTGTTGATGTCTTAAGAGAAGTACGAGAGTCAATGAAATCTGCATTGAATGAGTACGATCTGGCCACCCTTCCGAGTTCGGGCATGCTTAGGTGGGAAAACGCTGCACATTGGGCGCGCTATGAGATGGTCAAGGATGGATTGCTGGCGTCTGGCTCGCCAAGAGGTGTTTGGGAACTAA
>JBBIKM010000055.1:1162-30616 GCA_037445455.1 bacterium | reverse complement strand
CCAGGGAGGAGCAAGATTTTTATTATCGCATCGAAGCGCGAGTGGTCGATGCCAGCCGCCGGCAAATCATCGGCTCCCGGCAGGTGGAAGTGACGCGCGGCTTGTTCATGATTTCAGCATACACCGACAAGTATGTCTATGCGCCCGGCGAGGAAGTTACCCTGACCATTCGCACGCAGGACTTCAAGAACCAGCCGGTACCGGCCAAAGTCAAAACGGAAGTGTTCAGTCAAAACTGGGTGTCCGGCCGCGGCTGGCAAACGCAGAGCCGGATCGCGGCGCAGGAAGTCAGCACCGATGCCCGCGGCCAGGGGCAAATGCGGTTCACAGCGCCACAGGAGGGCTACTACTATCTCACCATGCAGGCCATCGACAGCCGCGGCAACAGGATCACCATGGAAGAATACTGCTGGGTGAGCGGCCGCGGCGGCTATGCCGGCTATGAGGCCAAAGGTTTGGAGATCATTCCCGACAAGGACAGCTATCGCGCGGGTGAGACGGCGCATGTGCTGGTGATTGCGCCGGTGAAAAACGTCACGGCGCTGGTGACCGCCGAGGGCGCGGAACTGCTGGCGCAGCGCGTGGTGGCGCTCACCGGCAGCTCGCAAGTGATCGATTTCGAGATCGGCGAGCAGCACCAGCCGAATTTTTCCGTGGCCGTGGCGATTCTGGCGAACGATGAGCTGTACTCGGAAAGCAAGAACATCATCGTCATTCCCGAAGAAAAATTTCTCAATCTCGACCTCAGCATGAACGAAGACGTTTTTCGGCCGCAGGAAGAGGGCGAGCTGACCATCAAGGTGACCAACCGGGAAGGCAGGGGCGTGGCCACTGAGCTGTCGGTGGCGATGGTGGATGAAAGCATCTATGCGCTGGCGCCGGATTTGACGCGCGCGATCCAGAAGGTGTTTTACAGCAAGCGCTACAATCGCGTCGCGACCGGCTCCTCCGTTTATTTTCGCTTCTATGGCTGGGCGCGCGGCCTGGGCGGCGCCATGGCCGCGCGCAAGACTGAGCCGTTCGCGCGCACCGGCTTTGCCGAAGTCAAAGCCGATAAGTTCAAGGAAGCGCGCGTGCGCAAGGATTTCCGCGACACCATGTTTTGGCAGGCGCAGGTCCGCACCGACGCCAGCGGTGTCGCCAAATTGAAAGTCCGCTTCCCCGACAATCTCACCACCTGGCGCACGACCGTGCGGGCCATCTCCGCGAAGACCGAGGTGGGCGAACAGACCTTCAAGAATCTCGTGCGCATGGATTTGATGGTGCGCATGGAAACCCCGCGCTTTTTTATCGCCGGCGATCAGGTCACGATCTCGACCATCGTGCACAACTATCTCAGCGAGGCAAAGCAGGTCAAAGTCAGTCTGGCGGGCAAGGGCGTGAGCCTCACGCCGGCGGGCGAGAAGTTGATCTCGGTGCCGGAGAACGGCGAGAAACGCGTGGACTGGACGGTGCAGACCGGCGAGGTGGGCCTGGCCACTTTGACGGCCAAAGCGCTCACCAACGAAGTCTCCGACGCCATGCAGCTCGAAGTGCCGGTGTTGCCCCACGGTCTCAAGACTGCGGAGGCCATGGTTGTCGATATCGAAGAAAACCAGGCGGTGCGCGATCAAACCATCACGATTCCGGTGGGCGCCGATCCCGCCACTGCCGAATTGGTGCTTTCCGTCTCGCCTTCGCTGGCCTCTTCGCTCCTGTCGGCATTGGAAGAGTTGGCGGGCTATCCCTACGGTTGCGTCGAGCAAACCATGAGCCGCTTTCTGCCCACCGCGATTGTCGCTTACACGGCGAAGAAGCTGAAGCTCGATTTGCGCATGGCACTGCTCAACGAATTGCCCAAAATGATGGACAAGGGACTGCAGGCGCTTTACGGCTTTCAGCACGGCGATGGCGGCTGGGGCTGGTGGCAGGATGATGAAACCCATCCCTACATGACGGCTTACGTTGTCTATGGCTTGTCGCTCGCGAAACAAGCCGGACACCCGATTGCTGCTGACCGGCTGCAGCGCGGAGCCGATTGCCTGGCGCGGCAGCTCGCACAAGCCCGGCTGGTTGATCGTGAAGTTACCGGACTCGGCGCGGCGCGTGGCCGCGGCGCGTTTGAATTGCTGGATGCCACCACGCAAGCCTACATGCTCTACGCACTGCAAACCGCGCGTCAGGCCGGCGTGAAAGTCGACAATCTGTTCGAAGCACGATTTGCAGAATTGCAGCAGGCGAAGAGCAACGACTACACCCGCGCGCTGCTGGCACTGGTTTCACACAGCCAGAACAAAACCGAAATCGCCAACACGCTCGCCGCGCAACTGGAGGCGAACGGCGTCACTGCCGGCAATCTCTGCTCCTGGGGCGGCAAGAGCTGGCACTACAACTGGCAGGACGACAACCTCGAGACCACGGCGTTTGCGATCAAATCGCTGGTGCAGGTGAGGGCGGGCAGCCCGCGCATCAATCAGGGCATTCGCTACTTGCTGCTGCAAAAGCGCGGCGAGGCCTGGCGTTCGACCAAAGACACGGCGATGATCATCTTTGCACTGGTCGATTATCTCGAAAAGAGCCGCGAGCTGGAACCGGACTATCGCGTGCGCATTCACGTCAACGATCAGCTCGTGTTCGACCAGCGCATGACCAAAGCCGAAGCCAATGGCCAGGAGCAGGCCATTCGTCTGCCGGCCAGCCAGTTGCGCCCGGGTCCCAACCGCGTTCGCATCGAGAAAACCGGCGCCGGCAAATTCTTCAGTACCTTCCGCACGACTTACTATCAAGCCGGCGAGAACCTGCGGCGCAGCACCACCGGTTTTGGCGTGGAGCGCGAATACCATCTTCTCAATCGTGAATTCTCCGGCGCGCGGCTGGTCTATACCAAAACCGGATTCAGCGGCACGCTGCGCTCCGGCGAAGAAATGCTGGTGAAGCTCAGAGTGACTTCGACTTCGGATTTCGAATACTTCATGCTTGAAGATCCTCTGCCCGCCGGCGTAGAAGTGATCAAGGATGAATCGGGCTATGTGATTCCCGGCGAACGCAACTACGCCGGACGCGCAGCAGAGGGCTGGCGGCCGCAGCATGCTGCGCGCGAAACCCGCGATGAGAAAGTGGCATTTTTCGCGACCCGGCTGGCGGCGGGCGTGCACGAATTCACCTACCTGGTGCGCGCGCAAATTCCGGGCACGTATCATGTCATGCCGGCCCTCGCCAGCCTGATGTATTATCCGGAGTATCAGGGCAACAGCAGTGAAGCGCGTGTAAGAATTGTTGAATGAGACCTGGCCTCCAGGCGTTTGAAATGAAGCAGGGAAAATTCGACTTGCTGCCGGTCACCCGCCGGCGAGAGGGACTGTTGCTGCCGCTGCTGGCCTGTCTCATTGCCGGCGCGCTGGCAGGCGTGTCGTGCCAGCAGCAGCCCGCGCGCTTTGCCCGTTTGGCCGCGTTTCGCCAGGCCTGCCGCGAGCTGTTGGGAGAGCGTGCTGGAACAATTCTGGTGATGCAGCCGCGCACCGGTTTGATGCTGGCTTTGATCAACGAAAAGCTGGGCGTGCAAAACGCCACGCGTCCAGGATCGACCTTCAAAATTGTGACTGCCCTGTCTCTGTTGCAGCACGGCCTGCTCGAGCCGGAGGAACAGCTCCGGTGCGAGGGGCAAGTTAAACTCGGCGGAGAAGATTATCAATGCTGGCTGCGCAGCGGACACGGCCAGCAAAACCTGCTGCAGGCGCTGGCGAATTCCTGCAACATCTACTTCTATCTCGCCGCGCAGAAGTTGCCCGCTGGGACGCTCGCTGAAACCGCGCGCAAACTCCTGCTCGCCGAACGCACGGGCATCAATCTGCCCGCGGAAGCCGCCGGGCAGTTGCCGGAGTGGGTTTCGCCGGCGGAAGGCGTTCGCTTCGCGGTGGGACACAGCCGTGCGCTGGCGGTCACGCCGTTGCAAATGCTGCAACTGGTTGGGACGATTGCCAACGAGGGTGCGGTTTATCGGCCGTTTTATCCGGCCTCGGCCGCAGCCTTGCAGCAGTTCAGACCCGACTTGGTGCAAACCATTCCGTTTGGCCGGGAATTGAGCCTCGTCAGGGAGGGAATGCGGCAGAGCGTGGCTTACGGTACCGGTGCCGGGGCGCGTCTGGAGAAAGTGCCAATCGCGGGTAAAACAGGAACCGCGGCGGAGTATTTTGGCGCAAAAACCAATGGCTGGTTCATGGGCTTTGCGCCGGCGGAGAAGCCGGAGGTTGCAGTGGTGGTTTTCCTGCAGGAGGCTCAGGGCGCGCAGGACGCTGCGCCGCTCGCCGGCCGGGTGTTGCAGCGCTATTTTGAATTTCGGCAGGCCGGCGAATTTTAAAACAACGCGGCCGAAAAAAAAGCCTGCTTCCGCAGGCTTAAGATTGTTTGGCGAAAACTCTCACCGGCAGCGCAGGCATGATTGGCGTGCCGCCTGACTTCGCGCGAGGTGAAAACTCCGAGGCGCGTGAGGCAACGGCCAAGCCGTTGCAGGAGCACTTTTGTCAAAAGACCGCTATTTCAATCGGACACCAGCGCGCGGCGAATGGCATCGCTTCAGTGCACGCCGTGCCGTTTCATGGCTTCGAGCTGCGCCAGCTCGATCTGTTGCAGCGCGGCTCTGGTTTCCTCCACGCTGACCTGATAGCCGGTCACTTCCACAATGAAACGGTTGCCCACCAGCACATTCAGCGTGCAGCTTTGATCGTCGCGGTCGAACTGCTCGTAGGCGCGATAACCGCGCAAAGTGAGCGTGCGCTCGCAGCCGCTCTCGGTTTGGCGGTCGACGTCGGCGGTTGCCCACGCGTAAGTCGCCATGCCCGCCAGGCCCTGCAGGGACCCGAGATCGGTGAGCTTGATGGTCACGCTGCGTCCCTCTTCATCGCTGTAGCGCGCCTCGGCAGTCGAGACTTTGAGGCCGAACACGGCAGCGGTTTCGCCGGTGGCTTCTTCGCGGGTGAAGTTGGCCAGGCTAGCCGGCAGCAGGTTCTGCAAGTCGGCGAAGGCAACCGGTTCAACCTGGGAGGCTTGACCGCGAGCGGAGGGTGTTTCCATGACAGACTGGCCATACTCGCGGCTGGCATCCTGAGCCGTGCCGCTGGGTGCAGAGCTGCTGGCAGCCGGCGGTTGTCCCTCTTGTTTTTCCTGCTGGCTTTGGCCGCACCCGAGGGCAAACATGAGCAGCCAGAAGATGATCCTGGTTCCAGACTTCATAACCACTCCCTGATCGAAATTGTCGTTCCATGGCAGAACTGAAGCGCTGCTAGGTAACGCAATTTTTGGCCAAAACCAACAGGAAATTTCAAGGCGCGCGCCGCGCCTCAGTCATCGGATTTCTGGACTTCGTTGGTGCCTGCCGCCACTTTCACTTTCTGCGTTCTGCCGTCAGTGCCGCGGATGGTAAAGCTGTAGTAAGTGCCCTGGCCCTTGTCGCGGACTTTCCACTTCACCACTTCGCCGGGAATGCTGGCGAGCGCGGCTTGTTCGGCCGCATCGCGCGCAGCGAGATCCGGAATTTCGGCGGGCAGCGCCTTGCCCTCGGCTTCATAGTCCGCGGTCTTCTCTTCGACTTCGAGCACTGCGCCGGTGGCAGCATTGATCACCAATTCGAAAATGCCTTTTTCATTTTTCACATCGACTTCATAGACCAGGACACTGTCTTCGTGATCGATTTCCTCGGCGATGATCAGCGCGCCGGGCATCTCTTCGCGGGCGATCTCTTCGATCTGCGCCCGGCTGAGTTTGCCGGTGGAATCGGCGGCCACCGCCGCCGCGGCCGGCGCCGGGCTGGCTGTTTGCAGACTGTCCGGGGCGCCTGCCGCGTTGGCATCGCTCTGGGGTTTTTCACAAGCGTGGAGAAACAGCGCCAGCAGGCCGAGGGCCAAAGGCCGGGAGAGTTCAATCATTTTCCGCATGGGTTACGCTCCTAAAGGGTTGATAAGTGTCCGAGATGATCGGTTCATTGAAAGCACAGTTATATAGCGACAAGTTGGCACAACGGCGAAAAGCCGGAAGCAATTTGCCGCGGCTGTCACGATGATTGGCAAATTGCAAAAATTGCCGTATATTCTCCGCCAACAGAAATTCACCCACAAGCGGAAAACCTGCAGTTATGCGAGAACAAATCGAAGCGCTGGCGGCGAGCGTGCATCAGTATCGTCTCAGCAATGGCCTGCAAATCATTCTGCACGAAGACCATGCCCTGCCGCAAGTCGCTTTGCACACTTTCTGGCGGGTGGGATCGCGCAACGAACACCCGGGTGCCACCGGCCTGGCACATTTCATCGAACATTTGATGTTCAACGGCGGCAAAAACTACGGTCCCAACCAATTCGATGAAATCATGGAGGCACACGGCGGCGCCAACAACGCCTTTACCAATCAGAACATCACCGTTTACCAAAACAGCTTTCCGGCCACCGCCCTCTCTGCGGTTTTCGATTTGGAGGCCGACCGCATGGCCGGCCTGCTGCTCGAACGCAGATCGTTCGCAGCCGAGCGCAAGGTCATTGCCTCGGAACGGCGCTCAACGGTGGAAAGCGATCATTTCGAACTGATGAATGAGAAGCTGTGGGCCACCGCATTTGAAGTTCATCCCTATCGCTGGCCGGTGATCGGCTGGCCGCAGGATATCCAACGCTGGCGGCTGGCAGATCTGAGAGAATTCCATCACTGCTACTACACGCCCAACAACGCCATCATGGTTCTGGCCGGAGATCTCGACCGGGACGAGACGCTGCGTCTGTGCGAGCACTATTTCGGGGGACTGCCGAGCCGGCCGGTGCCCGTCCGCGCGCTGCCGGTTGAACCGCCGCAAACAGCACCGCGCCGCGCGGAGTTGCGCCTGCCCGCGCACTTGCCGGCCTTCACCTGCGGCTATCACACGCCGGCGAGCCGCCACCCCGACCACTTTGCGCTGCACTTGCTCGAGATCATCCTGGTGGCCGGCCAAAGCTCGCGCCTCTACCGCCGGTTGGTGGATGGCGAGCGCCTGGCAACCTGGGTGCGAAGCGACTACGGCCCGTCGCTCGATCCTGGCTTGTTCATTCTCACGCTACAATGCAACCCCGGCCACACGGCCGCGGAGTGTGAAGAGGCGCTGGCGCAGGAACTCCAGCGCTTGCGCGACGAACCGGTATCGGCCGCGGAGCTGCGCAAGGCGCAAAACATCTGCCGCGCCGCTTTTGTGCGCAGCCTTACCACGCTGGCCAGCAAAGCCGACACGCTCGGCGCTTTCGCCGTCTACTTTGATGACTACCGCCAACTGTTCGACGCGCTCGAGCACTATGCCGCCCTCACCGCGGCAGATCTGCAAGCCGCGGCGAACGCCTGGCTGAACCCCAACCAGGGCACGACCGTGACCCTTCATCTGGAGCCACAAGAAGCCCTTGAAGAACGCTAGTCTCCGCTTCCCCGATTTTGTCAAACACACCCTGCCCAACGGCATGACGGTTTTGCTGTGGGAAAATTATCGTCTGCCGCTGCTCGCCCTCGAGGTACTGTTGAAAATCGGCGCAACGGCCGACCCGCCCGGCAAGGAAGGGTTGGCCGGCATCACGCTGTCTCTGCTGCGCAAGGGCACGCTACAGCACACCGCCGGTCAATTCGCGGAAGCCCTGGACTTCGTCGGCGGCCGCTACAGCACGGATCAGTCGATTGATTGCGGCTTGATTTCGATGGAAGTGATGCGCGAAGATTGGCAACTCGGCCTCACGCTGCTGGCGGAGACGCTGCGCTCACCCACTTTTCCCAAAGTGGAATTCGACAAGAAGATCGAGCAGGCGATTGCGGGCTGGCGACTGGCACGGGACAATCCCGCAAATGTGATGGAGCAATATTTCAATTCCTTCTTGTTTGCCGGGCATCCTTATGCCCGCTCCGAGCTGGGCACGGAAACCAGCCTGGCCAATCTGACGGTGGCGGAGGTGGCGGACTTTCATCAACGCCACTATGGCCCGGAGCAGGTGATTCTGGCGCTTGCAGGTGATTTCACCACCAGCGCGGTGCTGGCGCAGATTCACGAGCTTTTTGCCGATTGGCAGCCGTGCGGTGCGCCGGCGCCGCTGCTGGCGCCGGCCGAGAGACTGTCGCACTCGCGCGTGTTGCTGGTCGACAAGCCCGATGAGCAGCAGGCTTATTTTTGCCTGGGCAATGTCGGCGCGGCCTACAATTGCCCGGACTATGCCGGCCTGGATGTGCTGGAAACGATACTTGGCGGCCGCTTCACCTCCTGGCTCAATACCGCTTTGCGCATTCATGGCGGGTTGACCTACAGCGCCACCGCTTTCAGCTCGCGCCACTTGCTGCCGGGCGCCCTGATCATTGCCTCGGATACCGCGGTGCGTTCCGCGGGCCACGCCATTGAAATCTGCCTCGCGCAAATGCGCCGTCTTCAGGATCACCAGCTTGATGAAGCCACGCTGCAAGCCACCAGGAATTACCTGCGCGGGCAATATCCCGCAAGCCTGGAGACGCTCGAACAACTGGCGGGGCTGGCCTGTGATCTCGAATTCTACGGTGTCGGGCCGGAGATGGTCAACACCTACTTCGATCAACTTGACGCATTGACCGTGCCTGAGCTCGAGCGCATCGCGCGGGAATATTTTCCGCATGAGGCCTTTGCCTTCGTGCTTGCCGGCCCGGCCAGGAAGCTGCGCAAGATCGCCGCGCAGTTCGGGCCCGTCGAAGAAATCAAGATGAGTGATCCCACTTTCTATGTGCCGAGGTGAAAGCCGCATGGCCGCCGGGCATGACAACTACTTTGTTTATTTGCTGCGCTGCGCGGACGGCACGTTTTACACCGGCATGACCAACAATCTCGAGCGCCGGCTGGCGCAACATCAGGCGGGGAAGGCGGCGCGCTACACCTCCGGCCGGCGGCCGGTGGCGCTGGTTTACGCCGAGGCCTGCGGTTCCCGCAGTCAAGCCTTGCAGCGCGAAGCGGGCTTGCGCCGGCTGCGGCCGCGCGCAAAGGCCGCTCTCGCCGCCAGGCAAAAGGCACGACCCAGCCGCCGGCCGCAGCGGAGGGTGAAGCAAAACAAAGATTCCGAACACAGAGAGAGCAAAAAAGGCAGAGAGAAAAACGGGGGCACGTTAAGAGAATAGTTCTCAGGCCTTCTCGATTGACCCGGTGTTGGCCGGCGTTGTGGCGCGAGAGATTTGGGCAGGGGAGAGGCCTACTTGCGCGGCAGAAGACGCTCTTTGAGCGCTTTGGCAACGGCCTGCGACTTGGAGTGCACGTGCAGCTTGTCGTAAATCTTGCGCAGATGCGCGCGCACGGTGAAGGGACTGAGGAAGAGTTTCTCAGCGATTTGCTTGTGGTCCGCGCCCTGCGTGAGCAGATCGAGCACTTCCAGCTCACGTTCGGAGAGATTGTAGTCGACCTGCGGCGGCGGCATGTGTTTCTTGAAGAGCTCGAGCACCTTGCGCGCGATGTTCGGCGACATTGGCGAGGCGCCCTGATGCGCTTGTTCGATGGCTTCGAGCAGTTGCTCCGGCATCACCGGCTTGGTGATGTAGCCGCAGGCGCCGGCGCAAATCGCCTGAAACACATTCTCATCATCGTCGAAGACCGAGAGCATGATCACTTGTGCCCGCGGCGACCGGTTCTTGATTTGCGCCGTGGCGGCGATGCCGGACATGCCCGGCAGACCGATATCCATCAAAACAACATCGGGATTGACCGCTTCAAGCTCATCCAGGAAGTCTTCGGCGCTCTCATATTCACCCACGACCTTGCAGTCCGGTGAGGCACGCAAAATGTAGGAAGCGCCCAGACGCAGGTTGGGGTTGTCTTCGACGATGGCAACGGTAATTGGCATGGGCCGTCAGTGAATGATGAACACCGCCAGGTCCGCCTCGGCAGAAATCCCGTCGTGTCCTCGGCAGGAATGTGACAGGGAACAGGAATTTACATTTTTTGCCGAAAGCGGCAATAGTCCATTTGAACTATCCTGATAATTTCGCTTTCGCTTTCACGCGCGGTTATTTAGATTCTGCCCGGCCTGGCAGTGGAATCGCGAACGATCCTTGCGACATGTCACAACACCCTGGAAAAATCCTGGTCGTCGATGATGACGAAGACGTGCTGATGGCGGCGCGCCTGTTTCTCAAGCAGCATTTTGCGCTGGTGCACACCGAGCGGCAGCCGCAGCGCCTGCCCGCGCTTCTGCAAAACACCGGCTATGATCTCATCCTGCTGGACATGAATTTCACGCGCGATGCCAGCAGCGGCGTGGAAGGCTTCGAGTGGCTGAACCGCATCCTGGCGATTGATCCCGCGGCGGTGGTCATCTTGATCACCGCGTTTGGGGACGTGGGCATGGCGGTGAAGGCGATCAAGGCGGGCGCCACGGATTTCGTGCTCAAGCCCTGGCAGAATGAAAAGCTGCTGGCTACGCTTTCTGCCGCGCTCAAGCTGCGCCAGTCCCAGACCGAAATTGCGACATTGCGGGCGCAGCAGCAGCAACTGAGCGCGGATCTCGATCATCAGTTTCACGACATGGTCGGCCGCAGCAGCGCCATGCAGGAAGTCTTCGCCAGCATCCAAAAAGTCGCGCAGACCGATGCCAATGTGTTGCTGCTCGGGGAAAACGGTACGGGCAAGGAGCTGGTGGCGCGCGCGCTGCATCGCGCCTCGCGGCGTGCCGGCAAAATCTTCCTGAGCGTGGATATGGGCGCGCTTAGCGAATCGCTGTTCGAAAGCGAGCTTTTCGGCCATGTGAAGGGCGCCTTCACGGACGCCAAGGACGAGCGCGCCGGCCGGTTTGAGGTGGCGCATGGCGGCACGCTCTTTCTCGATGAGATCGGCAATCTTTCCCTGCCGCTGCAGGCCAAGCTGCTGGCAGTGTTGCAGCAGCGCCAGGTGGCCCGCCTGGGCTCGCACATCGCCCGGCCTTTCGACATCCGGCTGGTGTGCGCCACCAACCTGCCGATCCACCAAATGGTGGCAGAGCGGCGATTCCGCCAGGATCTGCTCTACCGAATCAACACGGTGGAGATTGCCCTGCCGCCGCTGCGCGAGCGGCGTGAGGACATTCCCCTGCTGATCGAGTATTTCGTGGAACTCTACGCCCGCAAGTATAACAAGCCGGTCAGCGGCGTGCAGGCGGCCGCGGTGAAGAAGCTGGAAAAGTATCCCTGGCCCGGCAATGTGCGCGAGTTGCAGCACGCCATCGAGCGCGCCGTGATTATGAGTGAAGGACGGCTGCTGCAACCCACGGACTTTCTGCTTTCCCCGGCGGATGCCCGCGAGCAGGGTCTGGTGTTCGAGAACTACAATCTTGAGGAAGTGGAGAAAATCGTCATTCGCCGCGCGATCAGCAAACACGGCGGCAATATCAGCCATGCCGCCAGGGAACTGGGCCTGACGCGCACCTCCCTGTATCGCCGGCTGGAGAAATACGGCTTGTGAGCGCCGCAGGACCATGCACCCCACTGCGGCGCCCCGTTTTGCACCGTTGCCATCATTCTCCGCATGATCTATCGCCATTTTCGCTTTCACTGCATTCTGCGCGTGCTGTTGCTCGGCGCGACCATCGGCCTGCTGGCTTATCTGGCCAGCCGCACGACGCTCTACGCCACCATCGTGATCGTCGCCGCACTGGTGATGTATCAAGTGTATGACTTGATTCATTACGTCGAAAAAACCAACCGGGATTTGACGCGCTTCCTGCAATCGATTCAACACGCCGACTTTTCGCAAACCTTCACCGGCGGCGGGCTGGGCTCCTCCTTCGATGATCTCAAAGCGGCTTTTATGCGGGTGACCGACGCGTTTCGCCGCGCCCGCGCCGAGAAGGAGGAACACTTTCGCTATCTGCAAACCGTGATGCAGCACGTCGCGATCGGCTTGCTGGCGTTCAAGGGCAACGGCGACGTCGATCTCATCAACAACGCTGCCAAGCGGCTGTTGCGCGTGCCGCATTTGAAGAACATCGCGGCCCTGGAAGCGCTCAGTCCGGCGCTGGTCAATACGCTGCGCCGCCTCAAATCCGGCGAGAAGGCACTGGTCAAGATCGAAGACCGCGACGGCCTGCTGCAGGTGGCGGTGTCGGCCACGGAATTCAAGCTGCGCGACGAGCTGTTCACCCTGGTCTCCCTGCAGAATATTCAAAGCGAATTGGAGGAGAAGGAAATGGAGGCCTGGCAGAATTTGATCCGGGTACTTACCCACGAGATCATGAATTCCGTGACGCCCATCGCCTCGCTGGCCTCCTCGATCAACGATCTGCTGCCACCGCCGGCCGCGGGCGAGGCGCCGGTCAGCCCCGAGACGGTGCAGGATGTGCGCAGCGCGGTGCAGACCATTCAACGCCGCAGCGCAGGCTTGTTGCACTTCGTGGATTCCTATCGCAACCTGACGCGCATTCCCAAACCCAATTTTCAGGTGTTTCCGGTGGCGACGCTGTTTGCGCAGGTGCAGCAGTTGATGTCCGCCAATGTGCGGCAGAGCGGCGTCCGTTTCGAGACGCGGGTGGAGCCGGCCAGCCTGATGCTCACCGCGGATCCGGAGCTGATCGAACAGGTGCTGATCAACCTGCTGCTGAACGCCATGCAGGCGTTGCAGGAGCACACCAGCCCGCGCATCGAACTCAGCGCCCAGCTCGACGATCGCGGCAAGATTATCATCCAGGTGAAAGACAACGGGCCGGGCATCATCGCCGAAGCGCTGGCGAACATCTTTATTCCGTTCTTCACCACCAAGAAGGGCGGCTCGGGCATCGGCCTGAGCCTGTCGCGGCAGATCATGCGGCTGCATCGCGGCACCATCAATGTGCGCTCGCTTCCCAACGTTGAAACCGTATTCACGCTGAGGTTCTAATCGAATTCATGCAGCCCGATTTGAGCGTGCTCATCGTCACCTACAACTCGCGCGCTGATATTGCCCGGTGTTTGCAATCCCTGCAACAGCATTGCACCGGCGTGGCGCTGGAGGTCGTGGTGTGCGACAATGCCTCGGCGGACGGCACCGCGGATTTGGTTGCGGCGTCGTTTCCGGCGGTGCGGCTGTTGCGCCTTGCCGACAACGTTGGTTTTGCCGCCGCCAACAATCGGGCTGCCGCGCAAGCGACCGGCCGGCATCTGCTTTTCTTGAATCCCGACACGTGGGTCGACGGCGATCTCGCCACGGCCCTGGTGCGCTTTCTCGATTCGCACAAGCAGGCCGGCGGTTGCGCACCACGGGTGCTCAATCCTGACGGCTCCTTGCAGCGCGGCTCGGTGCGCGCCTTTCCGACGTTGACCACCCTGCTTTATGACCAATTGGGATTGTCGCGCCTGTTTCCCCGCAGTCCGCGCTTCGGCCATTACTTGATGACCTGGTGGGATCATCAGCAGCAGCGGGAAGTGGAGCAACCCATGGGCGCGTGCCTGGCGGTTCGGCGCGAAGCCTTCGCGGCCGTCGCCGGCTTCGACGAGGGCTATTTCATGTATTTTGAAGATGTCGAATTGTGCCGCGCCCTGTACGACACCGGCTGGAAGATTTTCTTTCTACCGGAGGCGCGCGTCTTTCACGTGGGCGGCCAAAGCACCAGCCCGGTGGCCGCCAGCAACTTTCCGGAATTCTATCGCAGCATGTATCGCTACTTCCGCCGGCATCACGGCCGCACCGCCACGCTGCTGGCAAAAGTCCTGGTGACGATGGGCGAGATCGGCAAGCTCTTCACGTTGCTGGTGCTGCTGGCCACTGAAAGACTGCAGGCGCGCCCGACCTACTGGCGCAGCCGGCGCCAGCAGTTCCTGAGTCACGGTCGCGTCCTGTTGCAGCATTGGTGTTATTGATGAAGATCCTTTTTATTTCGCCCTATCCGCGCTCGGGCGGCAGCAGCCGATTTCGCATTTATCAATACCTGCCTTATCTCGCAGCAAACGGCCATCAGGTTGCCGTGTGCACGTTTTTGAGTGAAACGGGATATCGCGTGCTTTATCAGCCCGGCAGGCTGTTGCGCAAAGTGTTCCTCATGCTCGCCGGCATGTTGCGCTGCCTGGCGTGGTTGCCGCGCCTGCGGCGTTGGGAAGTGTGCGTGGTGCATCGCGAAGTGGCGCTGTGGGGTCCGGGCTGGGTCGAAGGGCTGGTGGCCCGTCTCAGCCGCCGGCTGATCTATGATTTCGATGACGCCGTGTTCGAGCCGCATGTCAGTTCGGCAAACCGCTGGTTTGCCTTTTTGAAATCGACGCGCAAGATTCCGCGGCTGATGGCACGCGCGCACGCGGTGATCGCCGGCAACGGCTACCTTGAGACCTATGCGCGGCAGTTCTGTGCGCGAACCTTTCAATTGCCGACACCGGTGGAGGTCAACCTGCTTGTGCCGCGGCCGCGGCCGGTTTCCGCGCCGTTGGTGATCGGCTGGATTGGCAGCCATTCGACCGCGCCTTATCTCAAGCTGGTCGAAGACGCACTGCAGGGTTTGCTGACGGAAATGGGCGAGCGCCTGCGCATTGAAATCGTCGGCGCCGGTGATTTCCGCTTCGCGGGTCTTGCGGCTCATTATCGCCCCTGGGTTTTGGAGAGAGAAGTGGAGGATCTGCAGCGCTTCGATATCGGGATCATGCCCATGCCCGACAACCGCTGGACGCGCGGCAAATGCGGCTTCAAGGCGCTGCAGTACATGAGCGTGGCCATCCCGGTGGTGTGTTCGCCGGTGGGGATGAATCGCGAGCTGGTCACGCCCGGGGATAATGGCTTTTGGGCGGAGAACACCGCGGAATGGCGGCATGCCCTGCGCACGCTCCTCACGGATGCCGATCTGCGCCGGCAAATGGGGCAACGCGGCCGCCAGTTGGTGGAAGCACGATATTCCACGGCACACTGTGCTCAACGTCTCGATGCGATTCTGCAGGCCGTTGCCCATGCGTGACATTCATCAGCCCCGGCTCTTGTACCTCATCACCCGCCTCATTGTCGGCGGCGCCCAGGAAACCGTGATGTTGTTGGCGGAAATGCTCGGCCGGCAGGGCTATCATGTGGAAGTGGTCAGCGGCCCGCAAACCGGCCCGGAAGGCAGCTTGATCGAGGAGTTTCATCGCCGCGGCATCCGGCTGACGATTCTGCCGGAACTCGTGCGCGAGGTCGATCCTGCCAGGGACGTGAAAGCGTTCTGGAAGCTGCAGCGCTTCATCAGGGCGGGCGGCTATGACATCGTGCACACCAACAGCAGCAAGGCCGGCATTCTCGGCCGGTGGGCCGCGCGCCTGGCCGGCGTTCCGGTAATCGTGCACACCGTGCATGGCTGGGGCCATCATGAGTATCAACGGCCGCTGATTCGCCGCACGTTCATTGGGCTGGAGCGCGGCTGCGCCCGCCTCACGCAGCGCTTAATCGTAGTTTCGCCGCGCAATCTCGAAAAAGGCCGTGCCGATCGCATCGGCCGGCCGGAGCAATATCTCACCATTCGCAGCGGCATCGCGCTGGAGGAATTTCTCCATCCGCGGGCGGAGCGGGCGGAGATGCGCGCGCGGCTCAACATTCCCCGGCAGGCGCCGGTGATCGGCACCGTCACGCGTTTGTCCGCGCAGAAGGCGCCAACCGATTTCGTCGCTGCTGCCCTGGCGGTCGCGCAGCGCGAGCCGGACGCCCATTTCGTCATGGTCGGTGACGGCCCGTTGCGGCACGAGGTGGAAAGCATGATTGCAGCCGGTGGCGCACCGCAGCGCTTTCATCTCACCGGCCTGCGTCGCGACGTGGCCGAGTTGCTCACGACTTTTGATATTTTCGTGCTTTCCTCTTTGTGGGAAGGGTTGCCGCGTGTCCTGCCGCAGGCCATGGCAGCGGGCTTGCCGATCATCGCCACCGCGGTGGACGGCAATGTCGAAGTCGTGCAGGAGGGGGAGAATGGCATCCTGGTGCCGCCCGGCGACCGGGACGCCCTGGCAGCAGCGATGTTGCAGCTTTTGACCGACCGCGAAGCCGCTGCGCGCATGGGCCGGCAGGGCCGCAGCCGCGTGCAAGAATTCAGCGCCGAAAAAATGGTGCAGGATCATCATCAACTCTATCAGGAGCTGCTCGCCGCCAGGAGGCGGGGGTTTTGATGAGCTGTGACGCAGGCAACCGGCCCCTTTCAGCAACAGGTGTGATAAGATGAAGCATGAGTTGCGCGGCCGTCCTGCAAGAATCTTGTGAAGATTTCCGCACAGTGCCGAGTCTTTCACAAGATTCGACCGAAGAACATTTCGCGAGGCCACTGCTGCGGATCGCGACAACCAACTGGCACAACCCTGTCAAGCTCGTCCTCGTTCGTGGGAGAATACAGCACCATTGACCTATGCGTTACTTCATTTACCTGTATCTCTTTCTGTTCGCCTTTCTGCTGGCCCTGGTGTTCGTGCCCCTGGCGCGGCGACTCGCCATTCGCCTGGGCGTGATCGATCAACCGCAGGGCCGCAAGGCGCACGGTCAGCCGACGCCGCTGCTCGGCGGACTCGCGATCTACGCCGCGTTCATGCTGGCGCTGGTGGTGCACCTCGCCGGTTATTTCAGCTTTCAGCACGCCCGCTGGTTTGCGCAGGCGTTTCCATTTTTGCCCGGTGAAATCGGACGCCTGGTGCACACGCTGCCGAAATTGCTCGCCATCAGCGCCGGCGCCACGCTGATGGTCATTCTGGGCTACGTGGATGATCGCCGCGGCTTGAATTTTTCCTACAAGATCAAATTCGCCATTCAAATCCTTGCCGCCGGCTTGCTGGTGGCGGCCGGCGTGCGCACCGATCTGATGCCCTCGCCGTTTTTGAATGCCGTGGTTACGATGGTCTGGGTGGTGGGTATCACCAACGCCTTCAATCTTCTCGACAACATGGATGGACTCTCCGCGGGCGTGGCGCTGATTGCCGCGGCCATGTTGCTGGTGATCACCATCGCGCAGGACCAGTTTTTTTCCGCGATGGCGTTGTGCCTGCTGGCCGGCGCGCTGCTCGGTTTCCTGCGCTACAACTTTCCGCCCGCGCGCCTCTTCATGGGCGACACCGGCAGCTTGTTCATCGGCTTCCTGCTCGCCGCGTTGTCGATCACCAGCAGCTACGTCGTGCCGCAAAGCGCCTCGATGATTCCGGCGTTGATGCCGTTGCTCGTGCTCAGCCTGCCGATCTTCGACACGCTCTCGGTCATCATCATACGCCTGCGGGAACGCCGCCCCATCTTTCAAGGGGACCGCCGCCACTTTTCGCACCGGCTGGTCGATCTCGGCATGACGCCGCGCGGCGCTGTGGTCTTCATCTATCTCGTTGCCGCCACCATCGGCATTGTCGCCGCCCTGCTGCCCTATTTGCCGCTCTGGGGCGAGATTCTGGTGCTGCTGCACACCGTGTTGGTTTATGTGATGATTACCGTGCTGGTGCACATTGCGCGGCGCCGGCGCCAGGCGGCCGAGCTTGCGCCACAGCGCCAGCCGCTGCCTGCGGCGGAGCCCGAGTGAACCGGTTGTGGAATTCACACGAATCTGAAAAATTATGCCGGAAAAACCTGTTGGAATTTTGCCAAAGGTTTCTATGTTTTGCATCATTGAATGGCAAGCATGAGCACGATGGTGTGCCCAGCGAAACAACTTGCAAGCCGGCCGCTGGCCGAAAGGAGAAATGGCATGTCTCATCCCGTCGTTCTGAGTGATAGCACATTTGAGCAGGAAGTGTTGAAAGCCGATATACCCGTGCTGGTTGACTTCTGGGCGGAATGGTGCGGTCCGTGCAAGATGATTGCGCCCGCAATCAACGAGCTTGCCGGCGAGTATGCCGGCAGGGCCAAAATCGCGAAACTGGACGTCGACAGTAATCAGATGATCGCCAGCCAGTACGGCATTCGCAGCATCCCGTCCTTGTTGATCTTCAAGAACGGCCGTGTCGTCGATCAAATCGTCGGCGCACTGCCCAAACAGCGAATCAAAGAACGTTTGGATGCCACTCTCTAGCATTCCAAACGGCTGAGGAATCAGAAAAGCATCCGCGTGTGCGGGTGCTTTTTTTGTTTGGGAATCCCTGCCGATGAATCGTCATCATCATTACGATGTCTTGGTGGCCGGCGGCGGCCCTGCCGGCTTGAGCGCTGCTTTGGCCGCTGCCCAGGGCGGCCTGCGCGTTGCCTTGTTGGAGCGCAGCAAGGAAATCGGCTATCCGATTCACACCAGCGGCGGCAGTTGGATTCAGGATCTGCGCCACCTCGGCATTCCCGACCGCTTCATGCACCCGATTCGCACCGGCCGGTTTCTGGCACCCGCCGCGCAAGCCACCTTCCACTATGACGAGCCGGTGAGCTGCATTCTCGACGTGCGCGGGCTTTATCAGCATCTCGCCGTGCTCGCCGCCCAGGCCGGTGCTGAGATCTTTCCGGCAACGCGCGTCACAAGTGTAATCGTGTCGCAGGAAAAGCCATGTGGCTTGCGGGCCGGCCAGGCCGGTGAATTCTTTGCGCCGTTGCTCATCGATGCCACCGGCATGGTCGGGCTGCTTGCCAGGGAACTTGGCTTGCGGGAGCCGCCGCAGCGCTATGGCTTGGGCGCCGAGTGTGACGTCGTTGCTGCCGATTGGCCGGCGGATACGATTGCCCTGTTGGTGGGCAGTTTGGTGGGGCCGGCAGGATACGGCTGGCTTTTCCCGCACGGTGACGGCCGCGTGCGCATCGGTGTGGGTCTGCTTCATCCGGATACTGCTGCGCAGCCGGAGCCGGCCTTGCAAGCGTTGCTGGAAAAATTACGCCGCGGCAAAATCCACGACTTGCGGCTCAGCGCGGTTTCGGCTGTGGAATATCACACCGGTGCGATTCCAGCCAGCCCGCCATTGCGCCGCACTTCCGCCGACGGCTTGCTGGTGGTCGGCGATGCCGCCGGTTTGATTGCCACGCTGGTGGGAGAGGGGATTCGATTTGGGATCGAACTGGGCCGCCTGGCCGGCACCGTGGCCGTCGCCGCGCATCATTGCGGTCGCTTCGACGCCGCTTTTCTTGCGCGCTATGACCGCCAGTGGCGGGCACGATATGGCCGCATGTTTCAGCGCATGGCGTTCGCCAACCGCCGCCTCGCGAGGTATGGCGATCAGGCGTGGAACGAGAAGATCCAACTGCTGGCGCGCTTTCCGGCTGCGGCGATTCCGCCGTTGCTGCGCGGCGAGTGGCACGCTGCTGCACTGCACCAGGCGCTGTGGCAAAATCGCCGGCATCTGCAGCGCTCCTTTCTGCAACGGTGGGCCGGCAAGGCGCGCGCACCTGCCGGCCCAGCAGGATAAACCTCTTGATTTTTTAGAGCCGGTTGTCTACATTGCGCCGTTCAAAAGCAGTACTGGCCACCATTACTCCGCACTTTTTCGAGAGAAGATGCCTGCACCGAGCGAATCTTCTTTTCTTTTTCAGGACTGACACAACTGAGGACTGCATCATGGTTGCTCTGATCATGGCCGGTGGAGCCGGCACGCGGTTTTGGCCAAAAAGCAAAGAGAATCACCCGAAGCAACTCCTGCAAATCATCGGCACCGGCACGATGCTGCAGAACACCGTTCGCCGATTGCTCCCAATCATTCCCCCGGAAAAGGTTTTTATCGTATGCAAGCAAGCGCACCAGCAGGAAATTGCCCGGCAATTGCCGGCGGTGCCGCAGGAGAATATTATCGTCGAGCCGCAGGGCAAAAACACCGCGCCCTGCATCGGCCTGGCGGCGCTGTATATTCAACGGCGGTTCGGCGATGAGGTGATGATCGTGCTGCCGGCCGATCATCTGATCGAGGCGGAGGACAATTTTCGCCAGACGCTGCTCGACGCCGCCAAAATCGCGGCGGAAAAGGAGGTGCTCATCACCATCGGCATCAAGCCGACTTTTCCGGCAACGGGCTACGGTTACATTCAGTTCAGCGACGAAACCGTTTCCGCCGGCACCGCCACTGCGCGCCGAGTCAAAACCTTCGCAGAGAAACCCAATCTCGAGACCGCCAAGGTTTTTCTGGCCAGCGGCGATTTCCTGTGGAATAGCGGCATTTTCGTCTGGCGGGTGTCGGTCATCCGGGAGCAGTTTGAGGAACATCTGCCGCATCTCAATGACGGCCTGCGTGAAATCGCAGAGTATCTCAACACCCCGGCCGCCGCAGAGATCATCACCCGGGTCTATCAGCAAATCAAGAGTATTTCGATCGACTACGGCGTGATGGAAAATGCACGGAACGTGCTGGTGTTGCCCGCCAATTTCGGGTGGAATGATCTGGGAAGTTGGGATGAAGTGTACAAGCTGCTGCCGAAGGACAAGGATGGCAACGCGGTGGGCGAGGGCGAGCACGTGTTGCTGAACAGTTCGGGCTGTCTGATCGAAGTCGCCGGCAAGACCGTCGCCGCCGTGAATCTGCACGACCTGATCATTGTGGAAACGGAGGAGGCCTTGTTGCTCTGCCCGCGCGACAGCGCCCAGGAGGTGAAGGAGGTGGTGGACCTGTTGAAACGCCGGAAAAAAACAAATCTGCTCTGAGTCTATGAAAGAGGAAGAAATACTATCCAGCCTGGAGAAGCTGCTGACGAGCCTGAGTGTCGAGTTGCGCTATGAAAAGGGTGATTTTACCGGCGGCTACTGCCTGGTGAAGGAGAAGCCGATGATGATCATCAACAGCGCGCTCAGTCCGGCGCAGCGCATCCGAATACTCGCGCGCGAGCTGGCACAGATGAACCTGGAAAACGTGTTCATCGTGCCGGCGCTTCGCCAGGTGCTGGATGAAGCCATTGCGACAAACGCAGCCAGCGAGGATGGCCAGCCGCAGAATGGAGTCTCACTCGAAAGCGTTTAGGAGCATGTATGGACAAGCTGGACCTGGTGCCCTATTTCAATGAATCCTTGTTTGTGCCCGCGCTGCAGGCCAAGACCAAGGAGGGGGTGCTGGAGGAGTTGGTGACCTGTTTTGTGAACAGCGGGTTCGTCCGCAATCCCGCCATCGTCTTGGAGATGATTCACCGCCGCGAGCAATTGGGCAGCACCGGCATCGGTCACGGCCTCGCGATTCCACACGGCCGCTCCACCGCCGCGCCCGAATTGATGATTGCGTTTGGCTGCTCCAAGAAGGGGATTGAATGGGAGGCGATGGACGGCGAGCCGGTCCATCTCGTGTTCATGGTGATTGCGCCCCCGCAGGAACAGGACAACAAGTATCTGCCGGTGTTGGGCCGGCTCGTCGAAATCCTCAGTCACTCCCGCGACCGCGACAAATTCCGCAACGTCAATTCCTTCTCCGACTTCATCAAATTGCTCAAGAACTAATGGCTGAAAAAATCCAAACCCAGATCGAATTCCTGGTCGCGCTGCAAGACCTCGACATCATGCTCAAAGAGATCGAGGAAGTGAAGGCGCTCGGCTTCGAAGTGGATAACGAGGGCAAGATCACGCTGGGCCGCGCCCGCGAGGAGCTGGCGGCGAAGATCAAGAAACAGTTGGTCAACAATTATGAGCGGTTGCGTTCCCGCTACAAACGCGCGATCGTCCCGGTCAAGGACGACACCTGCCTGGGATGCTTCATGCGCGTGCCCACCTCCGTCACCTCGCATGGCCGCACCGATCAGGAAGTTCTGACCTGCGAAAACTGCGGCCGCTTTCTGTACTGGCTTTCCTAAAAGGAAAGCGCCGCCCCCGCCGGCCGGTCTGCCTTTGGGGAGGCCAGGCCTTTCCAAACGCGCCGGCACCGGCCAGCGCCGGGCAGCACTGCGCGTGCCCGGCTAAAGCGGCCTTTCATACAGGCGATACTTCTTGTAAAGATTGGCGCCCAGCAGTTGCATGCCGCGGTTGATCGGGATGTTGGTTTCAAGCGTCCACGAAAACTCCCCGCTGTCGAATCCTGCTGCAATTCCCCGCCGATACGTTTCCATGTAAAGCGCGGATCCGATGCCGCTCACGTTCTGCAGCCGTTTGACCACGCCCAGCGTCAACACCCGGATCGAGCGAATCTTTCTGGCATGATAGAGAACCTTGAAGATGCCGAACGGCAACAGCCGGCCGTTGATCTTGTGTAACGCCTGGTTGAAATCCGGCAGGGAAAGGGAAAAGCCCACCGGCTCGCCCTGTCTTTCGGCAAAGAGCACGAGGCGTGGGTCCACCACCGGTTTCAGCTCGCGCGCCATGAACTCGAATTCCGCGTCGGTCATCGGCACGAAACCCCAATTGCTGCTCCAGGCATCGTTGTAGATCTTTTTGACGATTTCGACTTCCCGCCAGAAGTTCCCGCGGTCGAGCGTGCGTATCTTGATGCCTTGTTCGGTGAGCACTTTCTCGCCGACGCGCTGGATCTTGGGATTGAGCTCGGTGCTCTTGTCCATGTGCCAGGCATAGAGATCCATCGCCTTGCCGAAGCCGGCCTGCTCCAGCAGCGCCACATAGTAGTCGGGATTGTAGGTCATCATCACGACCGGCGGCCGGTCGAAACCTTCCACCAGCAATCCCCAGGTGTCATTCGAAGAATAATTGGCCGGCCCGCGCAGGATTTTCATGCCCTTTTGCCGCGCCCAGGTTGCCGCGGTTTCCAGCAGCGCGTTGGCGACTTCCTGATCCGCGATCGTCTCAAAAAAGCCGAAAAAGGCGCATTGCTCGTTGTGAAAGCGGTTATGGTTGTTGTTCAGGATGGCGGCGATGCGGCCGACCAGCTCGCCGCCGCGGCGGGCGAGGAAGAATTCGGCTTCGGAATGGTGAAAGAAGGGATGCTTCTTGCGGTCGAGCAGTTTTTTCATGTCCATGATCAAGGGGGGCACCCAATGGGGGTTGCCGCGATAGATCTGCCACGGTAGCATGATGAACTCGCGCAGCCGGCGTGGACTGTCGACGGGAACAATCGCGATTTTGGACAATGGCCTCTCCCTCAGCGAAAATGGTCGAGAGTCATGCGCTCTCGCTGCAGGGTTTCAGCGCCTGCAGGTGGAATGGGTGTGTGTCCTGGTGATTGCAGTCCGGAAATGAAAGAGTTCTGCCACGGGCAGGCCGTGGCAGAAAGAACGGTGGGCGGTCCGCCGGCGTCGGTTCAGGAAATCAACCCGAACTGCCGTCCGACACGCGCGCACGTCTCGATGATGTGATCGAGATGCTCATCGGTGTGCGTCGCCATGTAGCTGGTGCGGATCAAGCCCTGGCCCGCGGGCACGGCGGGAGAGATGACGGGGTTGGTGAAGATGCCGTTTTGGAAAAGCAACTGCCAAAAGTCGAAGGTCTTGCGATCTTCGCCGACGTGAATGGGAATGATCGGAGTTTGCGAGCGGCCGGTCTTGAATCCCAGCTCGTCAAAGGCGGCTTTCACTTTGCGGACGTTGCGCCACAGCCGCTCGATGCGCTCCGGCTCCTGTTCCAAAATCGTGAGGGAGGCGAGCACCGCGGCCGTGGCCGCCGGCGGCATGCTGGCGGAGAAAATGAGCGAACGGGCGTGATGCTTGATGTAGTCGATCACATACGCATCACCGGCGACAAAGCCTCCGATCGAGGCGAACGACTTGCTGAAGGTGCCCAGCACAATATCGACCTTGTTTTCCAGGCCGAAATGCTCGCCGGTGCCGCGGCCGTGCTTGCCCAGCACCCCGATCGAATGCGCGTCATCCACCAAAATGCGGGCGTTGTGCTGCTCGGCCAGGCGCACCAGGCTGGGAAGGTCGACAATGTCGCCCTCCATGCTGAACACGCCGTCGACCACGATGAGCTTGCCGGGCGCGTTTTCATGCTTGCGCAACAGCCGCTCCAGATCCTCCATGTCATTGTGGCGAAAACGGGTGACGTGGCCAAAGGACAGACGGCAGCCGTCCACGATGCTGGCATGGTCGGCGCGATCGGCAAAGATCACATCGCCCTTGCCGACCACGGTGCTGATCACGCCCAGATTGGTTTGAAAACCGGTGGAAAAGCACAACGCCGCTTCCCGATTCATGAATTTCGCCAGACGGCGCTCGAGTTCCTCATGCAATTCCAGCGTGCCGTTGAGAAAGCGGGAACCGGTGCAGCCGGAGCCGAATTCTTCCACCGCTTTGATGACTGCTTCCTTAACGCGGGGATCCTGGGTAAGTCCCAGGTAGTTGTTGGAGCCCGCCATGATCAGACGGTGACCCTTGATGGTGACTTCGATGTCGGCGCCCGAGGAAATCGCTTGAAAATAGGGGTACCAGCCCTCCGCGATCGCTTCTTGTGCCCGGGTAAACTTGCGACACTTCTCGAACAAATCCAATTTCTCTTCCTCCTCCCTTGAAATTTCAGACGAATCTGCTCACGTAACGATCGACACGTGCGACGACAGTGCACTCCTGCTGCCAGGGACGAGTCGTTCTTTTGCCGTGGTCATCCGGCGAACCTCGTGGGGCGCCCGGCGCTGCGCCCGTGGCTCCCCGGATTCGCTCACATTCGCTCTGTTGGGGGGCATTGGCGTCAAGGTTGCAGCGCACCACGCAATCGAATGGCCGCAAATATAACCAGGGAGGGTATCTAAAGCAAGCTTTAATCTGGCGCAACATTTGGCGTGGCCCTGGCCGCCGCCACCATTTACAGGCAGCAGCCACGGTTGCATCGGCGCCTGGCATCAGCGCCACTCACCGCGCAACTCGTCGGTGATTTCAGAGTAGCCCTGATTAACCTCCCATTTCGCAAAATCCAGCTCGAGCCACTGATTGTTGATGCGCAACACCAGGCGCCGCTGGTTGGGATGGTAGCGCAGAAACTGGCTTTCGAACAGCGGGCAGGATTCCGCCGGCACCGGCAGGCCATTGAGCAGGCGCCGCACCGTGCCGGTGGCAGAATTGTAGGAAAACAGCATGCGGTCGCCGTAACTGGTGGTATATCTCACCCGGTTGGCGGCCTCGGCGTCGCGGTCGATGGTGAGTCTGGCCACTTCGCGCACACGGCGTTGAAACTCTTCAAAGCTGGCGTTCTCCAGCGGCGTGCTGACTTCGATCACGAAGCCGTTGCGCCGGCCCTCGGAAACAAACAGCCGGCCACCCGCTATCTTTTCGAAGCGAAAGGGCTGCATCGGCAGCACGGCGATGAACGTGCCGGCAGCGCGGCAGAAAATCCATTCTCCCGGCTGCAGGCTGGCGCCCTCGCTGGCAGCCGCGGAAAAATCCTGCAGATCCTCCGAGAAAAAGCCGTTCAATCGGACCTGCGTGAGCGTATCGGGTGCGTCATAAAGGCCCAGCAAAACATTGCGATGTTGAAACAGCCTTTCGTAGGCCGAGGCGCCGGTCAGGCGGACTTCCTGGCTGCGGCGGCTGCGCGGCGAGTTGGCTTCCGCCAGCATCACACGCGGCTCTTCGACGCGAAACAGCGCCAGCTCGCGCGCGCTGGTGGAGGGATAGGTGATGAACAGTATCGGCCGGTCGTCCGTTTCGGAGAGATAGGTCAGGCCCCAGGAGTGCTGGTGGGTGGGGTAGAACAATCCGCCTTGTTGCGACCCGAGAATATACTGCTTGGTGACATAGGCATATTTGCACACCGTGGTTTCTTGCCTGGGCGCGGGACGCAAGAAGCGGGCGGCGCTCTTGCGTTCGAGATGCACATACCCGCCCAGCGGATCGCGGTTGGTGGCCAGTTCGAGAATCACGCTGGCGAGCTCGAAGCTGCTGAGCGAAGCGAACAGCAACTCCGGGCTGGGGACCATCCGGCCGGCGCCAAAATAGAGCCAGGCAAAGCCCGCGCTCAACGCGTCGCGCGGCGACAGGATTTGCGCTTCGGAGATGCGGCTGTGCGCGCCGGCATACAAACCGTCCAAATGTTCCGAGGCAAAATCGAGCATGATCAGGTTCAACACCACTTTCAGGCGCTTGCGGAACAAATCGTCGCGGGTGAATTCGTGCATCAGCGCGAGTGTGGCGAAGAAAGACGGCATGAATTGCGGGGAATCATATTCGCTCTGGCCGTTTTCCACCAACTGAGTGATCCAGGCGCTGAAATAGCTCTTGGCTTCCAGCAGGTTTTCCGCGGAGGATTTGCCGTTGAACCACTGTTCCGCCGGCGTGTCCGGCCAGGTTTCCGCCGCCAGCAGCAGCGCGGCATAGTACATGTGCCACTCGTGTTCCGATTCTCCCCGCCGGGTCGGCACTTCTGCCAGCGACCGTTTGATGTTTTCCGCCAAAGCATACGGCAGGTTTTGCCGGCCGAACAGATAAATCGCCACGCGATAGAAGGCATCACTGGGCGAGGTCGAAGGCCTGGCCAGCAGTTCGCCCAGCATGCGGTGGGCTTCGGAAACGCGTTCGCCGGTGGCGTAGCGTGCGGCCACCCCTGCGAAGCTGGGCTGCCGTTCCTGTTCGACAAAGTGCATCAGCAGCAATTGGCCGCGGATTTCGATTTCATTTTGCCCGCCGCTGGCGGAATCCGGCTGCGTTTGTGCCCGGCAGAGGCAGGCAAGGGCGAATATGCTCAGCAGCAGCACGCGGGCGGCGCGTTTGAAGTTGGGGAAAAGGAAAGGCAGGCGCTGCGAATTCCGTGCGGCCGTGCCGGCAGAGGGGAGTGTTTGCATGTCGAGTCCTTCTAATGCAGTTGCAGGGATGATGGCGGCGAGGTCCGCCTCGCCGTTCCGGCTGATTGCCGGCGCAATCCCCAATGGGGTCACCCAGTGGCGGCTGCCACTGGGTGATTGGTGTCCATCCGAAATTGCGCATTGTGAAAAAATGTTCCACCACAGGCCTGGTCGTGGCATCAAAGTCTTCAGCGCTTCCCCCATGCTCGAAGCCTTGGAGACTCCGGCTCAGCCGAGGTTGGAACATACTCGGACAGACAATGATTATGGATAAATACCGCGCAAGCGAATGGCCTCCGCGACGCGATCGATGCCGAGGATGTAGGCGGCCAGCCGCATCCCGACCTGGTACTTCTGCTTCATCTTCAGCACTTCCTGGAAGCTGGTGACCATGACTTCGCGCAGATAGTTGGTGACGTCGGTTTCGCGCCAGAAGAAGTGATAATTGTCCTGCACCCATTCAAAATACGAGACGGTCACCCCGCCGGCGTTGGCGAGAATATCCGGCAGGATGAAGACGCCCTTCTGTTCGAGTATCTTGTCCGCGTCCGGCGTGGTGGGTCCGTTGGCCGCCTCGCCAATGATGCGGGCGCGAATGCGGCCGGCATTGTGCCGCGTAATCTGATTCTCGGTGGCCGCCGGCACCAGCACTTCACATTCGAGCGTGAGCAACTCGTCATTGCTGATCACCTCGGCGCCGTCAAAACCCTTGAGCGAGCCGGTTTTTTCCTTGTGAATAAAGGCCCGCTCCAGGTCGATGCCGCTCTTGTTGTACAGGCAGACGGAGGAATCGGAAATGCCGATGATGCGCATCTGATGTTCGAGCTGCAGATATTTTGCCGCAACCGTGCCGGCATTGCCGAACCCCTGAATCACGGCGCGGCTGTCTTTGAGGTTCAATTTGAGATGTGCGGCGGCCTCGGCGATGGTAAACACACAGCCGCGCCCTGTGGCTTCAACACGGCCACGCGAGCCGCCGATCGAGAGCGGCTTGCCGGTCACGACGCCGGGCACGGCATAGCCCTTCATCATGCTGTAGGTGTCCATGATCCAGGCCATCACCTGGGGATTGGTGTACACATCAGGCGCGGGAATATCGCGCTCGGGGCCGATCATGGGGATGATCTCGGTGGCGTAGCGCCGGGTGAGGCGCTCCAATTCGCCGCTGTCCATGTTTTTCACGTCGCAAATGACGCCGCCCTTGCCCCCACCAAAAGGCAGATTGACCACGGCGCACTTCCACGTCATCCAGGTCGCGAGCGCGCGCACTTCATCCAGCGTGACCTCGGGATGATAGCGGATGCCGCCCTTGGCCGGGCCGCGCGCCGTGCTGTGCTGCACGCGGTAGCCGGTGAAAATTTGGATGCGACCATCACGCATGCGCACCGGAAAATGAGTGGTCAATTCGCGCTCGGGCAGCCGCGCGCGCTGCCACAAATCATACTGCAGATCCATGACTTTGGCCGCTTCGTCGTAGACCGTCAGAGCCGACTCCCAAGGGTTGTACTCGGGTTGCGCAACTTGTGCCATAGCAGACTCCCATCGTTTTGCATTGCGGAACAATTTGTTGATTGACAACCGGCGCTGCGAAACGCCGGCATGATCTTCTCTCACATTCACCTTTCATTTGGGTCGGGCCCACGCGGGAAATTGATCCCATGCGATGTCAAACACCGGTGTTGCGCAGGCATAGATCGCCAGCGTAACGATGACGGCACCGATTAGATTCAGACTGAACCCCGTCTTGGCCATTTGCGGCACGGTCACGTGGCCGGAGGCGAAGATGATGGCATTCGGCGCGGTTGCCACCGGCAGCATGAACGCGCAGGAGGAAGAGACTGCCACCGCGATCATGAGCGGCAGCGGATTCATGTGCATGGCCTGCGCGGTGGCGGCGGCAATCGGCATGAAGATGGTGGCCGTCGCGGTGTTGGAGTTTACCTCGGTGAAAAAGGTAATGGCTAGGCAAACCAGCACGACTGCCGCCAGCGGCGGCAGGCCGGCGAGCAGTTGCAGCCGCTCACCAATCCACACCGACAAGCCGGTCGCAACGAAGGCCGCAGAAACCGCCAAGCCGCCGCCAAAGAAGAGCAGGATCCCCCACGGCACTTTGGTTGCCGTCTTCCAATCGAGCAGAAATTCACCCCGCTTCCAGTCAACCGGAATCAGAAACAAGAGGATGCCGGCGGTCATGGCAATCGTGGAGTCCGTCACTTGCTTGTGCAAAGCGAGCGAGCTGGCCCACCCGGGCAGGCGAAACACGCCAAAGTCAATATCCACCCGGAACACCCAGGCCAGCGCGGCGCTCACAAAGATGAGCAGGGTGAATCGTTCCCCGCGCGACATGCGGCCGAGCTTCGCGAGTTCCTCGACAATGACTTCCCGGGTCCTGGAGGAACCAACCCGGCCCACGGGAAACAGCACACGCGTCATCAGGATCCATGCGATGGGAATGAACACGATGACGATCGGCATGCCGAAGCTCGCCCAATCAACGAAGCCGATCTCCGGCCCCTCGGGGAACAGCTTTTCGACGTTGCTGGCGAAAATCAGGTTCGGCGCGGTGCCCAGCAGGGTGCCCATGCCGCCGATGTTCGAAGCATATGCAATACCCAACATCAGGCAGGTTTGCAGGTGCCGCACCGGCTCCTGCGCTTCCCCGTTCGAGCCTGCCGTTAACTGAGAAATGACCGCCGCGGTGATGGGATACATCATCATGGTGGTGGCGCTGTTGGAAATCCACAGCGAGAGGAAGGCCGTGGCGCACATGAAGCCCAGCACCAGGCGCCTCGGGCTGGCGCCGATCAGGCGGATGATGTGCAGCGCCAGGCGTTTGTGCAGGTTCCAGCGTTGCATCGCCATCGCGATGAAAAAGCCGCCCAGAAACAGATAAATGATCTCATCGCTGTAGTTGACGGTCACCGCGCTCATCGGCAGGATGCCGAGGAAGGGGAAGAGCATCATTGGCAGCAACGCCGTGGCCGGCATGGGAATCGCCTCCGTGATCCACCACAGCGCCATCAACAGGCTGGTGGCAAG